>JAOUJV010000139.1 GCA_029882995.1 Gammaproteobacteria bacterium | reverse complement strand
CTTCTATTATTAGAATCAATGAGTTATATTAAATCATACGATTTTTCTGTTATCGCTGATATTCTGGATCCAGACCTAAACATTTTAGGGATAATAATTAAATAATGAGCGAATTTATCTGGCCAATACGTGTCTACTACGAGGATACCGATAGTGGTGGGGTGGTATATTACGCTAATTACCTGAAATTCATGGAACGGGCGCGTACCGAATGTTTGCGCAGTGTGGGTTTCGAGCAGGATGTTTTAAGAGAAAAGGACGGTATTATTTTTGCAGTACGTTCTGTTTCAATTGATTATCTGAAACCGGCACGATTCAATAACTTGCTGAATGTAGTGTCAAAAATAACAAAGTGTGGTCATGCCAGCATGACGTTTAAACAAGATATAAAAATAGAAGGGGAGCAAGATGTGTTGTGCAGTGCGGAAATCAAAATTGCATGTCTTGATAGCAATAATCTGCGTCCCTGTCCCATTCCCGCATTTATTATGAAGGAGATCCCTTGTGACAGCTGATATGTCATTTATCACGCTAATACTGAATGCCAGTCTGGTCGTACAGCTGGTGATGCTTTCTCTGCTGGTGGCATCTGTTATTTCCTGGACCATGATTTTCAGTAAACGTAATGCAATGAAGCAGGCCTATGAGGAAGCCAATCGTTTTGAAGAACGCTTCTGGTCAGGCATTGAGCTGAATGTTCTGTATAAAAATCTGGCTACCCGCAATCAGACGCCGATCGGGATGGCTGCAATTTTTGAGGCCGGTTTCAAGGAATACTCGCGTCTGGCCAGCCAACCGGGGCGTGGCGCCGATATGGCACTGGAAGGTGCACAACGATCCATGCGGGTGGCATTAAGTCGTGAAATTGAATCACTGGAAATCCATTTACCGTTTCTGGCAACAGTCGGTTCTACCAGCCCTTATGTTGGTTTGTTTGGTACCGTGTGGGGCATCATGAATTCGTTTCGTGCACTTGGTCAGATGCAGAATGTGACAGTGGCAACAGTGGCTCCCGGCATTGCCGAGGCATTGATAGCAACAGCAATGGGTTTGTTTGCTGCCATTCCAGCAGTGATTGCCTATAACCGTTATTCCAGTAATGTAGAACGATTGATTAATCGCTATGACACATTTGTTGAGGAATTTTCCAGTATTCTGAATCGCCAGTCTCATGAAGAGCCACAGCCCGAGGCTGAAGAAGCGTAGCAATGGCCAGACAACGTATCCGTAAACATCCCATGTCCGAGATCAATGTGGTTCCCTATATTGATGTCATGCTGGTGTTGTTGGTGATTTTTATGATTACTGCGCCGTTGTTGACGGAAGGAGTCAAAGTGGATTTGCCACAAGCCTCGTCCAACGCAATTGAAAAGAAAGAACAGGAACCGGTTATTGTGACCGTTGATGTGAATGGTAACTACTATCTCAGTGTGAGTGAAAACCCGGAAAGCCCGATTGATCATCAAACACTCGTGATCAAGGTGGCAGCGATTGTCCAGCATCAGCCGAAAACCCAGGTTCTGGTACGTGGTGATGAGAATGTAAATTATGGCAAGGTCGTAACCGCAATGAGTCTTTTGCAAAAGGCCGGTGTTCCCGGTGTCGGGTTGGTAACACGCAGTCCTGATGAGGCAAGGTAATGTTCAGCCTTTTTAAAGCCAGTCCACGCGCACTTGTTTATGCCATTCTTGTCCACGTTGGTCTTGGTTTACTGGTTGTTCTTTCGCTGGAATCAACACCGGATTTAAGGGAATCAGGTAAGAAAAAGGTCAATATTGTCAACGCAGTGGCTGTTGATGAATCCAGAGTACAGGAAGAGATTCAGCGTTTAAAGAAACTGGAGCAGAAAAAACGGGATAACCAAAAGAGCGAAAGTGACAAACTGAAAAAATTAACACAGCAAAGAAAAAAAGAAGAGCAACGCATTGCTGATTTAAAGAAAAAACGGGCGGAAGAGGAGAAAAAACGCAAGGTAGAGCAGGAAAAAGCCAAAAAAGAGGCAGCCCGTCTGGCAAAATTAAAGAAAGAAAAAGCGGCACTGGAGAAAAAACGCAAGGCAGAGGAAAAACGGTTGGCGGATTTGGCCGCAGAACGTAAAATGGAACAGGAACGCAAACAAAAGGCGGAAGAAGCGGCCAAACAGCAGGCAGCGGAAGCAGCGTTAAAGGCAAAACTGGCGGAAGAAGACCGTCAGCTAAAGGCAGCACAAACCGCGCGTCTGAATTCATTGCGTGAGAAATACATGATTTCCATTCGTAACAAGGTACGTAGTAAATGGATTCGGCCACCTGGTGAGAAGGGGAACCTTTCATGCAAGGTCGGCGTACAGCAGATTCCCGGTGGCGAAGTGGTAAACGTAACTGTAACAAGTTGTGATGGTAGCGAATCATTCAAACGATCAGTTGAACTGGCAGTCTACAAGGCATCACCTTTGCCTATACCAGCAGTAACTGATTTATTCGAAAGAGATATTGAATTTACATTCCGGTCAGGTGAATAGAATTATTAAAAGGTCTTTTTTGGGTTTTTTACTGGCACTTACCTTTATCGGGTTTGCGCCATCTTCTAACGCTGTTCTGCAAATAGAAATCACACAAGGTGTTGAAGGTGCATTGCCTATCGCAATAGTGCCTTTTACATGGCAGGGGAGCCCCAATACATCCCCGCCTGAAAATATTGCCACCATTGTCAGTAATGATCTGTACAGAAGCGGCCTGTTTGCACCCATGCCGGTTTCAGATATGCCGGTATCTCGTATCGAGGCAGATAAAATCAATTTTGCACCCTGGCGTGTCATGGGTATTGAGAATCTGGTTGTCGGTGATATTCGTCCGGTAGATGGCAAGAATTTTGAAATCAGTTTTCGGTTATATGATGTATTCAAGGGAGAGCAACTGACCGGATTCCGGATCCCGTCTTCCTATATTGATTTACGTGCCAGTGCACATCATATCAGTGATATTGTTTATGAACGTCTGACGGGAGAGAAAGGCGCATTCAGTACCCGTATTGCCTACATTAGTGCATTGGCCGAAACGCCGAAGCGTTATGTTTTACAGGTGGCTGACGCCGATGGTTTTAATGCACAAACAATACTGGAATCAACCCACCCCCTGATGTCACCGGCATGGTCACCGGATGGGCGTCGTCTGGCCTATGTCTCGTTTGAAGATAACCGCAGTGCCATCTATGTGCAGGGGGTTTATACTGGCAAGCGTACAAAAATAGCTTCTTTTAAAGGTATTAACGGAGCGCCTGCATGGTCTCCGGATGGAACGAAACTGGCACTGACATTGTCGAAGGATGGTAACCCTGAAATCTATATTATGGATCTGCCGGGCAAGGAATTACGCAGGGTAACCCGTAGTTCAGGCATTGATACCGAGCCGGCGTGGTCACCCGATGGCAATACTCTGGTCTTCACATCGGACAGGGGAGGAAAACCGCATTTATATAAAGTATCCTCTCGTGGGGGCAGACCCGAGCGTTTGACCTTTGAAGGAGATTATAATGCACGTGCTGCATTTTCACCTGATGGTAAACGCATAGCCATGATTCATGGCGATCAGGGGAGATTTCGAATTGCAGTACAGGAATTAAAATCGGGTGAAGTAACTGTGTTAACGGACAATACACTGGATGAATCACCCAGTTTTGCACCTAATGGCAGTATGATCATCTATGCAAGCAACCATGGTCGCCGTGGTGTACTTGCCGCTGTTTCTGTCGATGGTCGAGTAAGGCAACGTCTGGCGTTGCAGGAAGGCGATGTGCGTGAGCCAGTTTGGTCACCATTTAATAAATAGAAAACAGATAATTTTAAAGTACATAAAGGAGTTGTCTCATGAATAAATTTACAAAAGGTTTTGCCGTACTGGCATCAGTTGCCATCTTAAGTGCTTGCGGAGGCAAG
>JAOUJV010000004.1 GCA_029882995.1 Gammaproteobacteria bacterium | reverse complement strand
ACATTATTCAGGGACAAGCTAAAGGAAAATGAAGAGCTCCCACTGAATGATACAATCAAGCAACGACTTGCCAGTACCAAACCGGCGCTATCCGCTTTTATTAAAGCATCAGAAAATATTGTTGAGCTGGCATTTAAGGACAGAGCGAGCGCATTGGCTAAAATGGGTGATTTCAAATCCAGTTTCGATGCACTAGCTGATGAAATGGAAGCCTTGAGTGAGCTTTTTGAGACGAGTGAATCTGAATCGCAGGCAACAGGTGATGCTGCTGTGGTTTTTGCTGATAACACAATCATTATTATTACGCTTATTTCAGCATTTATCCTGATTTCGCTGTCACTATATATGGCATCACGTATTACTAAACCAATTAACGTCGCTGTTAAAGAGGCAGACAAGATTTCCAAAGGTGATTTAACAGGAAGTATTGAAATCACCGCAAGAGATGAAACCGGCATGTTACTTGGCGCATTAAATAACATGAAAATAAAGTTACTGGAGACAGTCAGTGTTGTACGTGATAGCACGAACGAAGTTACACTGGCGGCAACTGAAATTTCAAAAGGTAATCTGGATCTGAGTCAACGTACAGAAGAGCAGGCATCCAGTCTGGAAGAAACAGCATCCAGCATGGAAGAAATGACATCGACGGTAAAACAGAACGCAGATAATGCAGCACAGGCGAATCAGCTGGCCATTACTACGCGTGAGCAGGCAGAGTCAGGTGGTAAAGTCCTGGGTGAAGCAATCTCGGCAATGGGTGAAATCAATACCTCCAGCTCAAAGATTGCAGACATTATCAGTGTCGTTGAAGAAATTGCTTTCCAGACTAACTTATTGGCGCTGAATGCGGCAGTTGAAGCAGCACGTGCAGGTGAGCAGGGGCGCGGATTTGCTGTTGTGGCAAGTGAGGTACGCAGTCTGGCACAACGCAGCTCCGAGTCATCCAAGGAGATCAAGGTTCTGATTGAAGACAGCGTTAGCAAGGTCAAGAACGGAAGTGAGCTGGTTGATAAATCAGGCAAGACACTGGAAGAAATTGTAAATAGTGTTAAGAAGGTAACAGACATTATTGCAGAAATTACTGCCTCAAGCAGAGAGCAGGCAACCGGGATTGATCAGGTCAACAAGGCAGTGATGCAAATGGATGAAGTGACCCAGCAGAATGCGGCGTTGGTTGAGGAGGCCGCATCAGCCAGTAAATCCATGGAAGAACAGGCACAGAAATTGAATCAGCAGATCTCGTTCTTCAGGGTTGATGATTCTGCAGCGAATCAGAGTGGGTTAATGAAAAGACCCCAGACCGGGAAGAAGGCATCAGAAGACATATCGCATGACAGTGAGCCAGAACAACGGCCTGAACCTAAACGTCCGGCTACTCGAACCGGAACACATGACGAAGAATGGGCAGAATTCTAAATTAGCCTAAATAGATGCAAATCCCCCATATTCTGGGGGATTTGTTGTTTTGATAGAATGAAAACACGGGTCGAAAGCGTGTTTCCGTAAAAAGTCAGTGGTAAATATACAGGGGAAATTTCCGATAATTTCATTAAGGTGACTCGTGTTTCAGGGAAGGCAGTCACACCTTCAGAGTAAGGTAGTTCAGATAGCAAGTCTGATTCGATGCAAGAAAGTGACTGATTTGACTTGAAAAATATTGAGAAGGCAAAAGATACGGCTAGACTTATATAGATGAGTTTTTAGGGACATGCTGGAGAGTTTTTCAGTAGTCAGGAAGTTAACAGGAATCACTAAACAGAAAGACAAGCCGCTGGTCAGGGACCAGGTGAGGTCGAGGGAAGAATAATAATTTCTACCCTGTCAGGCCGGGATTGGAGATGAACACTTGGTTAAAGAGCGCGATTTTCATTTTACGGATCAGGATTTCAAACGGATCCAGGGACTGGTTAGCGAGCACACAGGCATAAACCTGTCAGACGCTAAAAAGGACATGGTATATAGCCGTCTTTCCAGACGACTGCGTGCACTGGATATAGATAAATTTCAGGACTACTGCAATTTACTGGAAGATGAGCACGAAGATGAGCTTATCCAGTTCACAAATGCCATTACCACAAATCTGACTTCCTTTTTCAGGGAACCACATCATTTCGAATATCTGGCGCAAAAAGTATTACCCGCGCTTGCACAGAAAAATGCCCATTCAAAAAAAATACGTATCTGGTCAGCAGGGTGTTCTACTGGTGAAGAGCCTTACACCATTGCAATGACGTTGCTTGAAAACATGAGTGGATTCAGAGGCTGGGATATCAAGATACTGGCAACTGATCTGGATTCAAATGTGGTTGCAACGGCGAGCAATGGTATCTATACACAGGAACGTGTAAATGGCATCAGCAAGCCACGTTTAAACAAATGGTTCAGGAAGGGGAGTGGTGATAACGCTGATAAAGTGCGTGTTGCAGATGACTTAAAAAATCTGATTACTTTCAAAAAACTGAACCTGATGCATGAGTGGCCAATGAAAGGTCCATTCGACATTATTTTCTGCAGGAATGTTGTCATTTATTTTGATAAGCCGACCCAGAGGCAATTATTTGATCGCTATCATTCACTGATGGCGCCAGACGGGCATTTGTTTATTGGTCATTCTGAATCCCTGTATCGTGTTTCAGACAAGTTTTCATTGATCGGAAATACGATTTACCAGAGGAAGGCAGACTAGCATTATGTCACTCCTGAATAGCAAGGAACACCCGACCATAAAGATGCCGCGTGCTTTACGTGGGTTCGAGCATATCAATCGGTACTGGGACAGGTTGCATGTCATCTATACAGCCAAGATATTGCCGGGTGAATATTATGTAACTATGAATAATGAGGCCATTGCAACAGTGCTAGGTTCATGTGTGTCAGCCTGTATTAGAGATATCGTAACCAAAGTGGGTGGTATGAATCACTTTATGTTGCCAGTCGAACATTCAACTAGTACAGGCGCATGGAAGAGCACCGGTCTGAATGCGGCAACTCGCTATGGCAATTATGCTATGGAACACATGATTAACGATATTCTCAAAAATGGTGGCAGAAGAGAAAATCTGGAAGTTAAAGTGTTTGGCGGAGGCCGGATTCTGGCGCAAATGACCGATGTAGGTATGCGTAATATTAATTTTGTAAAAGACTATATCAATACGGAAGGACTGAAGCTTGTAACTGCGGATCTGGGTGATATTTATCCGAGAAAAGTAATTTATTTTCCGGAAACCGGCAAGGTCAAGGTCAAGAAACTTCGCTCACTGCACAACGATACGATTATTCAACGCGAAAGTGCCTACATGCATGATCTGGAAGACAAGCCGGTTGAGGGCAATGTTGAACTTTTCTAGAAGAGGGAAGTACTACATTATAAGATTGTCATAAAAGCAGAGATCGATGTACAGCTGACACATCATAATTACAAAAAAGACTACGTGGTTAACATGGAAGCATATGAGTAAAATTAAAGTATTAATAGTTGATGATTCATCACTGGTTCGGAAAATGCTGACAGAAATATTGTCATCTGATCGCGATATTGAAGTGGTGGGCTCAGCGGCTGATCCTTATATGGCCAGAGAAAAAATAAAAACACTGAATCCTGATGTGTTGACGCTTGATGTAGAAATGCCGCGCATGGATGGCCTGACTTTTTTGAGCAACCTGATGCGCTTGCGTCCCATGCCGGTAGTGATGGTTTCCAGTCTGACCGAAAAAGGTGCCGATGTTACGCTGGATGCGCTTGATCTGGGCGCGATTGATTTTGTATCCAAACCAAAAGTTGATCTTGCTCATACACTTCAAAATTATGCTGACGAAATTATTGAAAAGGTAAAAACCGCTTCAAAGGCAAAAGTAAGGGCAATTGATCCGGCCAAGATAAAGGAATCAATTCAGACAGTACCAAAATATTCTGCTGATGCTGTTCTGGAGAAAAAAGGGACTATCCGTAATTTCAAAACAACGGATAAAATTATTGCAATTGGGGCATCGACCGGTGGTACTGAAGCTATCAAGGAAGTGTTAATGGCGTTACCGGCTGACAGTCCCGGCACGGTTATTACACAACATATTCCGGAAGCTTTCAGCGGGCCTTTTGCCAGCCGTATGGATCGTTGTTCAGCAATGACAGTCTATGAAGCAAAAGACGGACAGCAAATTGTACCGGGGCATGTCTATATTGCACCGGGCGACAAGCATTTAATAGTTGAACGTAGTGGTGCACGGTATGTCTGCAAATTAAGTGATGGCCCACCTGTTAACCGACACCGCCCTGCTGTTGATGTCATGTTCCGCTCAGTAGCCCAGAATGTGGGAAAAAATGCTGTCGGTGTTGTCCTGACCGGGATGGGGGATGACGGTGCCCGAGGCCTGAAGGAAATCAAGGAGGCTGGAGGGCCAACTCTGGTGCAGGATGAGAAGACAAGTGTCGTATGGGGAATGCCGGGGGAGGCATATAAAATCGGGGCAACAGATATCGCACTGCCACTCGATAAAATAGCTAGTAAAATCATAAGCTTATCTAAAGAAATCGACAAAAAGAAATAGTATCTCTAATCAAATGGATAATTAGGCCAGAGATGGCTCAATCTTTGAAAAAACCGACCGATACCTCTTTAAATAGGCAAATTTACTAAAAATTACAACATGTTCCGAAACATCATAAAACAAATTTGGGTACCGCTTGCAGTGAGTCTGGTTGCGCTGGCACTGGTTGGTGGCGGCATGGCTCGCGGCTATGAAATTGTCCCAATGACCTTTGCGATTGTTGTCTGGATAGTCTTTTCAATGAAATCGTTGAAGTCGGCAAGTACGGATGAAAAATCAGATGATGTAAATGAACATATTGATATTGATACTCAGGTCTTTGAGGCGTTTAGTGATATTAAAGATGTTGTTATTGATGATGGTAAGACGATTCGCAAGGAACTGAGTCGCACAAAAGAAGTGATACACGATGCAGTGGGAAATCTGTCGAACAGTTTTCATGGACTGAATTCCATGACAGAAGAATTACATGATTCAATGATCACGCTGATTGAGAAAGTATCAGGTGAAGTAGGTGAAGATCAAAGCGGCAAACAGGTTTCAATTCAGGAATTTATTTATGAAACCAGCGGTGTGCTGGAAAGCTTTGTCAATATCATGGTTGATATGAGCAAGCAAAGTATTGAAGCAGTAGAACGCATGGATGAAATGGGTGAACAAATGGACGGCATTTTTGCCTTGCTAACAGATGTGAAAGCAATCGCAGATCAAACCAACCTGCTGGCATTGAATGCAGCAATTGAAGCGGCTCGTGCTGGTGAAGCAGGGCGTGGATTTGCGGTAGTGGCAGATGAAGTAAGAAAGCTGTCACATCATTCAACCAAATTCAATGAAGAAATAAGAGAACGTATTGAAGCCGCCAAGTCATCAATTGACAGTGCACACACGCTTATTGGTGCTGTTGCCTCAAAGGATTTGAATGTTGCCATTAGCGCCAAAGGCAGTGTTGATGTCATGCTTGGAGGTGTGCGTGACATGAATGAACATATTGCAACAAGTCTGGGCAGGGTTTCAGATGTTGCAGACAAGATTCATACTGATGTTGGTGTGGCTGTGCGTGCACTCCAGTTTGAGGATATTGTCAGACAAACTATTGATTATACTTTCCCTCATATTGATCGAATTGAAGAGTTGTTTAGTAACTGCATTGAAAGCTTGTCAAGCTCGACAGATATGGATGCAAAACAACTTGAGGAGAAACTTCAGGACTTGCGTGTTTGTGTTGTAACAGTAAGGAATAAATGGGAACCATTGTTCCACAAGCCAGTGGAACAGGCTTCAATGGATGAAGGGGATGTTGAATTATTCTAGTTTAATCTTCAGAGGGAGAATAAAATGTCATTAGATACAAGCATTGATGGTAACGGTGTTGTTAACATCAATATAAACGGCAGGTTTGATTTTAATCTGTATCAGGAATTTCGTGCTGCCTATAAACAGGTGGAAAACCCTACGGGAACCACGTTTTTAATTGATATGTCAGGCACTGACTATATGGACAGTTCTGCGTTAGGCATGTTGCTTTTGCTAAGAGAGCGAGCAGGCGGAGATAAATCCAACATTTCAATAACTGGATGCAATAGTGAAATAAAGAAAATATTCTCTATTTCAAATTTTGAAAGGCTCTTTGATATCAGTTAGTCATTTTAAAAAATGTTGCCGGAAAAAAATAACATACCTGAAAGTGATGAAGTATTAGATGATGTCAGTGTAGATATTGCACGACTGAAAATACTCATCGTTGATGATGAAGTCACGAATCGTATGGTTTTGAATGCCATGCTGAAAAAGGACGGATTCACAGTCTTGATGGCAGAAAACGGCAAGCAAGCTATCGAGGTATTTAACAAGGAAAATCCTGATTTGATTTTGATGGACGTCATGATGCCGGTCATGGATGGCTATGAAGCGACCCGATCCATCAAGTCATTGGTCGGTGATCGGTTTGTACCAATCTTTTTTCTAACCGCAATGACAGATGAGAAGGCGCTTGCTAAATGTATTGAAAGTGGCGGTGATGATTTTCTTACCAAACCATTTAGCAGGACAATCCTCAGATCAAAAATTGATGCATTACTTCGTGTAAAAAAAATATATACAACATTGCAGGAACAGCATGCCGAGCTGGTTTATCACCAACAATATATAGAACGCGAGCATGAAATTGCGGAGCGTATTTTCAAGAGGATAATCAGGTCTGACACCCTGAATGTCAGCAATATCAAATATCTTCTTTCACCCGTGGCGCTATTTAACGGTGATATATTGCTGGTATCACCAAAACCAAAGGGCGGACAGCATATCATGCTGGGGGATTTTACCGGGCATGGATTGTCTGCAGCTATTGGTGCCATGCCTGTTGCTGAAATATTCTATAGCATGACTGAAAAGGGATATTCAATTCAGGATATAGCAACCGAGATCAATGCTAAACTTCACAAAACCTTACCAACAGGTTTGTTCTGTGCTGCATGTATTGTTGATGTGGATATCGAAAACAATAAAATTTCCGTATGGAATGGCGGTGTGCCTGAAGCGATCGCCTATTCAGCAAAAAAAGAAATCAAAAAGATATTTAAATCGATACATCTTCCGTTCGGTGTTGTTTCCAGCAATTCATTTAAAAATGATATTCAGATTATGGATGCGGAACCTGGAGACAGGATTTATTTGTATTCAGATGGCCTGATTGAAGCTACTGATGAGAATGGTGTGATGTTTGGTGAAGACAGGCTGGATCTTTGTTTCGCTAACAATACTGATCCTGCTGTTATGTTTGAGGATATAAGCAATAGCCTAAATAATTTCCGAGGCAATAAAAAGCAGGATGATGACACAACGCTTATAGAAGTATCATTTGATAATAATCTGGTCAGTAATAAATCGTCATATAAGAAGAACAGTGATGTCAAGGAGCCCTGCAAATGGAGTGTTTCATTTGAACTAGGACCAGAAATTCTGAAAGACATGGATCCATTGCCTGCAATTTTACATGTGCTTCTTGAGGTACAGGGGTTGTATAGTCATCGAGGGCGGTTATACACAATACTTGCTGAATTATATTCCAATGCACTGGAGCATGGTGTGCTTGGTATGGACAGCACATTAAAGACAAGTCCCGAAGGCTTTGCAGAATACTATGAAACCAGACAAAAACGACTTGAAACACTGGATAATGGCTTTATAAGGATTAATCTTACGCATGAGCCAGTCGATGGTGGCGGAAAACTCTCTATTGAATATCTTGATAGCGGAAAAGGTTTTGATTTTGGTTCTTATCAGGAACAGAAGAAAAGCAATGTTTTTTCCGGGCGTGGTATTGCTCTGGTAAAATCACTTTGCTCAGAACTTAAATATAATGAATCAGGTAATGGGATAAAGGCAGTTTACTTCTGGGAATCATAGAAGCGAAGGATTTTTCTCAACCTGTTTTAATTCTTCACCAAGAAACTCAAGTCTGTATCCATGGTGATAAATTGCGCTTAGGCGCCAGTCCTTTTCTTTCCCCAATTCAAGCTTGTTACGAATACGGCTAATGTGAGTATCAACGGTTCGGGTATTAAGCTCACCTGACCGACCCCATACACTTTCCAATATATATTTTCTGGACATCACAGTGTTGATGTTTTTAAACAGGAAAGCAATCAGCTCAAATTCTTTCTGGGTCAACTGAACTGGTTTGTCATTATGCGTCACATTTCTTGATGTTATATCGATGGAATAGCTACCGATCTCGATTTTATTGTGTCCGACCGGATGCAGGTCTGATCTTCTGGATAAGGCATTAATGCGTGCCAGCATTTCCATTTGCTTGACCGGCTTTGTCATATAATCATCCGCACCGTGTTCCAGTGCATAGACGATGTCTCTTTCGCTATCACGCATGGTGACAAACAGGACAGGAATACTCCATTTGATGTTACTTCTTATCCACTCAAGGACCTTATCGCCGTTTATATCAGGCAACATCCAGTCGAGAATGACCATATCAAAGGCTTGATCATGGGCTTCACTGATGAATTTTTCACCTTCGGTATAGTGTGTGCAGTCATGGCCTGCTTCCTTGAGCCAAAGCTGTATCAGCTCTCCAACATGTATGTCATCTTCGAGCAGGGCAATATTCAATTTTGTTTACCTTATATTTGAGATTATCGAGTTGAGTCTTTGAATAGCATAAGTTTGGCCGAATAATGCACCAATGCAATGAGTATAACCATTAAAAATATATTCAATATTAAAATAAAGGATTAATGCCAAAATGTATACAGTTTTCCTGAGTATTTAAACTATAACATAATGAAATATAAGGAAAATAATAATCTATTAATTGATGGGTGAAATTAGACAATGAAGATGAGTGAAAATCTGAATGAAATTTAGGATTTGAGCTATGCGCGGAAGAATCCAGTTATTTATATGTTTTCATTTAGTTACGCCATATCTTGCCGATAACACAGTACATAGCGGTTTTAATTAAAAACAAATATAGAAACATAAAAAAGCAATAAAAACAATAGGATAGGGTTATAAATTAATGTTTTATTAAGGCATAAATAGGATTTATGTCATATAAAAAACATATTAAATGTATTTTAAAGGCTATATAATCCAACACCCTGTTTTGTAGGTAATTATGGAGTGAAGTAGAACAGTGATGGAAGAAGAATACTCATCAAAAGACTTAAGTGATTACATTGATGCATTTCGTCGTAGAAAAGTGTCAATTGCAGTGGTTTCATTGACCATTTTTCTGATTGCCCTTGTTGTTGCGTTGGTATGGCCACCGACATACCGTTCTGCAGCGACGATTCTTATCGAAGAACAGGAAATTCCATCCGATTTGGTTCGTTCAACGATTACCAGTTTTGCCAATCAGAGAATACAGACCATCAAGGCACGTGTCATGACGCGCAAAAATCTGATGGAGATTATTGAAAAATACAATCTGTATGAAAAAGATCGTCGATACAAGACAACAGAAGAAGTGCTCGAAAATATGAGGGATGATATTGCTGTTAATACCCTCAATGCTGAAGTCATTGATCCGGTCAGCGGTCGTCCCGGTGAAGCTACTATTGCTTTTACTTTGGCATATGATGGAGATTCTCCTGGCGCAACACAAAAAGTGGCCAATGAGCTAACAACATTGTATTTGAGTGAAAATTTACGTGAGCGTACGGAAAAATCTGAAGAAGCCCTGTCATTTTTGACAGCTGAAACAAATAAGTTAAGCAAAAAGATCAGTGCTTACGAAAGCAAGTTAGCTGAATTCAAGGAAAAGAACGCCGACCTTATGCCGGATATGCAGGTAAATAACCTAAGAGTTATCGAAAGGGGAGAAGACCAACTGGTTGAAATCTCCAGTAAACTGGATTCACTGGAAGAACGGAAATTCTATCTTGAAAACCAACTTGCCCAGACAGACCCTATAGGTTCAATTACCACAGAGTCAGGATATCGTAACCTGGAACCTGTAGTACGTCTTAAGTATCTGGAGCGTAATCTGGAACAACTACGAAGCGAGTATACGCTTGAACATCCGACATTCATTGCGAAAAAACGTGAGATTGAAGATCTGAAAAAGTTAATTGCGGAAAAAAGAGAGGAAGGTGAAACAGGAGAAGTAACTGAAATTATTCCTCAAAATCCCACGTATATTGCCATTCAGTCACAATTGGCTACGACGAATGCTGAAATAAAGTCTTTACGTACTCAACAAGATGAAATGAACAAAAAACTGATTGAATATGAGCAGCGTATGGCAAAAGCTCCGATGGTTGAAAAAGAATACAGATTATTGTTGAGAGATTATAATTCAGCTACAGACAGATACAGCGAATTACAAGCCAAACAAATGTCAGCAGAAATAGGGCAGGAGCTGGAAAAAGAGCGCAAAGGAGAGCGTTTCTCTTTGATTGAGCCCGCTCAATTCCCGGAAAAACCGATTAGCCCTAATCGACCGGCTATTATATTCCTGGGCTTTATATTGTCACTGGCAGGTGGATTTGGTTCCGCAATTATTCTGGAAAGCTTAAGTTCAGCAGTCAGGGGAACAAAACAAATCATTGCTACCGTCGGGGCTGCTCCATTATCTGTTATTCCTCATATGATGAATGAATATGATTTTGAACGGACTATACAAGTAAGAAAAATATCAATTGTAGTAGCAGTGACAGGCTTTGTATTTCTTGTGTTGATGGTTCATTTTGCATTCAGCCCACTGGATGTGTTGTGGTTTAGAGGCATGAGAAAGGTTGATAGTGTATTGGGGCTGTAGGTTATTTGATTTAAGCAGGATATAGAGAATGGAAAGAATTAAACAGGCATTAGAACTTGCCCGTCAGGAACGGGAAAAGAAGGCTCAGGAAAATGGCGGAAGTATTACTGCTTCTACCCGGCCTAAAGTTGTCTCAGTGGATGAAATTACTTATCAAGAGACCAAGTCAATCCCTACGCCCAAGAGTTTTTTAAAAAACAAGCATATTATTGCTGATGAGAATAACAGCGCCTACGTTGAAGCCTATAAAATACTTCGCACACAGGTTCTTCAGCGTATGCGTGAAAACAACTGGAACGTACTGGGTATTACAAGCCCGAATAGCGGTGAGGGTAAGACCTTAACAGCAATCAATCTGGCTATCAGTCTGGCAAAAGAGCTGGATTGCACTGTGCTATTAGTTGATGCAGATCTTAGACATCCACGTGTACACTCCAGTTTTAATCTTCACCCCGAATACGGATTAAGTGACTACTTGATTAATGATGTGCCCGTTTCAAAATTGTTAATCAACCCGCAGGATATCCCACATTTTGTTATCCTCCCTGGGGGTAAGCCTTTGTCTAATTCTTCAGAAATGCTGGGGTCACCCAAAATGTCAGCATTGGTTGAAGACTTGAAAACCAGATATCCATCAAGAATTGTATTGTTTGATTTGCCACCACTATTGTCCGTTGCAGACACAATTGCATTTTCTCCTTATGTGGATGCTACCTTGTTGGTAGTAGAAGATGGTAGAACAACACAGGATGAATTAAATAAATCCTTGTCATTACTTGAGTCAACAAATGTAATAGGTACCGTGTTGAATAATGCGGGATTGAATCAGGATGACAGAAAGAAGATACCTGGTTGGTTCTCAATTATAACTGACCTGTTTAAATCTGGTTTCAGTAATAAGCGTTTATTGCGAAAATAGGATATATCCTGCATGTATGAATCATTCTATGGTTTTAAATTAAAACCATTCTCTATGTTACCAGATCCGGGTTTTTTGTTCCCTAGCAAGAAACACCGTATTGCCGAAACATTACTTGAATACGGATTAATGAATCAGGTTAGTTTTTGTGTGGTTACCGGAGGGATAGGAACCGGCAAGACAACATTGTTGCGTCATTTACTGCAAAAGATAGACAAAGATATCACGGTTGGCATGTTGACTAATACGCACTCATCGTTTGGTGAATTGCTTGAGTGGGTATTAATGGCATTTGGCCTGGAAGTGACTGATAAATCAAAAGTCAGCATGTTTCGCACCTTTTCCGACTTTTTGATTGGTGAGTATTCCAAGGGAAGACGGACCGTATTGATTATTGATGAAGCACAGAATATGGGGCAGGAGACATTGGAAGAACTTAGAATGTTGTCCAATATTAATTCTGAAAGAGACCAACTAATACAAATGATCTTGGTTGGGCAGCCAAATCTTAGAGACATGTTGCAGGATCCTGCACTTGAACAGTTTGCTCAGCGCATTGGTGTTGATTATCATCTTGAAGCACTTACTGAAGAAGAAACCGAAGCCTATATTCGTCACAGGATTTTAACGGCAGGTGGTGATGAGAACACTTTTACCAAGCAGGCATGCGATATGGTTTTTGAACACACAGGTGGTGTACCCAGATTGATTAATCAAATTTGTGATACCGCACTTGTTTATGGTTTTGCAGAACAGGCATTAACTATCGATGTAGATATTATTAATGATGTTGCATCTGAAAGGCAGAAGGGGGGTATTTTACCAACAAGGGGAGTAGTAAAAAATAAAAGGATTGATCAGGCAAACAAAAAAGCAGCATCAGGTACACAACAGAAATCAAAAAACCAACAAACCCGGGTTGCTGTTGTTACAGAGTCACAGGATCATAGTGATGTTCTGTTATCATCAATAAAGCATGCTGGAATGGAAGTTGTCGCGGTATTGCCATTTAACGAAAAACTGATCAATGCACTAGATGAAGGATTTGCTGATATGTTGCTAGTGGATCTGGATGAAGAAGCATTTAAGGATGTACAAGATTTCGAGTCTATTTTGGATAAAATCATGGAGAATTGCAGCCTGCCGGTCTTTTTCAACGATGGTTCCAACAGTGATGATATTGAACGTAATATTAAAAATATTTCACGTGCATTTGAAAAAGAAAATGTGGCTGAGGAAGTTAAGACAGATCAGGTTTTTTCTAACATAGGTCAATTTGCAACAAGAAAGTTGAACTAATAAATGCTTAGGTTATTTTGCGAATGTAATAAAAAAGGCACCTATAGGTGCCTTTTTATATTTTTAGCAGTTCATTAATTTACATAAACATACTTACATCAGATTGAGCTGCGATTGGCAAGAATGATGCTGCGCCAACATAGTCGGCCACATCATCAATGAAGTCACTATGGTCAAATCCGAACACATCCACAGTCATCTGACATGCGATAAATTCAACTTCAGCTTCAACACAAAGATCACGCAATTCCTCAATTGAGGCAACACCCTTGTTGCTGAATGTCTTTTTCATTAAGCCGGTTGCCACTTTTTCAAAACCAGGAATACTGGCCATAATCAGATTAGGCATAGGCCATTCAATATTCTGGAACCATTGCGGACCAAATGGCATTTTCATTGGCATGGCTGGGTTACCCAGAGGACTAACATCCAGTGAAATGTCTTTTTTCAGTAGTAACAGGCCATAGAATGTGAAAAAGATTTTTACATCCCAACCCAGTGCAGCTGCAGTTGAACCCAGAATAAAAGGAGGGTAAGCCCAATCCAGTGTTCCCTTGGTCGCTATCAGAGACATGCTAAGAGTTTTATTTTCCTCAATCTCTTTCAGTTTATTTTCAATTCTTGAATCAATCAGATTCTTAATACTTTCAAGTTGTTTACTGTCCATTTGGATACTCTCAACATTTTCTGCAGTGGTTGACATTCGTTTATTCCCCCGGTTTGTTACAATCCAGCTCAATCAATGAGCAAGTGTTAAATTCAGACTCTCTCGCGGTGTTTTGCATGGAATCATATATCTGGCAGTGTAGATAACCTAGTATCTCTCTACTGCACTACAATACGGACATATTAACAATTATGGTTCTGAGATAACAAACATTTTTATTAGTAAATGGCATATTTAGAACATTAGAGAAAGCTAATAAACTAATGTAGATTGCTGTATTCACATCAAACCTTTTATTATTTGTCTTCCGTGTTGATAGCCTCTGGCTTTCTCAGTACTTTTCCCAGCATGTAAAGAGTACAAAGAACCCGAGAAGAATATATTCCACATTTCATTTTTCTTGGTCATAGCACAATCTCAATTGATGGGGGAGAAAGGAGGGGTAGACTCTCCTTTAGGTAAAAGTAGGCAAGAGGGCATTACAGAATGTTTAGGCATATGTTTAGCATGGATGCTACTGATCCTGATAACTGGTTATAACCAAGTCTATTAGTCAAGAAATGTGAGAATACATTAAAGAAGCACCTAATTTTAGGCCTAATCGAAGGAGAATTAGGGAAAGTGGGCTGTGGTGCTACAGTGGGACCTTGGTATTATTCTGGCAAAATTCTCATCCAGAGAGAGTGATTGACCGATATCTAGAGGGTGATGCCTTGATAGAGGCTTTTTGGAAGAGCGTCGCCCAGCCAGGGAATCTTTATTGGAGGGCCTTTGGCCAGGCCATTTCAGCAAAAAAATTAATAAAATCAAATAGTATTAGTGATAAAATGATGAAACATATGAGAAGTCGCAAAGTATTTGCGGGGGTAAGTATTATTTGGCTTGGAGTATTGATAGCTTTATCTTCACAGCCAAATACGTTAATTCCAGCTTTTGTGTCAGAAAATGATTTGATTTGGCACTTCATCTTATATGGTGTTTTTGGATATTTAGTTGCACGTGCCTTTATTCCAGATGGGCAAATGACGTATTGGAAAATCGTATGTGTTTTAATTTTTGTTACTTGTAATGCAATTTTAGATGAATACTATCAGTCTTTTTCTCCGGGAAGGGTACCGAGTGTATCAGATGCATTAGCAGATTTTTTAGGCGCATTTACGGTATTAACTCTGATGTATATTTTTAAGAAACAACCAGCCAGTGTTTCAGACAAATAATTTATGGACAACCTTATCAAGCCATACGGCGGCATACTCGTAGATCTTGTTCTTGACTCCGACAAAGCGGAGCATCTGAAAAAAGAATCACAGCATTTCCCATCCCATACTCTTACTCAAAGACAATTATGTGATCTTGAGCTTTTAATGAATGGCGGCTTTTCTCCATTAACAGGGTTCATGACAGAAGGTGTTTATAATAGTGTTGTTGGTGACATGCGACTCCCAGATCGGCAATTATGGCCCATCCCGATAATACTTGATATTCCAGAGAATGTAGCAAGCAAATTAGAGTTGAATAGCAAGTTAGCCTTGCTGGATGAGGAAGGCTTTATGTTGGCTGTGCTTAATATTGAATCAAAATGGCAGCCAGATAAAAAGAAGGAAGCGAAGCAAGTATTTGGTGTGAGCAATGATTCGCATCCAGGCGTTAAGTATTTATATGAGAATACGCATAATACTTATGTAGGAGGTACTATTGAAGGAGTACAGTTACCTTTCCATAATGATTTTGAAACCCTGAGAGATACTCCTCTAGAATTAAGAAATTTATTTAACAAGAAAGGTTGGAACAAGGTTGTTGCTTTCCATACTTGTAAGCCAATGCACCGTATTCATCGTGAGATAACACTAAAAGCAGCAAAGGATGTTGGGGCTAATATTTTGCTTCATCCCGCTGTTGGTCAGACCAAGCCCGGTGACTTGCATTATTATGCGCGCGTTCATTGTTACCAGGCTATTCGCAAACATTATTCTCATGATATGGCTTTGTTATCACTACTGCCTGTTTCTGTACGTATGGCAGGCCCACGTGAAGCCATAATGAATGCAATCATTCGTCAGAACTACGGGTGTTCCCATATCATAATCGGCCCTGAACATGCAGCCCCGCCAGGAATTCGTGAGAATAAAACAAGGTTTTATCCCTCTTATGCAGCACAGGAGATATTGAAAAAGCATCAGAATGAATTAGATATTCAAATAGTTCCCATCCATGAAATGCGTTATATGGAAGAACAGGATCAATTTATAGAAATTATCGAATTGAAAAAATCAGGACAGGAAGGGGTTTTATTTACAGATAGAGAAATCAAGGAACATTTAGCGCATGGTCAAACAATTCCTGATTGGGTTACCTATCCTGATGTGATTGAAGCGCTGAAAAAGGTATACCCACCACGAAATAAACAAGGGATAACATTGTTTTTTACCGGATTGTCAGGCTCTGGTAAATCCACATTGGCAAAGATTATTTATGCCAAGTTCATTGAGGATGGCTCCAGGCCCGTGACATTGCTTGATGGTGATGTTGTTAGACAGAACCTTTCCAGTGAACTAGGTTTTTCAAAAGATCATCGCAATATTAATGTAAGGCGAATTGGGTATGTAGCCAGTGAGATTACAAAAAATGGTGGTATCGCAATTTGTGCACCGATAGCACCATATACAGAAATGCGCCGAGAAGCACGAGATATGATAGAGCAGTATGGATCATTTATCGAAATATATGTATCTACCCCATTAGAAGTATGTGAAGAGCGTGACAGGAAAGGCTTATATGAAAAGGCTCGTAAAGGTATTATTCCTGAATTCACCGGAATCAGTGATCCCTATGAAGAGCCTGAGAATGCGGAAATCAATATTAATACATCAGAAACAAATCCTCTGCAGGCTGCTCAAGAAATAATTTCATATTTATTTCGCAATAAATACATTGGCTAAAAAAATTAAAAAATACGGAGTCTTGGATTTATTATGGGCATAACAAAAAAAAGTTTAAGCTTAACGGTGTATTTCCCCCATAAAATATTTTTATTATTTTTATTATTTTTATTGTTATTTAAAATATCTGAGGCAAGTCAAAATATAAATATTCCACCGTTCCCAGATATCCCATCTGTCCCTGATGTGATTTCTAATGGTTCAACGTATTTTGTAAATAAAGATATTGGTAGAGACTCATATACATTAGAAGAGGCAAAAAACAATTTAACCCCTTGGGCATCAATTCAAAGAGGTGTTTCAGCGATTGGTCCAGGAGATATTCTCATTATATCAGGGGCCGACTCACCATATAGTGAGCAGGTAAAAATAGATATAACAGGTTCATTAGACAAATGGACAACTATTAAAGGGGCTGAGGGGCGTGCGCCAGTGCTAGATGGTTTTATCATGGGAAACGATACAAACTTTATTCATTTGAGTAACTTTAAACTTACTCCCAAAACTGTTGGTGTTTATTTAAAGAGAGGTGTAAATAATTTTTATATTAAAGATACCATAATAGATGGTAAAAGCAGGGCTAGACATGGTTTACAATTTGGAACAGATATTATTGACGAATATGGAGTAAAACACGGATATTTAAAAAATGTTACAGTTCATCATACCGTTAAATATGGTATATATATTGAAAATGGCACAGAAAATATTGTTTTTGACCACGTTACTTCTAGGGACTCGTTAACTGAGGATGGATTTGCAGGCAGAACGAATCCTTCAGAATCTCTTAGCCCCACCAAAAATCTTTTTTTTATTGATAGCAAGGCATATAACAATGCTGGCGATGGGTTTGACATAGGAGCAGGTGGAGAAAATGTTTTTCTTCGATGCCAGTCATATAATAATAGGGGGCGACAGGGAGTAGGATTCAAGGTTTGGGGCGGAGTAAAAAATGGAGATAATATCTGGCTTGTAAATAACTTGGTTTTTAATAATGCTTACCCAGCGCTTGTAATAAAGAATATTAGCGATGCTAATATATTCATGCTTCACAATACATTTGTTGGGAATGAGACAGAAGGGAAAGGTGTTGAGGTCATGACGGCGGACTCCAATCCAGCGCCAACTCCATTTGAAATGGGAACACCATATTTATATATGTTCAATAATCTCATATATTCAAAAGGGAATAGACCTGTTTTTGTTTTTTATAATAAAAAAACAAAAATTATTGATTCGAATTGTAATTACTATGTCAGTGTGAGGAAAATACCATTTTGTCAGACCAGAGACCCAAGAAACAAGGTTGTTTCCGAGTTATCTATTGATAGTATTTATGATAATGTTATACCGAAAGGGTACTGTGGATATAGTAGCGTTCATGCAGAAACAGACTCAATTGTCGATGTAAATAAAGCAATTAATGAGCCACGATTTATTGATTTATACAATAATAACTATAATCTAAAGGCAGGCAGTCCAGCAATAAATAAAGGATGTAATGTAGGAGTGATGACTGATATTAACAATAGAAAAAGAGAAGGTGGCAAGCCAGACATAGGTGCGTTTGAATATAAAATTAGCGTTAATCAATAAGCTATTAAAGTCATTATGGGTATGATAGAGAGAACAAATTCACAAGGCGTAGGAAATTTAGTTATGCGCTGTCTGCGGTATGAACATGGTGATTAATATATTTAACCCATACACCCTTCTTGTGATTGGTGTTTTTGTGGAGTATTTTCCTTCCTTTTATGGAAAGGAGAGACCATCTATAGAATTAGGCTCTATAAGTCTTTATATCGCTGATATTAGTTTTATTTTTTTATGTGTTTATGTGGCCATTCATTTCCTTACAAAGCAACCTGATACCCATGTGGCGAATAGAAGTTCAGGAAAGAATATACAAAAAATTCTGGGTTTGTTTTTTGTTATTAGTTGTTTTAAATGGTTGCTACAAAGCGAGCATGATGTATCTAGTATCAGGATGATGGCTTCATTTTCTAGCGCTTATTTGTTCCTATATTTTTTACCCCTGTATATATCAAGCAGAAAAGCACTAAATAACTTTATTTTTCTAATTATTTTATTTCAAGTCTATATTTTTGTATTGCATATATATGCGTTTTCGACAGAGGGTTTTAAAATGCATATTTTGTCAGGTGGTTTTTTGACTATGCTAGGTTTGCTCTACTTTCTTAATATTGGGGAAAGCAATTTTTTAAAAGCAAAGCCATTAGCCTCATTATTTATAAAAACGCTTGTTATTGCGACATATTTCATGGTTGGGCATAGAAGTGGTTTGATAGCATTGCTATTAGGGATTCTGATGCTTTCTTTTTTCTATAAAAAAACAGCCATTAGAGAAGCTAGCCTCCTGATGGCACTCATTGTTGTTGGCGCAGGAGCATCAATGATAATTTCCCCAGACATATTATCAAAGATTGCAGAAAGAGCGGCGACAACGTTTGATACTAAACAAGCCACTTATCAGGGGCGATATAATAATTTATTCAGAGTGATTGAGGTTTCTGCAGAACACCCAATAATAGGTAAACCATTAGTAACAAATGAAAGTAGAGAAGCAAAGCTAATACAGGAATCGCAGGGAGGCATAACAGCATCAAAAATACGAGTTGTCGTTACTCCTCACAATTTGTTCTTCGAATGGTTGTATTACTATGGAGCTATAGGTGTATTACTTGGTTTGGCAATGATTTTTTTAACTATTCGATTTATTAAAGGTTTTCTTCGAAAACATAGGGAAGATAGCCAATCTCGCCGCATTGGCATATCGTTGATCTGTTGCATGATACATAATTTATTTTTTGCTTTGACGAATGTTACCTCTATGTCTGTTTTTGCAACCTTCTTTTTGTATTTGCCGCTTGTTATGTTGGTTGTAATAAGTAGAAAAGAAGAAAGTTATTACGAATAGCTGTTCAAATTATACTGATTATTTCCTGTGACCAAAAGAATTTTAAAAAACGCAAGCTTTAGTGCAGCCAGCCAGTTTGCTAATGTTGCTATTAGCATAGTGTTTGTGCCCGCATATATATATTTTTTAAAAATCGAGGGTTATGGGATTTATAGCTTTCTTATGTTGTTCTTTGGTTGGATAACAATTCTCCAAGCAGGAGTAGATCCAGCCGTAATCAGAATGACCGCAAAATATGTTGCTGAAAAAAAACATATAAACATTAACCCTTTAATTACAGCATCATTGATGTTTCAAGTCATTATAGCAGGCTCAATCGGGCTACTGGTGTTTGTGTTTGCTGATTATTTGGCATCCTTTATTGTTAAAAATGAAACAAACTTTCTTAATGAAACAAGAATAGCGCTTTACTACGCAGCTATTAATATAGTCGTATTAATGTGTAAAAATGTATACCTCTCTTTTTACAAAGGATTGCAACGCTATGATGTATCAAGCGTATATGAATCAATTTTTAATTTATTAGCTTCATTGATAGGTTTGCTCTCTCTCTGGTTAGGTTACGGGATTGTTGGAATGATTGTTGTCAGATTGATTCTTAACTTATTGAGCATTGCACTGTTGCATTTTATGGCAAGAAAAATAGTCTCAACTTTCCGATTGGGGTTAAATATTTCTATGGGCTTGCTTAAGGAAATATATGATTATGCATCATGGATAGTGGTTGGAAGAATAAATCGTTTAGCACTTAATGCTCTTCCTCCAATTATGATTGGTATGTATATTGGCCCATCAGGAATCGCATTCTTTAATATTGCTACTAAAATCACACTTAGTCTTACTAACTTACTAGCAAGTTCAATCAGTGTAATATTCCCATTTGTTAGTGAATTAAAAGCACTAAAGAATGCCGAGAAAATAAATTTATTTTATATGGAGTCAAACAGGATATTAAGCATCATTAGTTGTCCATTATATTGTTTTGGGGCAATTTACTCATGGGATATATTATACATCTGGCTTGGGGCAGATGTTGCCAATAATTGCTGGGCGTTAATGGCGTTGTTTTTTGTCGGTTATTATCTGAGCAGTAGCTCTATGATCCCGTCTAATTTTGCACTTGGTATTGGTAATTCAAAGATACTTGCATTTACTAGTATAACGCAAACCATCATTGTTGTTATTTTCTTACCTTACCTGCTAAATAATTATGGGATTGCTGGCGCAGGAATTAATTTAATTGTTTTTGAGATGGCAAGCATTTTGACGGGCATAATAATAACAGTAAAATATATTAAAGCATCAGCCATCACATTTTGGCTCAGAGATAGAATAATAGTATTGCTGATAAATATTGGAATATTTTCAATGCTTTCACTTTGTAAAGCATTTATCATAAATGTTCCATTAACGCGTACGGGAATAATTATATATTTGGGATGTGTATTTTTTACAGGGTTGTCTCTAAATTATTTTATTATAAAGTATAGCAACCTCGTTCAGAAATCGACGAAGAATCGTCTTGCCAGGTTGGCTCAAAAAATAATATAAACAATGCTTGATATATGAATTATATGCAAAACAATATTTCTAATATTCGGCAATATAGTGCTATATAGGATATAACACATTAAATCAGGAGATAGACATAATATGTCTTTATCACATAGTACTATCAGAGTTCTTTGGTTTGTTAATGCATCTTTTCCTGCGGTGGATAGCTATTTAGGCAGAACTGAATATATTGGTACTGGATCATGGTTGAAGGCAACAGTGTCAGAAATGGTGAAGTGTGAAAACATTGAAATTGGCATCGTATGGGCATCAGATGATATTCACAATTACGAAAAATTTAATGATGACAAAATGGTATATTATTTAATCCCTCAATACCCTGTGGTGAGCAGACAAAAACATCGAATACTCGCACGTTTTCAACGCATGATTAATTCCGTTAGGAATTTAAGTTATAAACGCGAAATAGATTATTGCATCCAAGCCGTCAATGATTTCAAACCCGATCTTATTCATATATGGGGGACAGAAAACTACTATGGGTTAATGAGTCAGAAAACAAACATACCTATATTGATAAGGTTTCAGGGACTATTGAGCGTGATAATCAAGGACTACTGGGGAGGGGTGAGAATTCAGGAGAGGTTATCAATGTTTAATGAAGCATTGTATTATATCAATATGCGAAATAGAGCAAAAAATGAAGTTAAGATCATCAAGCAGAATAGGTATTTTGAAGGAAGAACTTTATGGGATCATAGCCACCTTAGAGAGATGAATGCTACCGGTATTTATTATGATATCCCTGTATTAATGCGGGCTTCTTTTTATCAATCAGAATGGTCTATTAATAATATAAATAGACATACCATATATATAACAGCAAGAAGTCAGCCTTTGAAAGGCAATGATTGTTTGATAAAAGCAATAAGTATAGTTCGCAAATATGTCCCCGATATACAGTTAAGAATAGGAGGGCATATTATTAATTCTGGCTATGGAAAATATCTAAAAAAACTTGTGTCCAGGCTCGGTCTAAATGATTGTGTAACATTTATGGGGCCAGTAAGTGAAAGTGAAATTATAAATGAACTATTGAACACTCATGTCTATGTTCTTTCTTCATACATTGAAAATGAATGTAATAGCCTAATTGAAGCTCAATTGGTTGGGGTGCCATGTGTTGCCGCTTATGTGGGAGGTATTCCTTCTACAATTATAGATAATGAAACCGGACTTTTGTTTCATAAAGGAGATAGTGCAATGCTGGCGATGAATATTCGTAAAATTTTTGATGATGACAATTTGGCTAAAAAGCTATCCAATACTGCTCGAATAAGAGGTATGGCTCGCTTTAATAAAGATAATGTTGTTAATGAAACTTTGTTGGCATATCAGGATATTATTGATCGCGCCAGCATTGATGACGCAGGGCATAACTAATGTTATTTAAGATAATGAATAAAATTCTGTTTTATTGGGATTTATTTAGTAATTATTTTGTTTTATATTTTTTACGGCATGCAGGAGTAACGCTTAAAAAAAATATAAAGTGCTATGGAATGCCTTTGTTGTCGATCAAAAAAGGAAGCAAAATAAAAATAGGTAATAATGTTGTATTACGCTCGATATCAAGAGGGAATGCTATTGGCATTAATCATCGAATTATCCTTACAACCCATACCTCACACGCTCATATTGAGATTGGTGACCATGTTGGTATTAGTGGGGGTTCAATATGCTGTAGAAAACGCATAAACATTGGAGATTATACATTAGTAGGTGCTAATGTGGTTATAGCAGATAATGATATGCATGCAGTGAAATCTGAAAATAGGCGATATAATAATAATGATTTAGATATCCCTGCAAGGGAAATTTGCATTGGGAAGAACGTATGGATTGGTGCAGATGTATTTATATGCAAAGGGGTTTCAATTGGCGATAATTCAGTCATTGGGGCTATGTCGGTCGTATCTAAATCTATACCATCAGATTGTATTGCTGCAGGTAACCCAGCAAAAGTGATTAAGAAACTACCTTCATGAAAATAAAAAACAATGAAAATTATAATTATTATTCCTGTTTTTAACAGGAGGGTGACCACTTTAAATTGCCTTCGTCAATTACAGGTGGTGGAACACGCTGGCATTGATTTAACGACGGTTGTTGTTGATGATGCTTCTACAGATGGCACAAAAGAAGCAATATCATCAGAGTATCCGGATGTTGTTATTATCGATGGTGGAGGGGATCTTTGGTGGACAGGAGGCATAAATGCAGGCGTGAATTATGCGCTTGGGCATGATTTTGACTACACACTTTTTCTTAATGATGATCTTGAACTGGATATGAATTTTTTAATGGAGATCGTTTCCGTTGCCAGAATATTTCCCGATGCATTGGTTAGTGGAGTGAAATTATTAAAGCAAAACTCTGATAAGGAAAAGATAGTAGCATCTGTCTTTAGGAGGGTTGGTTGGCTTAAGGAGATTGTTGATCCTTATTCTGGTATGTTATACGACGTTCTTAGCAATGATAATTATCTCTCGGCTGATATATTGACAGGAGCAGCACTCCTGACTCCTGTAAAAGTATATCGTAAAATAGGGAAGCTAGACGAAAAGCGATTTCCTCATAATTGGGGAGATTTGGAATTTACTTTGAGAGCAAGTCAGGCAGGATTTCAGTGTTTGGTTGCAACAAAGGCAAAGATATATGTCGATGGAGATAATCCTAACTATCATAATCGTTATCTTGTTGAGTCAAGCCGCATACAGTACTTGAAAAATATTTTTGACAACCATAAATATACATATGGATTTGGTCGCATATGGAATTGGGCCTTTATGCACAGGCCGTTCTATGTCGCATGGGTGTTATTTATTAAAAAATCAGTTGTGCTATGCGGCCTCGTTTTTTTTAAAACAATACTTCCTCATGATTTTTTCGCAAAAAAATTTAACCGTGATAGTGTTTAGGTGTCTGCATGTTTAAATATATAAATAAATTTCGACGCATATGGGATCGTATATATATAAAAACATTTACGGACATTACGGTGGCCGAATTCTATAGAAAGAGATTTGGCGTTAAAATAGGAGATCGATGTAGGATTGTAGATAGAAGAATCGATTTGTTTGGAACGGAACCGTATTTAATAACATTAGGGGAAAATGTAACTCTTTCTAAAAATGTTAGTTTGATAACTCATGATGGTGGTGTTGGGATTTTTAGGGATGAGATGCCTGGCATTAATTTGTTTGGAAGGATAGATATACGAGACAATACATTTATTGGAATAAATACAGTTATCTTGCCCGGGGTAGAGATTGGTCCAAATACTGTAATTGGAGCGGGTTCTCTCGTCACAAGAAATATACCTGCAGAGGTTGTCGCAGCGGGAGTTCCTGCTAGAGTTTTGGGTGATATTGAAGATTATAAGATTAAAGCGAAGAATAAAGGTGTTAGAATTACAACCACAGACAAACAAAGAAGAATTAAAGAAATATTAAGAAGCGTGGATGATGGAGTAAATTAATTTACTCAAACATAATACATTTCACATAAATTTAAAATTGATATTAGCGTGGATATAATGGTTAAAAAGGGAAAGAAAATTAATTGCCTTTTCCTGCTGGATAACCTTGGTGTTGGCGGTTCAGAGCGCAAGACGATTGTTGCAGCCAATTTGCTTGCCAAAAGAGGATATCAGGTACATTTGGCATTTCTTAACCTGAATTATGATATTGCTAATACTATAAATCCAATTATTAACATAGTTAATTTGCAAAGGAAAAGCAAAGTGGATCGAAACTCTTTAAGAATAATTAAAGAGTATATTGAGCATAATAAGATTGATGTCATATGGGCGGTGAATTTATACCCAATGCTTTATGCTTATTTGTCAACCAGGAATATTAAAAGTATTCGAGTATATGGCTCATCTAATGTCTCTGTTTTTAGAAACATTTATGAAAGATTGAAAATGCTTGTTTATATCCCGGTTATTAGGCGGCTCAACGGGTTTGTTTTTGGAAGTGTTAATCAAATGCAAGAATGGATGCGCAAGTATCCTTTAGGTAATGGAAATTATATTGTTATTCATAACGGGGTTGATATTGAAAAGTTTACTAAACAAGGTCTTTTTTCAAAATCATCTCATGCAAAAAAAACTCTAGGCTTGCCCGAAGATAGCTTGGTAGTTGGAATGGTTGCGCAGTTTCGTGTTGAAAAGGCACACCCTGATTTGATTGAGGCTGTTAAAAGAATAATGGATGCTGGCAATAATATTAGTGTTGTTTTGGTAGGAGATGGCGGGACGCAGGAAGAAATAAAAACAATAGTAAAAGAAAGTGGAATTGAAGATCGTGTTGTTTTTTCCGGGATGATGGAGGATGTGCGTCCTGCACTTGCAGCTATGGATGTGTTTGTATTAACTTCAAGGGCTGTAGAAACATTTTCCAATGCAGCATTAGAGGCAATGTCAATGGGTTTGCCAGTCATTCTGTCAGATTTGGCTGGCGCAAGAGAAATGGTGGATGAAGGCATAAATGGATTTACATACCCACCGGGTGATGTCGATAGTTTAGTTAATTGTTTGGCTAAATTGATGGATGATCGCCTGAGAGAATCCATGGCACTGAATGCTAAAAGGATAGTGGAAGAAAGATTTTCCTCAGAACATATGGCAGATAACTATGAAAAAATAATCAATATTAGCAATTGATAGACAGATTATATGGGAATCAAATTCCAATACTTGTTTTGCCAGAATAGCTAGCTAGGTTACTCTTGATAGTATTGCCTTAGTTGGCAGTAAGAAGCTACGATATATTATTATTTGTAAGGAGTAATAGATGTCTAAAGTAATATTCCCACCTTTAGAGGAAGAAGATGATTCAGAAGAAGTTGTTCATTTTGAGGCTATAGTGAATGGTGTTACTATCCACTGCTCTGTCTCATACGGTGTATTGTCAGAATTTTTTGATGCTGATTATTGTGATCCATTATTTGCTTTTATGACTGGGCGTTCAAAAATTGAAGAGGCAGTGTGTAAAAAGCTGAAAAATATGAATATAGATAGTGATAATACAATATTAATTAATCGCGATGATATTCAGGCAATTAATGCAGATATAGAAAGTTAATTATTACAATAAGTGAATGCGGTACTTTAAAGATAAAGTCAACAATGCAAAGTGGTAATAATTGAGGAGTTTTTATGTCGGAATTTGATCAATCATTAATGCCCACAGATGTATCAATTATTACAACATACAGATGTCAGATGCGTTGTAAGATGTGTGATATTTGGGAAAACCCCAGCGATCGTAAAAGTGAGATTACTGCAAAAGATTTGGAGATTTTGCCAAACCTTAAGTTTGTTAATGTTACAGGAGGTGAGCCATTTCTTCGTAGAGATCTGGAAGAGATTGTTGAAGTTGCTTATACAAAGGCATCTAGAATTGTGATATCAACTTCAGGCTGGCATGTTGAACGCATAATCAAGATGGCAGAAAGGTTTCCTGATATTGGCATTCGTGTAAGTATCGAGGGGTTATCACAGAAAAATGATTTTCTCAGAGGACGTAATGGTGGGTTTGATAGAGCATTAAAAGTGCTTTTAACATTAAAAGAGATGGGCGTTAAAGATATAGGGTTTGGTATTACTGTATCTAACAAGAACTCTGCTGATATGCTTCAATTGCATGCTTTATCACAAGAGCTTGGGATGGAATTTGCGACAGCAGCATTTCATAATTCATATTACTTTCATAAAGATGATAATGTTATTACTAACCAGGACGAGGTGGTTGGTAACTTTCATGAATTAATTGAAAGATTAATGAAAGAGAATTCTCCCAAAAGTTGGTTTAGGGCGTTCTTTAATTTGGGATTGATTAACTATATCAAAAATGGAAAGCGTATGCTTCCCTGCGAAGCTGGGACAGCAAATTTCTTTATTGAGCCATATGGGGATGTGTATCCTTGTAATGGCCTTGAAGAAAGGTATTGGAAAGAAAGTATGGGTAATATCCATAATGCAAATAGTTTTGAAGAAATTTGGTTTAGTGATAAGGCAAATCAGGTTCGTGAAAAAGTTAGAAAGTGCCCAAAAAATTGCTGGATGGTTGGTACCGCAGCTCCAGTAATGAAAAAATATATTAAACATCCAGTTAAATGGGTAGCCAAGAACAAAATAAAAAGCATGTTGGGACGCCCAATTTGTATTGAAGAAATTCCACGATATGATGTGGGGCAAGACCCTCAGCAGGGTGATTTACGAGAGGATAACGCATCTGATTTAAATATTGGGTTTGATGAAAAATAAAGCTAACCATTTTACTGTATAAAGTTAATGCCGTGATTAAAATTATCGTCCTTGGCACAAGAGGAATACCTGATGTACAAGGAGGTGTGGAGACACATTGCCAAGAACTTTACCCTAGACTTGTCAAACAGGGTTGTGATGTGACTGTGATTACTCGAACTCCCTATATCTTAAAAGAAGATAGAAAATCTGAATATGCTGGGGTTAAACTAAAACATATATATGCACCTAGAAAAAAGTCTATAGAGGCAATTATTCATACCTTTCTTGGTATTCTGTATGCCAGATTAAAATCACCGGATATTCTACATATCCATGCTATTGGCCCTTCCTTATTAATTCCCTTTGCTCGATTGCTTGGGCTAAGGGTGATAATGACCCATCATGGGCCTGATTATGACCGTCATAAATGGGGGCATATTGCGAAATTAATTTTGCTTTGTGGTGAGTATGCAGGTGCAAAATTTGCGAATAGTGTAATTGTTATTTCAAAAGTAATAGGGAAAATATTGGAAGTAAAATATGGTCGCAATAATTACATCCTTATTCATAATGGAGTTAACCCGGCAATCAAAAATGATAATGATGACTACATAAACTCATTAGGGCTGGAGCCTGATAACTACATGATTGCAGTAGGAAGATTTGTAGAAGAAAAAGGGTTTCATGATCTTGTTGATGCATATAAAGGATTGCTTTCTTCAGATGTTAAGTTGGTGTTGGTTGGTGATGCGGATCACGAATCAACCTACAGTCTTTCATTAAAAAAACAAGCAAGAGAGGGTAATGTGGTGCTTACAGGCTTTATTAAAGGGCAGAAGTTGCAACAGATATTTAGTCATGCTCGACTCTTTGTTATGCCTTCTTATCATGAAGGTTTGCCGATAGCGCTATTAGAGGCGATGAGTTACAATCTCCCTGTTTTAGTAAGCAATATTCCTGCAAATAAGGAAGTCGAGCTGGAAGATGATGATTATTTTGAAGTTGGTAACGTTCAACAATTAAGGGGCAAACTAATCTCCAAGCTGGAAAGTAATACGCTTCCTGAATATTCTGATTTAATCAAGAAAAAATATAATTGGGATTTGGTCGCAAAACAAACATTTTCTTCTTATTTTAAACTAATGGGCTAATATGACTAGTAATAAAATTATACCTGTTGATACTGAGACATTAAATATGCCTGTTCGTGCGAATTGGCAATACTGGGCTGCTGGCGGTATTTTTATGTTGCTTAATAAATTACGTCACGATTTTCAAGGTTACGTTACTCCGCGTACGTTCTCTATTGATGATGTAAACAAGGCTATTGAATATGATTTTTCAGTTGTTAATTCATGGCGATATTATCTAAATAGTTATGTAGGAGAATCAGTTTCATTAGAGGAACGGACTGTTATGGAGTTGGGGCCTGGAGCTGATTTGGGGATAGGAACAATTCTTGTTGCCTTAGGAGTAAGAAAATACTGCGCTCTTGATGTCCATAATCTTGTTGAAAATGTGGAAGATAAATTTTATGAGGCGTTGCTTGAAAGAATTGAAAAAAACAAAATTTCAAATATTTCAATTGATGTTTTGCGTGAGCAGCTAAGCTTAACAAGCAGTGGAAAAAACGACAAAATAAATTACGTTTGCGATCCAGAGTTCAATCTGGGAAATTTTAAGGAAGAAGGTGTCGACTTGGTGTTTAGTCAGGCTGCTTTTGAGCATTTTGATGACATACCAAAAACCTTTGAGCAGATGACGGAGGTGGTTAAACCAGGTGCAGTATTATTAGCTGAAATTGATCTATCTACACACACTCGTTGGTTAAGAGATGTAGATCCACTGAATATATATAGATATTCATCATGGTACTACAATTTGACAAAGTTTCGTGGTTCACCAAATCGAATGTTGCCTTCTGAGTATAAAACTATTCTTGAGGATTTAGGATGGAGGAATGTAAAAATTATACCTCGAAGAGTTCTTGATAATTCATACGTGGGGCGTGTTCTTCCTGTTCTTCCTGGGAAATTCAAGTGTGCACACAATGACTTGGTTAATCATAGTGTGATTTTAGCTGCCACTCGATAATAGTAGCGGAAAATATTTAGCATTACTAATCAATGAATATAGTATTTATATATGAAGATTTTTCTGCCCCATTTGATGAAGGGGTTAAAAATTTTGCGTATATGGTACATAAGACGCTATGTGAAAATCACAATGTTTCTTTAGTAAGAGATATCAAGATACTACCCCGCATCTTAAACAGTATTCTATTGTTACCAAGAATTTTTTTGATTGCTGGGTTTAGTGCTGAACGGATTGTTTTTGTCCCTAAAGGAGCGCTTACTTTTACTGCATGGGTGAAGGCATGGGTATTATCCATAACATATGGGAGCACATTGTCAATTATTGATGTTCAGAGAAGGGAGCTTTCTGGTTGGCAACAATATTTAGCTAGAAAAATGAAATTAGCCAGAGTTTTTTCCATGTCTAGTCCTATGGTAAATGATCTTGCAAATCTCGGGGTACGATCATCAGTTATAATATCTGGGATTGACAGAAAACGTTTTGCACCAACCGGAAATAAAAAAGAGCTTCGTGTTAAATATTCTATTCCAAAAGATAAACGTGTTGTTTTGCATGTTGGACATGTAAGGGAGTCTCGCAATGTTGGTTGGTTAAAGCAGATTCAGCAGCATGTTAGCGACATACAAGTTGTGTTGATTGGTAGTACCACCACAGAACAAGATGACAATGTGTTTGATGATTTAAGGAATGCGGGGGTTATTATTTACAGAGAGTCAATAGATGAAATACAGGAGTTATATCAACTTGCTGACTGTTATTGCTTTCCTATCTTGAAGAAAGATGCTGCCATGGAAACACCTTTGTCAATATTTGAAGCGATGGCGGCTAATCTTCCAGTAATCACAACAAGGTTTGGTTTGTTGCCAGAGATATTTGATGAAGATCCATATTTTAGATATGTAGATTCAGTAGATGAAATGTTGCAAGAGCTGAATCAGGAGTTTGTTGGGATATGCAACAATAGAAAAAAAACAGAGCCTTTCACATGGCAGGCGACGGTAGAACAACTTATTGGCATATATCCTCGATGAAAATTATATATATTTCAGGCATAGATGGTTGCGGAAAAACCACACAGTCAAAACGTGTTGTTGACTGGTTAAGAAGTAATGGTTTGTCAGCTGAATATCAATGGTTGAGATGGGAGCCATCAGTAATATCCGCGATAAGAGCTATTCGAGATTTGCTTGCTACCAAAAAAGGAGAGCTTGTAAATAATGATAAATTGTCTGTGCGAGAAGATGCAGGACAAATGATGTGGGATAACCTGAAAAAGAAAATACTGTCAAACTCCTTTGTAAAGAGGATTTGGCTTGTTTATGCAACTCAAGATTATTATAGGGCATTTAAAAAAGCCAGATATACATGGAAGTCAGATTATGTAGTTATGGATAGATATTTATTTGACTTTACAGTTGATCAGGCAATAAATCTTGGGGTTGATCCTGAGGTATTAAAAGAAAGATTAAAGCGAACATGTATATCTAAAATGGATCAATCTGACTATGCTATTATTATCGACCTGCCTGCAAAAGTGGGTTATGAGAGAAAAATGGATGGTACTTCTTTATCCTATTTAAAGCAGAGAGAAGGGTTTTATGGAAAATGCAGGATTTCAGATGAGATACTGCACGTTGATGGTACTAAAAGTATTGAAGAAATAAATAATACGATATGTAAATGGTTAACAGATAAACTTGGTGTGGGATATGAGTGATAGTATAGAAAAAGGGCGTGTAGTTATTCTTGGTTTTGATGGAATGGATTATGATCTTACAAGAGATATGATCGATAGGGGGTTAATGCCTCATCTTGAGAAACTGGCAAAGCCGGGTGGTTTTTTACCGTTGCTTTCTGTATTCCCTGCAGATTCAATACCATCATGGATCACTACTTATACTGGTCTTGACCCCTCTGAACACGGAGTATTGGATCATGTTAATTATTTATTGCCAGGTGATGATATTGATGAAGTTGATACTTCGGTTTTTCATACTAAAACATTTTGGGACAGAGTTAGTAATGAATCCGAATCTGAAGTCTGCATTATTAATCCTTTCATGGCGTATCCAGTTTGGCCAGTAAAAGGAGTTATGATCAGTGGGCCAGTTTTTATAGATGGCAGTATTCAAGTTTCTGATAGCACACGTACGGAAGGGATCAAAGTTCCTGGAAGTTTAGGGGGGATCGTTGGATTACCTAATAGATCAAACATAGAGAGCTTTTACCATAACACATTGAGTGACACCCGTGAGCAGGCAGAATTTGGTTTAAAAATGTTGCGCTCTCAAAAACCGGGATTGTTTTTTCAAACCTTTCTAACCTCTGATCGTATACAGCATCATCTATGGAGATATTGTGATCAATCTGATCCGACATACCCAGGAAAAACCAATGTTGAAGGTGGGCTAGAAGAATTTTTCAAACTGGTAGATTCTGTTGTTGGTGATTTCATACAGGAGCTGGAGCCGGACGATACATTGTTAGTTATGAGTGATCATGGGCATGGTATGCGTTGCACACATTGTTTTAATATAAATGAATATCTCATGAGGAATGATTATCTTGTTAGTGCTTCAAAAGGGAAAAAATTTTCCAGAAAAGTATTGTTGGAGAAGTTGAAAAACAAAGTATTAAAATTTATGAATGACCATGACCTTGAGGATTATATTAGTAAAGTTGCTAAGTTGGTTCCTAATGCAAAGGCGTTAAAGAAGGGAAGCCATATTACAAGTTATTCAGAGAGTATCGCGTATGCATCAGATTTTGCAGGAACTAATCCTTTTGGTGGTATCTGCATTAATAAAGAACGCGTTGATAATTATGAATTAGTTAGAGAAAAATTAATTTCTGAATTAAGCGAATTGTGCCATGAAGGGAAAAAAATATTTAAGTGGTTAAAACCAAGAGAGGCATTGTATTCAGGTCGCCATATAGATCGATATCCGGATATTCTCTATGAAATGGTTCCTCAATTAGGAACTGGATTTTCGCTACACACTGATTTGGTGACAGTAAACCCAACCCATAAGAAAGTAAGTGGAGGGCATAAAGCAAATGGTGTCTTCTTTGTTAATAATGTAGAGCGTTGGGAGCTTGCTAGTTCCAAATGCAAGATTACCAATATGTATGCCACAATTCTCGGTTTGTTTGGTATTGACCCTCAATTACCTAATAATGCTGAAAGTTTTTTGGTGAAAAAACAGGGGTAGATTAATTGTTTTTTGCAGAGATAACATTGGAATATGTTTTCATAAGTAAGTCATAATGATGTTCAGGAGTATGTCTTTCTTCAATTTTTTTTCTGCCAGCTTGTCCTAGTTCAATTCGCTTTTCTTTGTTGGACCACAGGTATTCAATTTTCCTGGCAAGTTCTTCAGAATTACCTTTTTCAAAGGTATAACCATCTATTCCCTCATTAATTAATTCTGGTATTCCTCCCAGGCGAGCTCCAATTACTGGCTTTCCCATTGCCATTGATTCCAGTATTGTCATAGGGCAATTTTCATATAATTCTGATGGTAATATTGTAAAGCTGGTATTCCCAATCAAGTTAGTTAGTTCTCCCCCACTTTTGTATCCAACAAATTTCACGTTAGACAAACCTAGATCCTGTGCTTTTTGTTTCAGGTGTTTTTCATGAGGTCCGGTCCCTGCAATCACAAGTGGAATATCTTTTCTATGTGTAGATGCTTCAAGTAATGTATCAAGCCCTTTGTCATCAGAGAGACGGCCAAAGTATAATATATATTCTTTATCTAAATTGGGAACAGGATATTCTTGAAGATCAATGAAATTAGGTATGTATGAAAATTTTTCAGATGGAAAACCAAACTCAATCATTTTTTGTTTATGGAATGAACTAATTGCGATAAAACGATCAACCATATCGTAATAACCAGCGATATGGTGAAAATACATTTCTATGGTATTAACAAGACTCTTTCCAGTAGAATTTTTCGTACATTTATTTAAGGTGCAATTATAGAATTTCCCACCCATACATTTTTCACAAATATGGCCTTGGGTATACATTTTATAATTAGGACATATCGGTTTTAAATCGTGTAATGATAAAACAATAGGGATGCCCGCCTTACGAAGTGGGTCAAAAACAGACGGTGAAATTTGATGCTGGAATATATGGAAATGAGCAATATCAATTTGCACATTCTGGAGTAGCTCGGTCATTTTTTTTCGAGCTTCAAAAGAATAGATAATTCTTCCGGCAGAGATAATTTTTTCCCTTAAACCAGCATTTTCATAATCTATATTTCTAACAAAAAATTTAGAGTATTCTGATGGAAAATTACTCTTATCTTGCATGGAAAAAGGGATGACTGTATGGCCGTGCTTTTCCAAAAGATTTTTCTCACCAAAATAGACAGTCTCGCTACCGCCTTTTAACCAGTAAAATTTGTTAATTGAAAGTATATTCATATACGTATAGTCAGTGATCGCTCATTACTAATTGATTTTAAACGAAATTATATATGACGTCTATCATCGTGTTAATTCATGCTTCATAGAATAGATTAATGACTACTTTGAGTATTCTGGGTATTCGACTAGAATGGCTGGCATTTGTTATAAATGCCAAGTAGATAGGATAGATATAGTGAAAGATGTAAATGCAATACATGATCTTGTATGGAGAGTTAGTAGCCTCCTGTGGGTTTGTATTATTGTGGCTATTGCCGTCATGGTTGGTTCATTTTATACGGGTATAGAGGCTATGATACGCTCCTGGGATACTCAGGAGGAATATAGCTATGGGTATATGATTCCATTCCTTACCTTATTTCTTATTTGGCAGAAAAAAGATCAGATTGAAAGGGTTTCCTTCAGTGGCTCATGGGTCGGTTTATTGTTAGTAGTAATGGGTATTGTTCTGCTCTATCTTGGTACGTTTAGTGTAATTGTCACTATTATTCAATATGCTTTATTAATAGTTATTATTGGAACGTTTTTGTCTTTGATGGGTTGGCAAGGACTTAAGTTGGTATTGGTTCCGTTATGTTTTCTGGCATTTATGGTCCCAATTCCGTATTTTATTTTTGCAAACTTATCATCTGAATTGCAATTAATCTCTTCTTCTATAGGCGTAGCAGTAATCCGCCTGTTTGATATAAGTGTTTACCTTGAAGGTAATGTGATTGATTTAGGCTCATTCAAACTACAGGTTGTTGAGGCATGTAATGGTCTGCGATATCTATTTCCATTAGTGAGCCTTTCTTTTATAGCCGCATATTTTTTCAAGGGGGCAACCTGGAAAAAAATCATTCTGGTCTTGTCTAGCATTCCTATTACTATTTTTATGAATAGTTTTCGTATAGGTGTTATTGGTGTTTTAGTTGAATATTGGGGGCAATCACAGGCGGAGGGTTTTTTGCATGATTTTGAGGGCTGGGTAATCTTCATGGCATGTATGGCTATATTGATGCTCGAAATGTGGGCGTTGTCAAAAATTGGTCGTGATCGTATCGATTCTTTTCAGGATGCTTTTGTGGTCGATTTGCCAGCACATACGCCAGAAAGTGCATCAATCAGACATAGAAATATACCAACTTCATTTTCTGTTGTTATCATTCTTCTTACTATTTCTTTTGCAGGAATAATAGCGCTAGATACTCGAGAGGAAAATTATCCGGACCGGGTAACTTTTGATGATTTCCCAACAACCATTGGTGAATGGAAAGGTAAAAAAGACAGACTAGAACAAATCTATCTGGATTCGTTGAAATTAGATGATTATATTATGGCTGATTATGTGAATAGTAATAATAAAACAATTAATTTTTATTCAGCATACTATCAATCACAAAAGACTGGTGAATCTATTCACTCACCACGGGCATGCATCCCGGGTGGAGGATGGCGCATAAAAGATCTTAGCCAGAAAAAACTTGATGGCATTACTGTCGATGGGAATGCTTTAAATATAAACAGGCTTGTCATAATAAAAGGTGATTATAAGCAAGTTGCCTATTACTGGTTTCAGCAGCGTGGTCGAAGTATGACTAATGAATATCTTGTCAAATGGTATTTGTTTTCGGATGCGTTAACTCTAAATCGTACTGATGGAGCTCTTGTAAGGATAACAACCCTGGTGAACCCTGGTGAAGATGTCGACTTGGCCGATAAAAGAATAATAGATTTTATCAAAGCCTCTTATCCACAACTTCATGATTATATTCCAGACTAAAGTTGCTGATTAATGACATATTTGTTCTCATTCTTGTTGAGCATGGCATTGTGTATGGTGATCATCCCCATAATGATACGTCTTGCCCCCAGAATAGGTATGATCGATATACCCGAAGAGAGAAAGGTGCATGTGAAGCCTATTCCTCGGGTTGGGGGAGTGGGCATTGTTCTGGGAGCAATGCTTCCAGCGATCTTATGGTTGCCTTTTGAAGATGTTTATATCGCTTATATTATTGGATGCCTTGTTTTGCTCGCATTTGGTGTATTGGATGATATTAAGGAGCTTGGGCACTATACAAAATTTATAGGCCAGTTTATTGCTGCTATAACACTGGTCTATTATGGGGATCTGTATGTTTATCACTTCCCCTTTATGGGAGTTGAGCACCTGTCTGAGGACATAGGGAAGCCTTTTACTGTCTTTGCCTTAATGGGCATGATGAATGCGACGAATCATTCTGATGGTCTGGATGGTTTGGCAGGTGGACTTTCTCTTACCAGTTTTATTGCGATAGCATATTTGATTTTTCAAACGGGTGATCATCCGGCAACAATAATCGTTCTGGCTGCCTTGGGTGGTATATTTGGATTTTTAAGATTTAATACGCATCCTGCAATTGTCTTTATGGGCGATGGTGGAAGCCAGTTTCTTGGATTCACGCTTGGCGCAATAGTTGTGATGTTAACTCAAAGTGTTAATCCAGCATTAAGTGCTGCTATACCATTGTTGTTATTGGGTTTGCCGGTGGTTGATATTCTGGCCGTGTTTGCACAACGCATATACCATAAGATGAATTGGTTTAAAGCATCAAAAAATCATATACATCATCGGTTGCTGGAGCTGGGTTTTCATCACCAGGAATCAGTAGTTATTATCTATTTAATACAAATCTTCCTTGTTACATGTGGTGTCTTTTTAATATATGAGTCAGATTATTTGATCTCTGGATTGTATGTTCTTGTATGTGGTTCATTATTTGCTTTTCTCCTTGTATCTGAACGCAGAGGGTGGCATGCGCATAAAACAAGTGCAGATGGAGTATTGTCGAAAATCATAGGTCTGGTAAGCCAGCATAAGGCGCTGTCCACTGTACCCTATCGGTTACTTAATTTAGCGATACCTTTTGTATTTATTTTATCCAGCCTTTCTGCGAAAAACGTTACACCTGACATATCAATAACATCAGTTTTGTTGTTGTGTTTGTTTGGGGTTGCCCTGACTATAAAGCAGAAACCCCTTGCTAATGCAATCTATAAAGTAATTGTTTATGTTACAGCCGCATTTGTTATTTATTTTGAGGACAAATATTTAATCAATATACTCAATTCTACAGAGACCCTCGATATGGCTCTATTTGGGATGATTGCCCTATGTGTGGGGCTGGTGATCAAATATAGTGGAGAAGATGGTTTCAGGACGACGCCAATGGACTATCTTATGGTCGCTGCCATAGGGGTTTCTGCTATAATTCTGAACCTCGAAGAGGCAATGCATGAATACGCTGTTTTGCTGGTAAAATTATTGATCGTATTTTATGCCAGCGAAATTATTTTAAATAAATCACGAAAACTTATTAGTGAAATAGGCGTTTCGATTATTATTACTCACGGGATATTAATTTATAAAGGTATGTCTGTCTTGTTTGGCTGACATCAGGAGATACTGGTATGTGTGTACAAAATATTATGGGTCGTTTTTTATTAATTGTATTGATTGCAATGCTTGCATCATGTGGCGGAAAGGAAGAGCGAAAACAAAAGTATTATGAGAAAGCTGAGCAGTACATGGAGGAGGAGAATTATGAAAAGGCAAAAATCGAGTTGAAAAATGTTCTTCAAATAGATCCTAAATTCTCAAAGGCATATTATCTCGTAGGGGTCATTGAAGAAAGGGGGCAGAATTGGAGTAAGGCATTTGGCAATTATTCCAAAGCAGTTGAACTTGATCCTGAAAACATTGATGCTTCAGTTAAATTAGGTGGTTTTTATCTTCTGCAGCAGAAAGAGGATAAAGCAAAAGAAATATTGGCACAGATAAAAGAGAAAAACAGGGAGCATTATAAAGTAAGGTTTCTTGAGGCTACTATATTCAGCAGGCAAAAAAAGGATAAAGAAGCAGAAAACTTACTCAGAGATATTATTAATGAACAGCCCGAGTTTGATGAGGCAGCAGCAATGCTTGCCAGCATATATTTAAGGCTTGAAAATAGTGGCGAGGCTATAAATGTTTTAAAATCAGCTGCAAAAGCCAATCCTAAAAATATTAAATTGCATGGATTGTTGGCAAAAATATACATTTCCAGAAATGAATTGGATGATGCTGAAAAAACTCTCCTTGAGATTATGAATATCAAGGAAGGAGAATATCAATACATTGTTAATGTGGCAAAATTTTATGCCAGCACGAATAGTTTGGATAAGGCGGTAAGGATATTACGTGATGCTATTGATGCAGAACCTGATGAAACAGAAAGATACTATGCTTATGCAGAATTTCTAGCCACAAAAAAGAGTGTAAAGGAGGCGGAAGAGTTTCTTATTGGCTCAATTGAAACACATAAATACAGAGATAAGTTGAGGCTTGTTTTAGGCAGGCTTTATGAGAAAGTCGGGCAAAATGATAAGGCGATCAATACTTATTCATCCATCTTGGAAGGGGATAAGTATTCACCAGATGGTCTTGCTGCAATGAATTTGCTTGCAGTCATTCATATGGGCAAAGGGGATATTGATAAGGCAGAAAAATATATTGGCGAAATATTATCAGAGAGTCCGCAGGATCTCGGCGCACACTTAACGAAAGGAAAAATCGCGTTAAGCAAAAATGATGCTGTGACAGCTGTCAATTCATTAAGGACTTATTTAAAAGAACAGCCTGGAGCAATTGATGTGTATGTGTTATTGGCGCAGGCGCATGCAATAAATAAAGATTTTCAACTCGTAAAGGAAACCATTCAAAGAGCGGTTGACTTGAACCCCAAAAATGCCAAGGCACATGTGTTGTTGGCACAAAGCTATTTGTCTGAAAAGGATGTTGAGAAAGGTTTAAAAGAAATAGATATAGCGCTTGAACTTGATTCAAAGGAGCTTGATGCGTTGTTGCTCAAGGCCAGGATTCTGGCGTCAAAACAGGAGTTTGGAGAGGTGGAGTCCTTATTGGAAAAAATCAAGGAGTATTACCCGGAAAAACCTACCGGGTATGAACAGCTTGCTGGGCTTTATTTAGGGCAGAAGAAATATGAAAAAGCTATCGCTGAGTTTGAACTGGGCTACGATAAAACAAAAGACAAACTAACTTTCCTTAAGCAAATAGTAAGAATCTATGTATCAAACAAAGAGCCAGGGAAAGCAGTTGCCAGGATTAATAAAGTAATTAGTCAGTTTCCAGATAACCCTGTGCCTTTAGAATTATTGTCGCAAGTATATATAGTGGAAAAAAATTATGATGCAGCAAAGAAAACGATTAATAAGGCATTGTCTATATCTGATGATATAGAGATTTTGCATTCCCGCTTGTCACAAATATATGTGTTAACAGGACAGTCAGATATGGCTGAAAAGGCACTGGCAAATGGGATAGAAAAAGTAACCAATAAGAAAACATTAAAATTCCAGCTTGCTACGTTATATGAGAAAAATGGAAAAACAAAAAATGCTATACAAACCTATAGAGAAATACTCGAGTCAAATCCAGATATGTTAACTATTGTTAATAACCTTGCAGTTCTATTGTCTGATACTGATATTAATGAAGCTTTGTCTTTGGCAACAAAATTAAAAGACAGCAAAGAAGCAGTTTATCTGGATACATTGGCCTGGGTTTATTATAAAGCGGGGAATAATGATGATGCGCTTTCATATATGAAAAAAGTTATCGAGAAGTCTCCGGATATTCCGATATTCCAATATCATATCGGTGCTATATATAAAAAAATGGGCGAGAAAGACTTGGCTAAAAAACATCTGAAGTTGGCGGTAGAGTCTGAGCAGAAATATAGTGAGAAAGATGAAGCGATTAAAGCTTATAATGATTTGAAATAAGTCAGACTATTCAGTTGAATAACGGGTGGTAAAAGAAAAATTCAGGATGTGACAATCAGATTATAGTCTGCTTGCTCTCTCAAAAGACTGTCAGTAAATTTTACACCCCCATTATTTGTTAACTCATTGATACTTAAAGGAAAGTATGATTTTTGTTTTGTATGAGGCGTCAATATTTTTTACAATTGATTAAAAACAAATGATTATAATAAATCTCTTTTGGTGTAACATATTGTTTTTTATGGATTAATATTATTTGGTATAAATATTGCTTATATCTTTAGAGAATATATGGGGAAATACTATTACTTGTTAAGCATGCAGACAAAAATAATTATCTGCAAACTAGTTGTTTAATTTTGAGGATTTGAGGGGAGTAGTAATGAATCATCGAAAAATAATTACCGTAGCACTACTAGGTGCCATATCTCAGCCAGCTTTTGCTGCGACACCTACAGATCATTATAAATATTATGATGAAGCGACTTATGGAACGGTCAATAATAGTTTCCTGAGATTTAACGATTGGGGTTACAAAGGCCCAAACGGGGTTGGAGCTAATGATTTTGCAGTGACTTCCACAGTGACTGGTATCACTGGATTTGATGCAACCCGAATTGGGCAAGAGCAAAATGTACATACGTTGCCGGCAGATGGATTAACCAAGGATCTACGAACCGACTTATCGGTCGAGTTTGGCTCCCCTGATTTGTATAGAAATGCCTCTCAGGATGGCATCATCAAGTTTGGTGATTGGGGGTATGACATGCCAGAGAGCCATTTTTACAATATGCAGATTGATAAAGCCGGTAATTACCATGTACCCATGTCTGGTATGGATTTCGGCTTCGTTGATATGTTTTCTTATGATGGTGATGGAGCTAATGCAGGGCTTCCTCCCTCAGTTTTTCCGCAAGATGGTGTCTACGACACTTCGATTAATTTCAGCCCTTACGGTATTTCTGATGGTAAAGGCTGGTGTGGCTCAGTTTTAGCTGATGATGCGAGTGGTACAGCAATCATGGCAGGGCAAATAACATTCGATGTTGTTTTTGATGTTTATTATGTCGATGGGGATGCAAGTACAGCTGAACCCGTCTCTCAGATTGTTCCTGGTCTTATTATGCGAAGTTATGGAAGTTACTACATGGAAACTGAGCTGAATGGATTAACAAGAGACACCTTTGAAGGTCATGCTACTATCAATAACACAAACCCTTTAGCCAATCCACTGGATGAAAATGGTGAAGTCATTGTTAATGATAACCCGGCATTGGATCATGCATATAATAATAGGGTGTCGTTTTTAGGCGCAGACGTTATCCCTCTGGGTGTATGGTTATCTGCCGATTCCTATGATGAATTTGGTAACCCGGTTCGTGACCCCATAACCAAGAAATGGTTGGCAACTGTCGTTCCAGAAGGCACCCCAGGTGCAGTCTGGAAGGTTAACAGCTTCGGTGGAAAAGGATTCATGATGCGTGCGGATGGTGAGCGTATAGTTACCTTCACAGCTGAAGACTTTTCTGAGCATGAAGTTCAGTATACTAGCCTTGCTCCAGTTCCAGTTCCTGTGCCTGCAGCTGTATGGTTATTTGGTTCGGGCTTGATAGGCCTTGTGTGGGCTGGTAGAAGAAAAGCCGCCTAAGACGAGACTGGTTTTTTCCAGGCGAAAAGAAAGGGAGCTAATTTATTAGCTCCCTTTTTTAATTAAATATGTCCTTGTCTCGACTATCAGTAAGGGGGGAACATCTTGCCAACTTACAACAAAAAACAAATAACCTGTGGACTGGATTAATAGTAAGTGTGTCGTGTGTCCAGTAGATTAAAATAAAAATGTTGGCATGCTATGTTGTTCTTTAGTCCACATGCGAGCACTTCATTAATCCCCCGCTACTCGTCTAAAATACCTGCTTTTAGTGTCAGGTCCAGCGCATTCATTTGCTATGATTGTGCTATATAATATGCTTCTGACGCACAAGCAGTCACTCCAGAATCTATTGTGGGCAAAAATATGGTTTTAGTTAAATCTTTATTAATGAGAACATCCTTCGTTTTAGTAATAATGCTGGTTGTTTCCGCCTGTGGTAATACGGAAAAGACCGTTAAGGAGTATCTTGGAAAAGGGAAACAGTACCTTGCCGAAGAAAACTATGATAAAGCACAAATTGAATTCAAAAATGTATTACAAATTGATCCCAAAACTGCAGAGGCATATCACTATCTGGGTGAGATTGCTGAGTATAAGCGGGATTGGGGAAAGGCGCTCGGCAGTTACAATAGCGCATTAGAACTTGATCCAGGGTTGCTGAAAACGCGTGAAAGCCTGGGCTGGTATTTTTATTTAGTTGCAGATGAGCAAAAAAAAGCCGGAGATGCTGAAAGGGCAAAAGAAACCCTGAAAGAAGTTCAAAAACAGGTGGATGAAATTCTTCAACGAGATCCAAGTTATGTTGGTGGACTAGTTCTGAAGGCTGCCTTCAATTTTCGTAATGAAAAAACAAAAGAAGCAATTAAAATTCTGGAGGAAGTTCTTTCAAAAGGGGGTAATGAAAACGCCGTGATTTTGCTTTCAGAGATTTATGCTCAGCAAAAACTGGTTAAAAAAGAAGAGCAGGTATTGAAAAAAGGAGTTTTATTATCCCCTGAAAACATTTCAATTCGTTTGGCGTTAGTGCATTTTTATCAGCGTTATAATCAAATGGATAACGCAATTAAAACATTGGAAAAAGTAATAGAGATAAAGTCGGATGTGTTTGATTACCGAGTGATTTTATCAAAGCATTATACTCAAATAGATAAAAAAGATGAGGCGATAAAGGTGTTGCAGGATGCGGTCGTAGCAGAACCGCTAGATGTAGAGAGGCATCTTGTTTTGGCTGATTATATTGGTACTCATAAAGGGGGAGAAGAAGGAATTAAAAGATTAAAGTTATCAATCTCAAAGTTGCCAGAAGAGCCGAAATTAATATTTGTATTGGCAAATGTATATGCTAGAGAAAACCGTGAAGATAATGCTCTAGACCTCTTTGAGGGTGTTATTGAGAAGTGGAAGTTTAGTCCTGCCGGACTCAAGGCGCGCATTGAGGCAGCCAGGATATATATGGCTCGTTCTCAAGCCCAAGAAGCTAGCCGCCTTATATCCGAAGTTCTTGATGAAAGCCCCAACGATCATGACGCGCTGACTTTAAAAGGTAAAATGGCATTGCAGAATAAAAATAATACAGAAGCAATTGCAGCTTTTCGCACAATATTAAAAACGCAGCCAGAAAGAATTGATGTGTTAAATTTGATCGCGGAAGCATATCTTGCAGAAGACGAGATGAAGTTGGCTTATGAAAACCTCATAAAGGTTGCAGATCTTACACCAAAAAATGTTGATGCATTATTGCGGCTGGCACGCTATTTTATTGTCACAAGGGAAAAAGAAAATATATACAAATATATTGATAAGGCTTTGAAAATTGAGCCTGATAATATTGATGCTTTGACGATGAAGTCAAGCATGCTGGCAAGGGATAACAAAATTCCGCAAGCAATACAGGTTTTGAATAGGCTAAAAAAAGTTGATCCGAAAAGTAGTGATCCTTATTTTAGAATGGGGCGTATTTATAAAGCACAAAAAAAACAAAACAGAGCAAAGTCAGAATTTGAAGAGGCTTTTAAACGCAACCCCGAGTCTAAAGATTTATTGGCTGAGCTTATAGATCTGCAACTCAAAACGGGAGATACACCTAAAGCTGAGGCCATATTAAGAAAGATAATAGAAAACAACCCTGAGACAAAAATGGCCCATCGATTTTTGGGGATGGTTTTTTTGGCAAAAAAGGATTACACATCTGCCATAGATGCTTTTAATGAAGCCTACACGCGATCAGAAAACATAAATTTGCTTGCGCAATTAGTAAGTGCATATATTGCTGCCAAAGATATATCAGGTGCTCAAGCGAAGCTTGAGGGCATTATTAAAGAGTCCCCCAATCACCCGACCGCTCACAGTTTATTAGGAGTGCTTTACCAGAATCAAAACAAACTGAATAAAGCAGAGATGGAGTTTGATAAGCAGGTTAAATTGACCCCCAAAACTGCAGATGCCTATATACAGCTGGTAAATGTGCGCATTGCACAGAACAATATTGAAGGCGCTATAAGCACATATAAACTGGCTCTCAAGCATTTACCCAAAGATGTTCGTCTTTTGCACCGTTTGGCCATGCTACATGAGGGGCAACAGGAGTTTGATAATGCAATAGGGTATTACGAGCAAATCCTGAAGGTTGCGCCATCTAATGTGCTGGCAACAAATAATCTGGCATCATTGTTGGTTGAACACAGGGTTGACGATGAGAATTTAAAGCGCGCATTCAAGTTGGCTTCAAGATTAGGTTCTTCAAAAGATCCAATGTTTATTGATACGTTTGGATGGGTTAACTATAAACTGGGTAAATATGAGGAGGCAGTTAAAATATTAGCACCTGTCGTTGGCAAGATGCCGGATGTTGCCATATTTCGCTATCATTTAGGCATGTCCTATTTCAAGTTGGGAAAATCAGAACTAGCAAAGAAACACCTGAAAAAAGCGATAGAAATCGGAAAGTTTGCCAATATAAAGGATGCTAAAGAGGCTTTGTCTGAGCTTCAGCAGTAGAACCTGAATGTATGGAGCCTCTGAGCAATTACTCCTTCCCAGACACACATACATAAAAATCCGTATTTATTTTGTAATCAATAATGGGTGTAAATATTTATTCGTGAGAAGTAAGTATTTTAAAATGCCAGAGGGTATCCCATGTTTGGGAGTTTATCCGGAAGGGGTCGAATTCAATTCAGTAGCAAAATATTATATTCCCCGGCTTTCGCCGAGGAATATACAAATTATATTACCAATTAAATTTCTTTGAGTAGCTTATACCCATTGAATATTGAACCATCTCGGCGGCGACAGAACCTGATTCTCCATTGGTAAACGAGTTAGGCGTGAAATAAGTTCTACATCCTGGATTAGCTTGAAGATAAGCAAGCTCAGCGCCCAATCCGCCTGCCACTACATCAGCGGGGATATCATCCCTGTCAGTAGCCCGGCATTCCTGTCGGTTTTCTAAAGCATGCATAAACATAAAGTTAATCTCGGTATCCTTGTCAGGGGTATAGGTAAAGCCTAATGTAACGTGTTTTTCAACTACAGCAGGAGCAATGGTATTAAACAGGATTTGATGGTCCGGAATAGGCGATTCTCCATAATTAAGTCCGAAACGATATGTCCACTTGCTATTTGCCTTGAAGGCAAATCCCAACTTATAAATGGTTTGATCGGTCCAGCCAAAACCTAAACCTGTTTCTCCACCTATTCTGTCCTCGCCTGTTGGGGCCACCAAGGTACATGTGGCACCAATACCAGTGCCCCCCCAACAATTATTACCAGGGTGTGGGTTGCTAATGGCAGGGACAGTGCTATATAAAACCCTTTGTACATCCATTGTGGCCATGAATTTTTTATTTACATTATAAGCAATACCAATAGCATAATGTGCAGGGATATTTAATTCACCCCCATTTGCAATAAGCCCTTGGTATTTTCTGAATTTTTCCATGTAGACTTCAGAATTTACAGTGGCTCCAAGAGTCAAAGCATCATTTTCAAGAAATCGACCTTGCCAGCCTAATTTAATACCATAACCAAACGCCCAGTCTTGACCGCGATCAGTCATTTGGCTAGGCGTTTCCGAGAAAAAGAAATCTCCAAACTCACCCAGTCCGCGAGCAGAGAATCGTTGCATTCCAAAAATCGGTGAAATGCCGAAAGAATGGGTATCATTATATTTATATGCAAATGTGGGTAATATTTGCACTTGAAATAGCTCTATACCAACAGTACTATTCTCATCGCCTTCCGCAGGACCTACGTCAAAAAAGTTGTAACCGTATGCTGTGCCCATCCCGGCCCCAATGACTGACGCACCAAATGACAGTCTGTCACTCAACATCACATTAAAACCCATGTTAGGGACTGGAAATAAATTATGACGGCTATCCCATGTTCCATTTCTTGGATCATTATTTGGGCCAGTGGTCAAAGCGTCAGGTGCCGCATCTTTCATATAAACCGATCGTTTAGGCACGAAAAGTTCGACACCGATATCATAACGATTGCCAACATGCACCATGGCGGCTGGGTTAGCACCAGCAGCGAGTGAATCCAGAGCTTGAGCAACAGCTGTGCCACCCATAGATTTGGATTTATGGCCAAAGCCTATTTGAAACATACCATTTGATGCATGGACAGATGCAGTAAATAGCAAAACGAATGACAATAATATGTTTGTCAGATAAGAACGATGAGTGGATCTCATGATATTTATTTCCCCCTTAATGTCCCCAGTATGATTTGAGAACAGACCCCAGACTAAAAATTTGTTGTTTTACTGTGGAAGCTTAAAAGCCAGTTATTTTTTTCTGTTAAATTATGTATTGCAAAATATTGTTTTTATAGAACTCCGCAGTGCCGTGCATTATCGCAGAATCCAATATGAATATACAATGTATTATTTGTCTACGTAACTGGATACCTGATTTTTGCAAGCATGGCAAAAGGCGTGTTTAATATCGTTACCCCCTAAGAAATCCAATCAAGACCTTTATATTGTCTGAACAATATCAATATGCTCTAAATTTATTTTAAGTTTTCTGTGTTTCCCACAATCTCTGAATAATATGGGAGAAAAATACCAACCTCGATAGCTTAAATAACGATAAGCTTATTATAAAAAACTTATATAGGTGTCAGAAATTTTTACACCCAATCCTTTTGTAACGTATTGATTAATAATGAATTAATTGATTTTTGTGACATTGAGGCAGAGAGTAGGTTAATCAATAGACGTATATATTTATAGAGTCTGGCCTGCATAACTTATTGTTTTTATTGACAAATAATATATAAGTGCTGTTTCACAACCTGATTTTGTCAATAAATTTTACACTTTTGAGATAATTTAAACTGAGTTCACCAATACTCAATCATAACCCTATGAAAAATGATAAAAAATCATTGATGGCACGAGTCTTGCTAAAAGGTTAAGTACTAATTCATGAGGATTAGTGGATCATTTAGTTAGGGGGAGTTTAGGGTATCTAAATGAACCTGGATGATTCTTGAATATATTCAAGAAATAATGAAAGAAGTTAAATTTTGGAGGAGTAAGATATATGAAGAAGTCTAAAATAGCTTTATCTTTGGCAACAGCATTCGGTGCTGCTGCGCTTGCAACATCTGCTTCAGCGGTACAAATCGCTACAGGTAGTTACTCAATGGAAATTCAAGAAACACCTTGTTACCTTGGTCTTTGTACTATTGCTGATGCTGGTACAGATGGTAACTGGAACTCAACTTTCACATTTGACCCAACACCTACAACTGGTGTTTCACAGCGCATGACTGATACTGGTCCTACTACTGTTCAAGGCATAAATGTAGGTATTGGTGGTGACGGTATGGCCGGCTCTCTTGCTATGACTGTTGATGCTATGGGTGATATTGCATTCACAAGCGTACAGTTTGATGCTATTTATTCAACAGCGGGTGGTACTTTCATTAAGTATGCAAGCGATACAAGCGCGATGTCTGGTACATCAACTGCAGGTGAAACATCATTCACTCTGACTGGTCTTTTGGGCGCAATCAGCGGTATGCCAATGTTTGATAATCCTTGGGATTATGGAACCTTCACCACAGGTGCTTCAACTGCTAATGGTGTAACTAACAACGGTACAGCTGTTGCAAACGTTGGTGACGTAAATGGTGATGGCCTTGATGACTACACTGCTACTTTCGTTTCAGGCGGTAATGTTGGTGCAGAATGGGGTGATTTCAACGGTGCTGCTTATGTTGAAGTACTGAAAGTTGACATCATGTCTTCACCTGTTCCAGTTCCAGCTGCAGTATGGTTGTTCGGTTCTGGTCTAGTAGGTCTGGCTGGTATTGCTCGTCGCCGCAAAGCGTAAGTAATATGTAGTCAATCACAAGTAAGGATTCTTGTGGAACTAAAAGACTAAAACGGATAGAACGGGGATGCGCATTAATGTGTATCCCCGTTTTTTATAATAAATAAAAATAATAATTCTGGTTTGGGCTTGATGAATTATAGGTTTTGGATGCAATATAAGGAGAGCTTTAAATGAAAAACTGGATTACAGGATTAATAGCACTTTCCATATTTACAAGTTCGGCAATCACAACAACCGCATCAGCAGTGGCCATTGCTGATGGCAATTATCAAATGAACATTCTGCCTTATGTGCTGCCACCAGGTTTGCCGGTTTTACCTGATTATACGAGTAACGATAGCCAGATTGCCTTTAATGCGCTTCCAGGAAGTTCAGGTTCAAATTATTTTACAGAAGCGGAAGTTGGTATTTGTTTGCCGGGAGATATCGCATGTGATGGTGTGGCAGGCAAACTTGGTCTCACTATTTCAGGTGGTACCATCTCATTTACCAGTTTTCAGGTAGATCCTGTTTTAGATACAGCTGGAGGTGATTTTTCTCAGAGCACGAATGATACAAGCATGATGAGCGGGATTACTAATGCATCCACTACAAGTTTTGATTTAACTGGTCGTGTAGCATCAATGAGTGCATATGGAATAACAGATAAAAAATGGGATTATGCACCTTTTACTACCGGTACTACCGCGAGCAATTTAATTGGTTCGGATACAGGTGTAGCGGTGGCTAATGTTGGTGATATTAATGGTGATGGTGTCGATGATTATACGGCAGTATTCAAGTCGGCAGGTGAGTTTGGACCTGAGTGGGGGGATGTTTATCCTATGCCATATTTTGAAGTATGGAATGTTGAGATTGTATCTGCGGTACCCGTACCAGCCGCTTTATGGTTGTTTGGTTCAGGTCTGTTAGGTCTTGCCGGTATTGCTCGTCGCCGCAAAGCATAAAAATAATTATTGTTAGCCAGGTATCGAATATAGCCATTCTGATTTTGAAATAAAAAGCTAATAAAAAATAAAGCCCTTCAAGGAATAGAGAACACTGTTCCTTGAAGGGCTTTTTGTTGTTTAGAAAACAGCTATGACTGTTTTTTTATTTTGCGCAATCAAAAAAACATACATATATGAATAAATCTTTGATAGACTGATTTGGACTTGGGCTAAATGTGTTATCAGTTATTGATAATAAACTAATGTGGGGAGCAGGAAGATGGAAAAGAAAACCGGAGTGGTTTTAGGTGTTGCGGGTTTGCTTGCATTATCTGGGGCAATGACAACAGCATCTGCAGTAGCGATTGCAGATGGAAGTTATACATTGGTAATTAATATTTCACCGGACCTTTCTGATTTAGGCTATCCAACAGTGGCAGATGTCGGCACTGATGGAGCGTGGAACACCTCTTTAACTGTTGGTCTTCTTCCAGCAACAGGGACGTCTAATGGGATGTTTGATGAAGCACTTTCCGATGTGTTTGGTCATACGACTATTGCTGGCAATGGTAATGCAGGAGAGATCGGGATAGTTGTGTCAGGTGGCAACATTAGCGTGACCAGTTTCCAGGTGGATTCCATTGGGAATACATGTTGCGGAACTATTGCCCAGTATGCATACGATGCTTCCATACTAAGTGGTACAACAACCTTTGGTGAGACCAGCCTTGATTTCAGTGGGCGTCAGGCTGCGATGTCTGTTTTTCCTGTGTTTACAGATAAACAGTGGGGGTTTAATACATTCACAACCGGCTCATCGACAAACATTGCGGGTACTGTTAACGGAACGCCCGTTGCCAATGCAGGAGATTTGGATGGCGATGGAATAGATGATTACACCGCAACATTTGTATCAGCGGGTGCATTTACTCCTGAATGGGGAGATTTTAACGGGACTCCAATTATTGAGGTTTGGAATACCCAAATTCTTTCAGCTTCACCCGTTCCTGTTCCAGCCGCAGTCTGGTTATTCGGTTCTGGTCTTGTGGGTTTGTTGGGGCTAGCGCGATATAAAAATTAAAAAATACAAACGGAAATTTATTTTAGTAGTAATCAAGTATAAATATAAAGGGAGGGGAGTTATGAAATTTAATAAAACATTATTAGGTTTGGGTGTGCTGACTGCATTTTCAGCGTCAGGTTGGGTTTCAACAGCATCGGCGGTCGCGATTGCGGATGGAAGTTATATTTTGACAATCAATAGCACGCCTGAATTTTTGGGTTATCCATTAATATCAGATGTGGGGATCGATGGCGCATACAACACCTCATTTTCATATGAATTGCCAAGCGTTGGTCAGTCTCTTGGGTTGTGGGATGATATTAATTTGTTATCTGGCGGGGCTTTTGATCTTGTAGGGGATCATATTATAGAACCTGCCAATTACGGCAATGGCAATTCTGGAGAAATTGGTATGACAGTTGCTGGGGGAGAGATTGGTTTTACCAGTTTCCAGGTAGATTGTATTGGCGGCACTATTATGGGTGATCTTTGTCAAGACATGACAGATTTTTCAGGTTCCAATGGTACAACAAATGCTTCTGAGACAACTTTAAATTTGGCAACACGTTTTGCCAGTCTAGGAGGAATCCCCACCTTTCCTGCAAACCTGCCTTTTTCAGGTAATTTTACAACAGGAAATGTTTCTCATCTTTCTGTTGGCAACATGAATGGAACACCAGTTGCCAATGTGGGGGACATTAATGGTGATGGTATAGATGATTATACTGCCACATATGTTTCTATTAATATTTTTGGGGCGGAATGGGCTGATTTTCAAGGCATCCCTTATGTAGAGGCATGGAATACTCAAATCCTTTCAGCTTCACCTGTGCCTGTTCCGGCGGCGATCTGGTTGTTTGGTTCTGGTTTGATTGGTTTGGCAGGATTGGCTAGACGTAAATAATTAAATTACAGGCTAATCTAATAAAACGGCGACTTCGGTCGCCGTTTTTTATGACAAGAAAATACCTGCCATTTTCCCCCCAAGTGCTTTAAAATTCTGGTCTTTTAGTGAAAGCAGAAGCCCTGAAGGGCAATGATTACAGAATGACTATAAAAACCCGTTTTGCCCCGAGTCCAACCGGTTATCTCCACGTAGGTGGTGCCCGCACGGCACTGTTTTCTTGGCTGTATGCACGCAAGCACGGGGGTAAGTTTGTCCTGCGTATTGAAGACACTGACCTGGAGCGCTCGACCGAGGAGTCTATCAACGCCATCCTTGAGGGCATGACCTGGCTTGGACTAGAATATGACGAGGGTCCGTTTTACCAGACCCATCATTTTGATCGTTATAATGAAATTATTGACCAGCTTCTAGGCGAAGGTAAGGCCTATCGCTGTAACTGCTCCAGGGAGCGTCTGGATGCCCTACGCGAAGAGCAGATGAAGAACAAGGTGAAGCCCCGCTATGATGGTCATTGTCGTGGTAAGGCTATTTCACCCGATGAACCGCATGTAATCCGTTTTCTGAATCCTCCAACCGGCACCGTCGTGTTTGATGACATGGTGCGTGGTAACGTTGCCTTTAATAATGAAGAGCTGGATGACCTGATTATTCGTCGTACTGATGGTTCACCAACCTATAACCTTACCGTCGTGGTAGATGATGCTGACATGGGTATTACCCATGTAATCCGTGGTGATGACCACATTAACAATACACCACGCCAGATCAATATTCTGCGTGCGCTCGGCAAGGATCTGCCTGTCTATGCGCACTTGCCGATGATTTTGGGTGATGATGGTTCACGCCTTTCCAAACGTCATGGTGCTGTGAGCGTAATGGAATATCACAATCAAGGTGTGTTGCCGGAAGCGTTGCTGAATTATCTGGTTCGTTTGGGCTGGTCACACGGCGATCAGGAAATCTTTTCTATAGATGAAATGATTGAGCTCTTTGATATTAAAGATGTGAATAAGGCGGCGTCGAGTTTTAACACCGAAAAATTGCTTTGGTTAAACCAGCACTATATAAAGGAAGACAAGCCGGATCGAATAGCGCATTTACTGAGTCCGCATATGGGTAACCGGGGCATTGATCCGGCAACGGGTCCTGATCTGGTGGAGGTTGCAAGGGTGCAACAGGAACGTGCCAAGACGCTGGTTGAGATGGCCGAGATCAGTGAGTTCTTTTATAAAGACTATGATGCATTCGATGAGAATGCGGCCAAGAAGAATTTACGCCCGGTTGCTAAAGAACCCTTGCTCAAGATAAAAGAAGCTTTGCAAGCGTTGGATGACTGGTCGCCTGAAAGATTAAAACAGGCAGTCGATGATGTCGCCGAGAGTCTGGATCTGAAAATGGGCAAAGTCGCACAGCCTTTACGCGTTGCTGTTTCAGGCCGTGCTGCTACACCGGGGATTGATGAGACACTTTTTCTGGTAGGAAAAGAAGCAACATTGCGTCGTATTGATATGGCCTTGGCCTATATAGAAGCTAGAGAACAACAATAACAATGAGCGAAACAGAAAAACCGAGCAACTTTATTCGTCACATTATTGATGACGATCTCAAAGCGAATAAAAACAAGGGCAGGGTGGCGACCCGTTTCCCACCGGAGCCAAATGGCTATTTGCATATTGGCCATGCCAAGTCAATTTGTCTGAATTTTGGTATTGCAAAAGACTATAAAGGTACCTGTAATTTACGTTTTGATGACACCAACCCGCACAAGGAAAACGTGGAGTTTGTTGATGCCATCAAGACAGACGTGAAGTGGCTGGGTTTTGATTGGGATGAGCGACTCTATTTTGCGTCAGATTATTTTGAGCAACTGAATGATTATGCAGTACAACTGATAAAGAAAGGCAAGGCCTATGTCTGCGACCTGAATGCCGAGCAAATTCGGGAATACCGTGGCACATTGACTGCGCCGGGCAAGGACAGTCCTTATCGTGATCGTTCAGTCGATGAAAATCTGGATCTGTTCGCACGTATGCGTGCCGGTGAATTCAAGGACGGCGAAAAGGTGTTGCGTGCCAAAATCGACATGGCCTCACCAAATATTAATTTACGTGATCCTACTATTTATCGTATTCGTCATGGCGTAATTCATCACCAGACTGGTGAGGCATGGTGTATTTATCCGATGTATGATTTCACTCATTGTATTTCAGATGCGATTGAAGGTATCACCCATTCAATATGTACACTGGAGTTTGAAGATCATCGCCCGTTGTATGACTGGTTTCTGAATGAATTACAAACTGAACATCATCCACAGCAGATTGAATTCTCGCGCCTGAATCTGGAGTACACGGTTACCAGTAAACGCAAATTAACGGCATTAGTCGAAGAAGGTCATGTGGAAGGCTGGGATGATCCACGTATGCCGACAATTGCTGGTCTGCGCCGCCGTGGTTTTTCACCGGCTTCAATTCGTGAGTTTTGTGATCGTATCGGGGTGACCAAGTCAGATAACTGTATCGAGATGGGTGTGCTGGAAAGTTGTATACGTGAGGACTTGAATGAAACAGCGCCGCGCCGCATGGCAGTGTTAAATCCACTCAAGATTGTAATCACCAATTACCCGGAAGGTCAGAGCGAAGAAGTGGAGTCAGCCAACCATCCGCAAAACCCGGACATGGGCTCACGCAAATTGCTGTTCACAAGAGAAGTCTATATTGATAGAGAAGATTTCCGGGAAGAGGCGAATAAAAAATTCAAGCGACTGGTGTTTGGTAAGGAAGTGCGATTGAGAAATGCCTATGTGATCCGTTGTGACGAAGTAATTAAAGATGCACAAGGTGAAATCATCGAACTACATTGCAGTTATGATGCAGATACATTGGGACACAATCCGGAAGGGCGCAAGGTAAAGGGCGTGATTCACTGGGTGTCTGTAGAACATGCAATTCCTGCCGAGGTGCGTTTATATGATCGCCTGTTTAATCACCCGAACCCGGACAGTACAGAGGGTGACTACCATGATCATCTGAATCCGGATTCACTACTAACATTGACTCAATGCATGATTGAACCTGCTTTAGGCGAGGCAAAATCAGGAGAGGTGTTCCAGTTTGAACGGGAAGGGTATTTTTGTGTAGATACTGAACACCTGCGTGATGGGAAAGCGGTATTTAACCGGACAGTGACATTGCGCGATACATGGGCCAAGCTTGAGGAAAAAGAGTAAAGGGTTAAAGAATTGATTACACAAGAACAAAAAAACAATCGTCAACTCGCCATCTGGCTGCTGGTTTGCTGTGGACTGATTTTTTCCATGGTGATTCTTGGTGGTGCTACCCGCTTAACCGGTTCAGGACTTTCTATGGTTGACTGGAAGCCGATCATGGGTGCGATCCCTCCATTGACAGAGGAAAGCTGGCAGGAGACATTTTCAAAATACAAAAATTTCCCGGAATACAAGAAAGTTAACAAGGGAATGAGTCTGGATGAATTCAAATCTATTTTCTGGTATGAATATGGTCACCGTCTATTGGGTAGAACCATTGGTATAGTTTTTTTGATACCGTTTTTGATCTTTCTTGCACTGAAAAAAATAAAACGTGAACTCATACCAAAACTAATCACCATGTTTTTGCTCGGTGGTCTGCAAGGATTGTTAGGTTGGTATATGGTCAAGAGCGGCCTTGTTGATAATCCGCGCGTCAGTCAATACAGATTAACTGCACATCTTGGTGCCGCAGTTCTTATCTATGGATATATTTTGTGGGTTGCACTTGGCTTATTGGAAAACAGTGCCAGACGAGTGACTCTACATGAAGTTGATCATTTCCGGAAACTGGCACTGGTTGTTACCACTGTTATTATCATCATGATATTAAGTGGTGGTTTTGTTGCAGGGACAAGGGCAGGCTACGTCTTTAATACGTTCCCGTTAATGTATGAATATTTCATACCGCCGGGTATGTTTGCAATGGAGCCATGGTATATGAACTTGTTTGAAAATCTGGCCACTATTCAGTTTAATCACCGGATGATTGCCTATGCCGTGATTGTGCTGATCCTGATTTTATGGTTCCGCATTTTTAACAAGGCAGTGACACCGGGATTGCGTCTTGCATCGCATTTATTGCTTTTGATGATGATGATTCAGATAACGCTCGGCATCAGCACCCTTGTGCTGGTTGTGCCTGTTGCATTAGGTGTGGCACATCAGGGGGGAGCGATTCTCTTGCTCACAATTTCGCTGGTATTGACCCATAAGCTAAGAAAATAAATTATCCGCATTATCAGAAAGGGATCAGACTTGATATTGATCAATGATTGTCAAGGTCAGGTATTGCTAAATAGTGTCTCTTTATCCGCTCGTAATCAGCTGGGCGGATTTTCTTTATTCAGGTAAAAATATTAAAGGAGAGGGTATGGATATGGCCGTGGCAATCAGTGAATTAATGACACAACATCATCAGGAATGTGACGGCTATTTTGCTTCTGCTGAAAATGCAGTAGCACAAGGAAAATGGGACGAAGCAGCAGCGTTGTTTGATCAATTTGAGAATGCCTTGATACTGCATCTGCGCAGAGAAGAAGACATCCTTTTCCCCGCATTTGAAACTGAAACAGGTCAAACAGGTGGTCCTACACAAATGATGCGCATGGAACATGAGCAAATGAAAGCCCTTACCCAAAACCTGAAATCAGCATGTGCAGCAAGGGATAAGGACGGCTATCTGGGAAACTCCGAAACACTGCTGGTTTTAATGCAGCAGCATAATATGAAAGAAGAACAGATACTTTATCCAATGATGGATAGGGCACTTGATGCAAACGCTGACACATTAGTTTCCGAAGTAACCAGTCTGGATTAAACAAAAAAAACGGCCATGGCTGAGCACGAGTATCTTCTTGATGTAAGCCAGTTAGAACCGCCGGAGCCATTGCAAAAAGCATTGTCTGCACTGGATGAGTTACAGGCAGGGCAATATATTCGTCTTCTTCATCGCCGCAACCCGGAGCTTCTGTATCCGCTACTGGAAAAGCGCGGTTATGCATTTCATACATTCAGAACTAAAGAACCTGCCTTTGAAGTTCTGATCTGGAAAAAAACAGATCAGGAAGCAGATACTCGTTGTCAGGCCTTGATAAAACAGGCGTGGGACATAAAAAAGAAAAAGGCAGAGGCGAAGGATACCCCCAAGTTATCTTTTGAACAGGCCCCCCCCATCAGTATTCCATTTCGTTTTTTTCTGATGGCACCGGTATTTGGTTTTGTTGCTGCGATGGTGTTGTTGTTTGCTGGCCCGGAATCGATGGATTCTCGCTGGACACCTGAAGCAGTCTCCGCTGTTCATTTTATGGTATTGGGATTTTCTACCATGACAATGATAGGTGCCATGATGCAAATCCTGCCTGTAGTAATTGGCACAATCATTCCGAAGTCACGCCTTGTAAGTAATATTGTATTTGGTCTATATGTACCGGGCGTTGTTTTTCTAGGCAGTGCTTTTCTGTTCAGAAAAGATATTTTATTTAATAGTGCAGCTACGTTTCTGGGGCTGGCATTTTCAGTCTTTATTGTCGTGGTCCTGCACACCATGTTTACATCCGGTGTCAGGACAAGCGCTTCCAGAGCAATAAAGCTGGCCGTTATTTCACTTGCTGTCACTGTTGCAATGGGTGTTGTGATGGTAGCTATTTTTGGCGCGCATGGAGGAGTCGCCAAACACCTGTTTGCCACGATTCATCTGGGCTGGGGGTTGGTTGGATGGACCGGATTGTTAATAATCGGGGTTTCTTTTCAGGTTGTACCAATGTTCCAGATAACCCCGCAATACCCAATCTGGATACGGCAATGGTTGCCCATATCATTGGTATATCTATTAGTGCTTTGGTCGCTGGTCACTTATTTTCATCAATATCTCGATGGGAAAAATATGATTTATTATCTCTCTGGGTTACTGATTTTATTACTGACCGGGTTATATTCGATTAATACCTTGATATTACAAAAACAGAGAAGGAGGAAAATACCTGATGTCACTGTCAGCTTTTGGCAACTAGCCATGGTGTCAGCAATTCTGGGTATTGTATTGACGGCAGTAAATATTATTTCACCTGAAACGGGGGAGTATTATTTACTTGAACTGGTTATCGGAATTGTAGTTATCTCAGGTGTTATGCAATCGGTTATTAATGGCATGTTATATAAAATTATGCCTTTCCTTGTCTGGTTCCATTTGCAGGCAAAACAAACCACCCCTGGCGTGCTGCCTAATATGAAAGAGATTATTAGAGGCAGAAGAATGTGGATTCAATACTGGCTGCATCTTGGTTCTATTACGGGATTGGCAGGAACAGTATTTTATCCTGAGCTATTGTTTTATCCTGCTGTCACGCTGTTTGCCGCCTCCATGTTACTGCTTTGGGCAAATATGATGACAGCTGTCTGGACTTATCAAAAAACAGTCCAGCGATAAACCAATTATGGTTTTTCCGGTTCTGCTGGCTCAGGATCACTGCGCACCAGCCTGATGTACTTGGGTTCTTTTTTCCAGTCAACACGATCATAGCCGAATGAAAAATCCCATGCCCATGCTCCCACATAGTGATAAGTATAGGATTCATCAGTCCAGTATTCCTTGGGATGTGTATTAGGGAAAAACTCGGGATTAATTGTGGCACCGGTTTTGGAAAAAGCGCGATTAACAATCGTGCCCAATTCAACACGCTTCGGTAGACGCCAATCTTTGAAACCACATAGTCCTTTCTCATTCACAGCATCCACATAGGAATAGGTATCACACTTTGAGCCTGTGCATTTGCCACCATCTGCAACACCGGGTTGCTTGTTATTTTTAGCCAGATCCTGATTAAACCAGGTGTAGGTATGGTATTTATTATGTATGTCATCAGCGCCTGTTTTTACTTCCCAGATAAGTTTGGTGCGTTTGTCATAAACGCAATACCATGGGTCTGAGGAATAATTACCGCTTCCTGTATACGGAGTTCCATCAGCATTAATGCGGTTGAACTCATTATTTAAAGGTTCTGGTGTTATGTCTTGAGGTGTTTCATTGTTGCAAGCAGAAAGAAATAGAAGTAAAAAAGAGGCAAAGCAGGTTTTTTTTAGCATGATTTTGTTCTTTTATATAGAATTCAAGGTTAAATATCGGATTTTGCACATTCTATACTGTAATAATGCACAAAAATAGACTAGTTTATTGCTTGTGAGCAGTGCCGGGCTCACAAAAACAGAATTATAAAAAAGCAGAGGATTCATATTAGCCAAATCTAATATATAATTGCAAAAACAAAAAACTCGTTTTTCTATCTTTTTGTTAGTTATAATGTTTTTCAGCTTGACCTAGATCAAGACACAGTTTTTATAATAACGTTTAATATATGCGACATTATGTCCCACGGAGGAAAGATTATGTCTGACAAAGAACAAGAAAAAAATGAACCCATTCCAGTGATGCAAAAAATTCTCGATAATCCCTTCCTGTTATTGTTTATAGGAGTGGTTATGCCTACAGTTTTTTATATTCTGTGGGGAATAATGGAAATCGTAACCATACCAATAGCTAAATAATAATAACGTATAAAAACTAACCCAAAATAAAGAGGAAAAGCTCATGAGTGCAATTCAGCCCCCCTCACGGCGTATCTGGTGGAATCAGCCAATAGATCGAGTCGAAGGTACCTGGATAGTGTTGGCATTAGTCTGGTGTTTAATCATGTTTGCCATGATGCCGTATTGGCATGTGGCCGGAAAACAAAATTTATCTAATGAGGCTTATCGTATCTCCTCAGCTGATTATGCAGCCAAGGCACAAGCAGTAATAGATAAATACACTGTCAGAAATGAAACGGATCGTAATTATCCTGTTGTTGCTCCTCCGGCAGGCAGTGATATTTATTTAATAGGTCGTCTTTGGGAATGGTGGCCAATTTATGAGCTTGAAAAGAATCAGACCTATCGGTTGCATCTTTCCTCAATGGATTGGAACCATGGTTTTTCACTACAACCGCTGAATATTAATCTGCAGGTTGTACCAGGCTATGACATGGTAATCAGCATCACACCGGATTCTTCAGGTGAATTTACCATCGTTTGTAACGAATACTGCGGCATTGGACATCACAACATGCTCGGTAAAATCTACGTGAAAGACTAAGGAGCTTAACAATGGCAAATAATCAATTATTCAGAACATGCCCTAACACTGGTCTTTTATTTCACAAACCAGCAGAAACGCTGATGAAATTAAATGCGGTGGTAGCAGTCGTTATCCTGCTTATCGGGGGTGTCCTTTCCTTACTTGTAACACTGACTCGTTGGCAGGAGTTCCATCTTCTTCCAGCTGACAAGTTTTATCAGGCATTAACCGCACACGGCATCAACATGCTTATTTTCTGGATCATCTTCTTTGAGATGGCCATTCTGTATTTTGCTTCATCGACATTGTTGAAGTGCAGACTGGCAACCCCGAGGATTGCATGGCTCGGATTCATACTCATGTTTATTGGCGCCATTGTGACCAATGTGGCCATTATGGGTGGTGATTCCAGTGTAATGATGACATCCTATGTGCCAATGCCGGCAAATCCGAAGTTCTATCTGGGTTTGATTCTGTTTGCTGTGGGTGCATTACTGGGTTGTTTTGTATTCCTTGGTACGCTGGTCGTCGCCAAGGCGGAAGGGACATACGAAGGGTCCATTCCTCTCGTCACCTTTGGTGCGTTAACAGCAGCCATTATCGCCATATTTACCATTGCATCTGGCGCAATCATTTTGATTCCTACCTTCCTGTGGTCAATTGGTTACATCGGTCACATTGACGCATTGATGTATCGCGTTATCTGGTGGGCGATGGGGCACTCATCACAACAGATTAACGTATCTGCCCATGTGGCGGTCTGGTACGCGATTGCAGCGATTGTATTTGGCGCAAGACCAATGTCAGAAAGAGTCAGTCGTGGCGCCTTCCTGCTGTATATCCTGTTCCTGCAACTGGCTTCAGCACACCATCTGTTGTCTGATCCGGGTATCAGTTCAGAGTGGAAAATCTTCAATACCAGTTACGCTATGTACCTTGCTGTACTGGCCAGTATGATTCATGGTCTGACTGTTCCAGGCAGTATTGAGGTTGCTCAGCGTGAGAAAGGATTTGACAAGGGGCTGTTCGAGTGGATTCGTAAAGCACCATGGGGTAACCCGGTCTTCTCCGGTATGTTTATCTCGCTGATTGGTTTTGGTTTCATTGGTGGTATCTCAGGTGTTGTACTGGGTACCGAGCAAATCAACATCACAATGCATAACACTATCTACGTACCAGGCCATTTCCATGCCACGGTGGTAGTGGGTACTACGCTGGCCTTTATGTCGCTGACCTATTTCCTGATCCCTGTTCTGTTTAAGCGTGAACTGGTGATGAAGGGATTGGCCAAATGGCAGCCTTACCTGTTTGGTTTGGGGATGTCCGTGTTCTCAATCGCCATGATGGGTGCGGGCACCATGGGTGTGGCTCGACGTCATTGGGATATGGCCTTCAGTGGCGCTGTCTTTGGCTATGACTTCCCGGCGGTGGCTTATACCTTGATGGCAATTACCGGTATTAGCGGTATTGTGGCCATTGTGGGTGGTGCTGCCTATATTCTGATTACCGTGCTTTCTATCCTGTTTGGCAAGAAAGTGGCTGGTACAGATGAATACAGCACAGGACCAAATGCACCATTGCAGATGGCAGCAGCACCTGCAGGTCATGGCAATATCGGTATCGGCGGCTTTGTTGCTCCAGGTACCTTCGTATTCGCTCTGGTCTTCCTGCTGCTGTTCGTTGTTTACTACGCAGTAAACTGGAAATATCTCGCCTCTATCTGGCCCATGGGCTAAAAGGCAGGGATGAAAATAAAAAAGGGGACATATGTCCCCTTTTTTATTTGTGTTGTAGAAAGGATTGAAACTCAGGCAATATAGGCCTCCCCGTAATACCGATTTTTTTAAACAGGAAGAATTTTATTGTGGTTGTTCAAGTAGCTGGTTATTTCTCATTTAAAACAGTTTTTTGGCTAATGCTTTTGTCCATGCCTTTCGTTTCCATTGCAGAAACAGGGGTCGGACATGATGCAATGCATCAGCCGATGACCATGCAGCATGATATGCATGAGCATGAACCATCTTCAAGCCCGGTTCTTGACGAAAAAAAGGCACTGGAACTAAGTCAGGCCGCAATAGGACGTCAGTTAAATAACTATAGCTTTAACACCAGTGACGGTCGTGGAGTCAAGCTATCAGATTATTTCGACAAGCCACTGGTTATCAGTTTGATCTACACCAGCTGCTATCATGTTTGCCCTACCATCACGCGTAATCTGGCTGATGCAGTAACAAAAGCGCGTAATGCACTGGGGGAGGTGAGCTTCAATGTGCTCACGATAGGTTTTGATACCCCTGTTGATACGCCAGAGGCGATGGCATCGTTTGCCAATCAGCAGAAAATTGATCTTCTGAAATGGGATTTCCTGAGTACTGATGCTGAGACCATGCAAAGGCTGACACGTGATTTAGGGTTCAGTTATCAGCGTTCACCTAAAGGATATGATCATATGACGCAGGCTACCATTATCAAAACAGGCGGCAAGGTCTATGTGCAGGTTTACGGTGAACAGATAAAGACACAAGCCTTTGTTGAACCACTCAAGCAATTGGTCTTTGGCGAGAAGCCGGAAGACAGTACAGTGACAGTGCTGACAAACAAGGTTAAATTGTTTTGTACCACATACGATCCGGCGACGGATTCCTACCATTTTGATTATTCATTATTCATCGGTATATTTATCGGGTTTACCATTATCGGTGGTGGCTTCTGGTATTTGATTAGAGAGTATTTCCGCAACAAACGTGCGGGTTCTGACTTGACATAAATCATGGCTGCTGAGATCGTGTGCCTGCTATCCTGAGCAAACTACTTAGTTATTAATATTCTAAATTACATATGAAATTATTATCTTTAGGCAAAGATGCGTTCCAGTACGCTGAGAAAGGATTTAATGGCGTTTTTAGCAGTGCTTTGAATCCACTGCATTATCTTGGCGCACTGACCATTTTCTTTTTCTGGGTTGTGCTGGTTAGCGGTATTTATGTCTTTATTTTTTTCGAAACCAGTATATTCGGCGCATATGATTCTGTTGAATATATTACCCATGAACAATGGTATATAGCCGGTGTGATGCGTAGCCTGCATCGATATGCATCTGATGGCGCAGTCATCACACTGGTAATTCATTTAGCAGGCGAGTTTTTCAAAGGACGCTTCAGTGGTGTGCGCTGGTATTCCTGGCTGTCCGGTATTTTGTTGATATGGTTTGTGTTTCCGTTAGGTATTACCGGTTACTGGTTGGTGTGGGATCAACTGGCGCAATATGTCGCTGTTGCCAGCTCTGAATTAATGGACTGGCTACCGATTTTTATCGAACCGATGGTACGTAATTTTATTTCAGAGGAAAGCATTAGCGACAGATTCTTTACATTGATGGCTTTCATTCATGTGCTGGGTCTGCCCATTTTTCTGATATTCGGTATCTGGTTTCATGTATTGAGAATTAGTCGCCCGATTGTTAATCCACCCCGTGGATTGGCAATAGGGACAATGGCAATGCTACTGATACTTTCTTTTGTTAAGCCTGCGGTCAGTCAGGGCAGAACCGATCTTTCAGCAGTGACCGGTGAAGTCGGGTTGGACTGGTTTTATTTGTTTGTATATCCGCTCATTGGTGACTGGTCTATGGGGTCAGTTTGGTCATTATTGCTGGTGCCAACCGTGTTTTTCTGTTTGTTGCCCTTTATTTGGCCGGTTAAGAAACCATCAGCAGCCGTAATCAGTCTGGATAATTGTAATGGCTGTACACGGTGTTTTGATGATTGCCCCTATGCCGCTGTAGTGATGCAGCCACGCACCGATGGGCAGAAATACAAGGAAGAGGCCATTGTTGATCCCACATTGTGTACAGGTTGTGGTATTTGTGTTGGGGCTTGTCCGACATCAACACCTTACCGTCAGAGAACAGAGCTGATACCCGGGATTGATTTGCCCGATCTTCCTTTACGCAAAGTACGTGAAGATTTGCTCAATGCAACAGCGCCATTGAAAGGTTCGGATAGAGTGGTTGTGTTCGGATGTGAACATGGTCCAGATTTGAATCGTTTGAAGTCAGAAGGTGTTGGCGTTATCAAGCTGCCCTGTATTTCAATGCTACCGCCTTCATTCATCGATTACATCATCAGTCGCCATCATGCTGAAGGTGTGTTTTTAACCGGTTGCTCAGAAGAAAGTTGTTTTCACCGATTTGGCGTGACCTGGATGGATCAACGTCTGGCAGGGAAAAGAGATCCTTATCTTAGAAAACGTGTCCCTGTTGAGCGGATTGAAAAAAGCTGGGGTGAAAAAACACCCAACAAGGAATTAGATAAGGCAATCAAGGATTTTCGCCAACGTCTGCAATCAATGGAACCGATCAAAACAGGTTTGCGCACAACACTTTCTTCAGTAGGTGAAGAGTGATGATTAAGGTATTTAAGTTGACAGGTCAATTGGGACTCTATGGGCTGTTTGCATTAGTATTGGGTTATTTCTCAACGGAACCTGTCTATGTTCATACCACTCCGGATCAGGCGGTTATTCGTCTGACATTTAATCATGTCGGCAATCTGAAAGAGAAATGCAGAAGGTTTACTGCTGAAGAAATTGCCAATACCCCACCCAACATGCGCCAGGCGATGGATTGTCCGCGTGAGAGGTTACCAGTTTATCTCGAAATGCTGCTGGATGGTAAGCAGGTATACAATAAATCGATTAAACCTTCGGGCTTGTCGGGAGATGGGGAGGCTGTCGTAAATGAAAAATTTATTGTTTCTGCCGGGCGCCATCATTTGTCTGTACGTATGCGTGATAGCCATAGAGAGCAGGGGTTTGATTATGAAAAATCAGAATGGATGGATATTAAATCCCGTCAGAATATGGTTATCAGTTTTATACGTGAAAAACACA
>JAOUJV010000138.1 GCA_029882995.1 Gammaproteobacteria bacterium | reverse complement strand
GGAGACAATGTGAAAATGACAGTCACATTGATTAACCCGATTGCGATGGAAGATGGATTACGTTTTGCGATACGAGAAGGTGGCCGTACTGTGGGTGCCGGTGTTGTTGCAAAGATTATTGAATAAGGCAAGAGAGCAGTTTTGAGTTAAGTGCTCAAAACTAAACACTGAGTTTATATTAGGCCAGTAGCTCAATTGGTAGAGTGGCGGTTTCCAAAACCGTAGGTTGGGGGTTCGATTCCCTCCTGGCCTGCCAAACAAGACTGGCTAATTAAAGAGTTTTTGAACGCATGGACAATTTAAAGTTATCGGCAGCGCTGATACTGGTAGCAGGTGCAATAGTTGGGTTTTATGTATTTGCTGATCAGTCATTGCTGTTGCGTGTTATTGGTTTGCTGGTAGTGATTGGTATATCGACAGCGATTGCCTGGCAGACCGAATTAGGTAAACGCGCAGTGGGTTATGTCGGTGATGCAAGAACTGAAGTTCGCAAGATTGTCTGGCCAACACGAAAGGAAACAATCCAGACCACAGCAATCGTTATGGTCATGGTGATTGTGGTAAGTATTATCTTGTGGGCATTTGATGTGTTTTTAGTTTGGGCAGTCAGATTACTGACTGGTCAGGGAGGCTGATTTAAATGGCGAAACGCTGGTATGTCGTGCACGCCTATTCTGGATTCGAGAGCCATGTTAAGCGCTCGCTGGAAGAGCGTATCAAGTTACATGGTATGGAAGACATGTTTGGTGAGATCCTGATCCCGACTGAAGAAGTTGTGGAAATGCGTGAAGGTCAAAAGCGCAAGAGTGATCGCAAGTTTTTCCCGGGTTATGTGCTTGTGGAAATGGAAATGAATGATGATACGTGGCATCTGGTCAAGGATGTGCCGCGTGTAATGGGTTTCATTGGTGGCACCAGTGACAAGCCGGCACCAATTACTGAAAAGGAAGCCAATGAAATTTTGAACCGTGTACAGGAAGGCGCGGAGAAACCAAGGCCGAAGACATTGTTCGAGCCAGGTGAAGTAGTCCGGGTTACCGATGGACCATTTAATGATTTCAACGGTGTTGTTGAAGAAGTGAATTATGAAAAGAATCGTTTACGCGTTTCTATTCTGGTATTCGGTCGTTCAACACCGGTAGATCTGGAATTTGGTCAGGTAGAGAAGGGCTAGATAGAATTCTTGATTTTGAATGTTTTATTAAATATTCAAAATTTGAAATTGTAGTTAACAGGGGAGCCGAAAGGCGCTTGTACCCACCAGGAGTAAAAAATGGCAAAGAAAATTGAAGCCTATATCAAGCTGCAAGTGCCAGCTAATCAGGCTAATCCAAGTCCACCTGTTGGTCCTGCATTAGGTCAGCATGGTGTCAATATTATGGAATTCTGCAAGACATTTAATGCGCAGACCCAGAAAATGGAACAAGGCTTGCCTGTTCCTGTCGTTATCACTGTTTATAGTGATCGTAGTTTTACGTTCATTATGAAAACACCACCTGCGTCCATTCTGTTAAAGAAGGCGGCGGGTATCAAGAGTGGTAGCGGTGTACCTAACCGTGACAAGGTTGGCAAGGTTACTCGTGCACAGCTCGAGGAGATTGCCAAGGCCAAGGAACCCGATCTGACAGCAGCCGATTTGGATGCCGCAGTTCGTACAATCGCCGGAAGTGCTCGCAGTATGGGCATTGAAACAGAGGGGGTTTAAGTCATGGCAAAGTTAACCAAAAGAATTAAAGCTATCCGTGAAAAAGTGGAACTGGGCAAGGTTTATGCAGTTGATGATGCACTGCAAATTTTAAAAGAAATACCTGCTACCAAATTTGTTGAGTCTGTGGATGTATCCGTAAATCTGGGTGTTGATCCGCGTAAATCTGATCAGGTTGTTCGTGGTTCAACTGTATTGCCAAACGGCACAGGCAAAACTGTACGTGTTGCTGTGTTTACACAAGGCGCCAATGCAGATGCTGCCAAAGCAGCGGGTGCAGATATTGTTGGTATGGATGATCTGGCTGAAGAAGTGAAGAAGGGCAACATGGATTTTGATGTTGTTATTGCCAGTCCGGACGCCATGCGCGTTGTTGGAACACTGGGTCAGATCCTTGGGCCTCGTGGTCTGATGCCTAACCCTAAAGTCGGTACAGTTACCCCTGATGTAGCGGGTGCGGTTAAAAATGCGAAGTCAGGCCAGGTTCGTTATCGTACAGACAAGGCCGGTATTATTCATTGCTCTATCGGCAAGGTTGATTTTGAAGTCAATGCCCTGCGTGAAAACCTGCAATCATTATTGGGTGATTTACAAAAGGCGAAGCCAAGCTCAGCCAAGGGTATTTACATGAAAAAGATAACTGTCTCCAGCACCATGGGGCCAGGTATCGCTGTTGATATTTCATCACTGGGGCTTTAAGCACTGGTGATGTGTCGGGCTGGAGTTGTTTTCCAGGCCGTCAAAGACCGTAGGTGTTATCGAACATAAAGGATATGTCGGTAACTTAATGGAGCCTTCCGGCATCCGGCCTGCGTAGATGGTGTACCCGAGACAGGATTTTCCTGACGAAGGTCACCAAAGGTGGGGAAAACATTTGTTTTCTCTGGTGATCAAACAGTGAAGCAATCACAGGAGTGTTGCGGAACTGTCATTAATAGGAGGTTGTTGTCTTGTTAAACCTTGAGCAGAAGAAAGAAATTGTTGCCGAGGTCGCAGACGTTGCCGCCAATGCACAGTCAGCTATTGCCGCTGAATATCGCGGATTGACTGTGGATCAAATGACTTCTCTGCGCAAAGAGGCTCGCAATGCGGGTGTCTATCTGCGTGTAGTGAAGAATACATTGGCAAGACGTGCTGTAGATGGCACAGATTTCGACTGTCTGAAAGACGCATTGGTTGGTCCACTGGTTCTGATTTTCTCACAGGAAGATCCGGCATCAGGCGCCCGTATCGTGCGTGATTTTTCCAAGCAAAGCGACAAGCTGGTAGTTAAGGCACTCGTGTTGAGTGGCAAGATGCTTGAGCCGTCAGATTTGAAACGGCTTGCAGATATGCCAACACGTGAGCAGGCAATCAGTATGTTGATGGGTGTGATGTTGGCACCTGTTACCAAGTTTGTACGTACACTGGCTGAACCAAACAACAAGCTGGCTCGTACATTGGCTGCAGTGAGAGATCAAAAGGCAGGTTAACATTTTTAGTTTGATTATTTGTTGGTAAGACAACCGATAAAATTAAGTTTAGGAGAATTATCATGGCTGTAAGTAAAGAAGACATTCTGGAAACTATTTCCAATATGACTGTTGTTGAAGTTGTAGATTTGATTTCTGCAATGGAAGAAAAGTTTGGCGTATCTGCCGCAGCACCTGTTGCTGCAGCTGCAGCACCTGCTGCAGGTGGCGGTGAAGCTGCTGAAGAAAAGACCGAGTTTGATGTAGTAATGGCCAGTTTCGGTGACAACAAGGTTGCTGTTATTAAGGCTGTTCGTGCTATCACCGGTCTGGGTCTTAAGGAAGCGAAAGATATGGTTGAAGGTGCTCCTTCTACTGTTAAGGAAGGCGCTTCCAAGGAAGAAGCTGCAGACATCAAGAAGCAGCTTGAAGAAGCTGGTGCGAAGGTCGAGGTCAAGTAAATACTTGATAAAACCTGAAAACAGTTGGGCATAGACCAGACCGACGGTATTAATCCGTCGGCCTGGTTTTGTGCGCGCACCGTTTTTTGTTTTCCTGAAAGGGAAATACGAAGGTTGTAAAGAAAGTCTGGTGAGTCTGGTTTGGGAGTAATGGTTGTTTGAGTGTCCCGTCCAGTGGTTGGTAACTTAAAGATTGTGAGGAAAAGGCATGGCCTACTCGTTCACTGAAAAGAAACGTATTCGTAACAACTTTGGCAAGCGCCCCGGAATTATGGAAGCGCCATATCTGCTGGAAATGCAGATTGCTTCCTTCAAGAAATTCCTGCAAA
>JAOUJV010000137.1 GCA_029882995.1 Gammaproteobacteria bacterium | reverse complement strand
TTTCGATGACTGCGCGCAATGCTTTACCATCCAGCATCGAAATTACATGACTGCGGTGTGCTACCTGCATGGCCGGTGAATTTTTATAGCGATCGACCACAATAACTTCCACACCAAGACGCTGTAATTCAATAACGACTTCCTTACCCAGCTCTCCACCACCGCAAAAAAGAACGCGGGTTGCTGTTGATGATAATGGGGTGCCTATGGTGGTCATTTCTGCTCCTGTTATATTCAAGGTCAATTATTATGCGCTTAATCCGTTTTATTTTACAAAATCTTTATACAAATATTACAAAACCTGCATCCATCTATATTAGGGTGTGAGAATGAAATATCTGTTTATCATTACCATGCTTGTTTGTTCTTCGGCCTCAGCTGAACCTGTCACGCTTGTCTCCGGACAAGGGCAGAAAGTGTTAATCGAACTCTATACTTCTGAAGGCTGTAGTAGTTGTCCGCCTGCCGAAAAATACCTGAATACCTATCGTCACAATAAAGAGTTGTGGCATACCTACATTCCGGTTGCCTTTCATGTCGACTACTGGGATTACATCGGCTGGAAAGATCGCTTTGCCTCGCCGTCTTTTTCAACGCGTCAGCGCCAACATGCGCGCGAACGTAATGTGCGGAGTGTTTATACACCCTCTTTTATGGTCAATGGTGCGGGTTGGCAACCTGGATGGTTTGGTAACAAAGCACCAAATGTTAAATCCGCTATCTCTGGCAAACTCAATGTTACTATAAATGAAAAACAGCTTACTGCATCGTATGTTTCACCTGTAGAGCAGGAAAATGATTTACGTCTACATATAGCACTTCTCGGCATGGATTTGGTATCTCATATTAATGCCGGTGAAAACCGTGACCGTACCCTGCCTCATGATTTTGTCGTTATCGGATTCAAAACCATTCGAAGTCATGATGGTGAGTGGCAAACCCTGTTACCTGAGCTTCATTTTTCAGAAACTGAGGCCAGTGCCATCGCTGTCTGGGTAACACAGAACCATAGTTTGAAACCATTGCAGGCTGTAGGTGGATATCTCTAAAATTTGTTTCGACATGACTTATGTCAATCACATTTACTCTAATCTACATTAGTCTGTCGCAGATTTTTGCAATATCCCCGTAAAACCAGCCACAAAAAGGTCTATCTATGAAAAATTCTCTACCTCAATCACAAGCTATTTTTAGTCCGTTTTCTCTTGAAAACGAGGATCTTTACAGGCGCTGGTGTGATACAAAACTTAAGGATTATCCAGAAAATCTCGGTGATCTTCTGGTTGAAATTAATGATCCTCGCCAACTTAAAGAAAGTGAGCTCGATGCGCTTAAACGCCTGTGTCGCAAAACCAATATGGCACTATATGCCAGTAATACCGGCACTGATCCTGATCCGAAAATTCCGCTATTACTTGGTCAACGTTTCGGGCTTGATGGGCTTAATAAAAACTGGTTAGCTGATGATAATGGGTTGACTTCATTAACAGTCAGAAATGCAGGTCCACGACAGCATTATATTCCCTACACCAACAGGGAAATAAAGTGGCATACGGATGGTTATTACAACACACCTGATAAACAAATCCACTCACTGAATTTACATGTTGTACAACGTGCTGCCACGGGTGGAGAAAATGCATTGATGGATCATGAAATTGCCTACATTTTACTACGTGAGAAAAATCCGGATTATATTCGTGCATTGATGGCAAACGACGTATTAACTATTCCCGCACGCATCCAGGATGGTGTTATTGCACGCCATGAACAAAAAGGGCCTGTATTCAGCATTACTCCTTCTGGTGATTTACATATGCGTTTCACGATTCGTAAAAATAATGCACGCTGGGCTGATGACGCTTTAACACAAGAGGCGTTGCATTATCTAAATGACATACTGAACGGAGATTCTCCTTACATCTATCGTGGCTTACTGGAGCCCGGAATGGGGCTTGTCAGTAACAATGTGTTGCATGATCGTGCTGCCTTCACTGACGATGCTGAGCACAAGCGTCATTATTATCGTGCACGCTATTTTGATCGTCTGGCAGGGACCTATGTCTTAGATTAGAATTTCTTTCTGTTATAAAAAAGCCCCGTTTTAGAAATATAACGGGGCTTTTTTATTTTGCTGCCATCCACTAACCATATAAATCAATAAGATATCTTAATTCATCTACCTAAAATATTTTTGAACCGTTTCATAATCCTCCACGACTCACTAAGTACTTAACCAACAAACAAAGAGGATTTAAAAATGAAATCATTAACACTAAAAACTACTTTAATCGCTATTGCGCTAACTGCTGTTGCTTCTTCAAGCTTTGCTGCACCAAACAATGGACCAAAACCACATTGCCAACTAGGTAAGATAGCTGTACTGGAAGATGGTATGTGGCAATGTAAGCAACCCTCAATCAAGGCGGCTGATAGTAATATGGAATCACATACCAAGGGCAAGAAACTAGGTCAGAAAAAACCAGAACGTGCACGTCCTGATTATGTCATTACAAAAGTAAGTCGGACACAAGGCAACGATAAAATGCTTGCTGTTACCGTCACGAATCAGGGCGCTGATGCATCTGTGGTTGGCTCTGAACTGTATGCAACGGTTATGGGCGGCGATATTGGTACTGCAGCAATTCCTATGCCAGAACTCAAAGCTGGTCAATCTCAAACTACATTTGTCAGTTTTAACCAAGCACCTGATCGTGGTTCACGTATTCGTGTAATGGCCGATGGAAATAAACATATTAAGGAATCAAAAGAAAATAATAATACAAAATATTTTACTTACTAATTTCTCCTCCCCCTTAAGGCCACGTTACAGAAATGAACGTGGCTTTTTTTATTTGCCTGCATAAATAACCAGATAGCTGCAGGTACAGGTACTGCTGTTAACTGGTAGTCAATAATATATATTGGATCAGGTAGTCCATAAATAGACACTTTTACACTCAGCTATCCATCAAGACTCGAGGCATTTGCTGAATTACCAGACACCAAAATATTCCAGAGACTCTCTCCTGTCACAAACATTGCCAAGCCATTGTTGTTTATTTTCCAATGCAAAAACTGGAAAATATTTCTCCCAATAGATCGTCACTGGTAAATTCACCTGTAATTTCAGACAGCGCTTGTTGCGCCTGACGCAATTCTTCCGCCAGTAATTCCCCTGCCTTGTTTTTTTCGAGTTGCTGTTTTCCTTTTGCAATAGCATCTTGTGCGCGTTGTAATGCATCAAGATGTCGACGTCGTGCACTGAAAACACCGGTTCCGGCATTGCTGTAGCCCATCGTTTCTTTTAAATGTTCTTTTAATATTTTTATTCCATCACCGGTTTTTACTGACAACCATATGTTGGTCTGTTTATCTTTTTTTATTTGTGCCTGTTTTTGAGTTATATCAATCTTGTTGTGAACGATAATAGTTTTTGTTTTTTCCGGCAGCTGTTCAAAAAAATGTTTTTCCATTTCTTTTGTCTCAACACCACTGTCCAGCACCAGTAAAACAATGTCACTTTTAACTATTTCATCCCATGCACGCTTGATACCTTCTTTCTCTACAATGTCGCCCGTTTCCCGCAGACCGGCTGTATCAACAATATGCAGGGGGATTCCATCTATCTGTATTTGTTCTCGCAAAACATCACGAGTTGTTCCGGGGATTTCCGTGACAATGGCCGATTCACGACCTGCCAGTACATTAAGCAGGCTCGATTTGCCGGCATTGGGTGGTCCGGCTATGACTATTTTTATGCCATCACGCAACAAACATCCCTGTTTGGCAACATCAAGTAAATTAGTCGATTTTTCCGTGATTTCCTGTAAGTGAGTACTAACTTTTTTGTCTGAAAGGAAGTCAATCTCCTCTTCCGGGAAGTCAATTGCGGCCTCAACATAGGTACGTAATCCGATTAATTCATCAACCAGCGCATGAATTTGTG
>JAOUJV010000136.1 GCA_029882995.1 Gammaproteobacteria bacterium | reverse complement strand
TCATCATGCCTTTGATATTACCGCTCAAAAACTGGATGCTGGCCTGATACTTGAGTGCGTTATCCATAAACGCGGCATGTTCAATATGCGTTTCTACGGTATTGCCATCCAGTGAAGGCTGGGATGGCTTGCGATAAACCAGATCCATATTAAGACCAGAATCCATACCACCAATATGATTAGGATGTGTTTTCCTGATGCCCGTACTCTGCATATTGCTCTGGACTTTTTTAAGCTCCGCCTGAAAATCCAGATCCTTGGCTTTGTAATTCGGGGTATCCGCATTCGCCAGATTGGTCGCCAACAACCCTGCTCGTTGTGAACGCAAGCTAACTGCTTGTTGATGAATCCCGAATAATTTATCGATGTTAAATGCCATGTGTCGTAATCCTGTTTTATGCACTCAACACATTGCAATCGACGTGCCAAAAAGGATTTATTGAATTATTTCAGTGAGTTAGTAACGAGCGACTAAAAATTACCCGCAAAAAAGCGGCAAAAATAAGGATGTTTGTTCGGTGAGAGCGGCATTTCCTGCCGCAAGTCATTGGTGTGGGAAGAAATTGTTTTGTAGGAGCGGTCTTTCCGACCGCGAACAACCACCTAACTATTCGCGGTCGGAAAGACCGCTCCTACGAAAGAAAGAAAACCCCTCCCTTTGAAAAAGGGAGGGGGCGACCTGAGCAAAGCGAAGAAGTGCTGAATGAAACCCGAAGGGCTTCTACAGTAAGGGATTTTTAAAAACGGGCTATATCAACCCTAACGCCTTCTTCAAATAATAAATTACATCATCAATAACACCCGCACCTGCTTCCGGCGGTTGTTGGGTACTGGCTGTATAAAGCTGTTTTTGAACTACACAATCTTTAACCCAGTCATTATTATCCCACTTGATATAACCAGAATTTGCACACCCATCTGTTTTACCCAGAATATCATTCTGCAATTTATCTAACGCCAATTGAAGCTCATCCTGTGCAATCAGATCAAGCACTGCATCGATCTTGTTGGTTAATGCATTTTGCTGATTTGCATTTTTAAGAATACCCGGATCAATATTTACAATAATATCCTTTAAATCATTAATAGTACCAACTGCAGCATCAGCAGCTGTTATGACCGTTATTGGTATAGTAACCGCCGCACTGGCAAGCCCATGCTCATCCTGAACTACCAGACTAACTGTGTAGTCACCCGCCACATCAACATCAAAGCTCGGGTTCTGGAGCGCGGCATCGTTCAATGCAGCCGCACTACCCACAGGTTTTGTGACAATCATCCACTGGTAATTGAAAGTATCAAGATTGTCATCCTTGGCAGTACTGGTCAGATTGATCGTATCGCCTTCTATCAATACCAGACCTTGCTCCAGATAATCAATCTTGGTTATTACAGGTGGAATATTGTCAAAAGTGATAGTAGCACTGACCATCGTACTATTCGCACCATGCTTATCTGTCACAATCAGTTCAACTGTATAGTTACCATGTACATCTGGCGTGAAAGTTGTCAGGGTTGCTGCCGGATCAACCAGTGTTGCTGTACTGCCAACAGGTGATTTTAATACCCAGCTAATCTTGTCTATCGCATCACCATCTGGATCATAACTACTACTACTATCCAGTGATACGCTAGTGCCATGTTGTATAACTGACAGGGGTGCTGCTTGAATAACAGCAACGGGTACGGTATTTGTAGTACTAATCACAACCGTGTCCGGTAGACTGATGTTGCCTTTGCTGTCTGTAACCACAAGATCAATAGTGTAGTTCCCCGGCACATCAGCAATAAAGGTAGGTAAGACTATGCCAGTATCTGATAATACAGCCGTACTGTTACCTGGTTTTTGTGTGATAGTCCATGAATAGGTTAATGGATAATCACCATCCGGATCAGAACTGGCGTTACCGTCTAATTGAACAGTAGTGTTGACTGTAACAGTTTGATCGGAACCTGTATCTGCTACCGGCAAAGATACTGGCACAAAATCAGCGACATCACCTGGCCACACAGCCATCGCATATTTAGCGCCAATCTTACCACCTATAGCTTGCGAACCAGCATAAAAAATAAAGTAAAACGCTCGGTACGGATCAAGTAGGTACTCTGTACCAGACCAATAGGCCGTACCGTAACTAGATTGGAGATTTTTAAACTTGACCCTGTCTGGATCAGATGTCCAATTGAAAGTGACTAGTGCTATACCACCCAGCTCATCATAATATAGATGATCCATTTCACTACCAGTACAATTATAACGATGAGCATGCATGTGATAAGGATCATCATCATGCTCATGACCTACACGATCATGAGAGGGGTTGCTTGTACAATTTGGATCAACCAATAAGCTGTTAGGTAGCCGCCAGCCAGTCACCCCATTAACATTCAAACTGGCAGCCCAAGCCTTGGCTTCTAACCAAGTCATACGACCATTAACATTCGCATCTGCCAACCAGGTAATATTAAGATGCGTATCGTAGTAAGCTAATCCCCCAAGGCGCGGAATAAGTCCCGTAGGTATCGCTTTGATAGTGACCCTATCCGGCTCGCTGGTATTGCCTTTGGCATCAGTAACCACCAATTCAACCACATAATCGCCCACTACATCGGTGATCATGCTTGGATTAACAGCCGTGATGTCAGACAAGGTAGCTATACTACCAGCTGGTTGTTGAACTATCTGCCAGCTATAAGTTAAAGGGTAATCCCCCTCTGGATCAGTACTACCACTACCATCAACTTGTGCAAACTGACCGGCAGAAACAACTTGATCGAGGCCAGCATCAGCTATTGGAAGTGGCACAAAATCAGCGACATCACCTGGCCACACAGCCATCGCATATCTAGTGCCAGTCTTATCACCCATACCTTGCTTACCAGTATAAAAAATAAAGTAAAACGCTCGAGATGGATCGGGTGGGTACTCTGTATCAGACACATAGGCCGTACCGTAACCAGATTGAAGATTTTTAAATTTGACCCTGTCTGGATCAGACGTCCAATTAAAAGTGACTCCTGCTTTACCACCCAGTTCATTATAATATAGGTGGCCCATTTCACTACCATTACAACTATACTTGTCGTTATATTGACCTGTACAATTCGGGTCATTAAGTAACGTTTTAGGCAACCGCCAACCAGTCACCCCATTAACATCCAAACTGGCTGCCCAAGCCTTCGCTTCTAGCCACGTCATACGACCATTAATATTCGCATTCGCCAACCAAGTAATATTAAGATGTGTGTCGTAATATGCTAAGCCCCCAAGGCGCGATTCGAGTGCTGCATTAGAGGTGGATACAAAACTTGATGCCAATATAAAAACTGACACCAAATGAAAAATAAATAATTTAAAAATTGAAACTGCTTTTGCACGAACAGGGATTAGGTTCATGGTGTTCTCCTTTTTGCTATTAACAACAAAGTACACATCAATAAAGCAGTACTAAAAACTAAATAGCTTTTCAGGCACGGGGGTTCGGTGTCTGAAACAAAGGTCCTTCTGGGAGATCCGTCTCTGGCAGGAATCTTTCCGACCATCATGGAAAAATAGATAGTGTTACGTACATGTATAACGGCAATTCCCGTAAAATATTTAGGGGAATAAGGTTGGGTAAATCAAGGGGTTAGGAATTATCGGGATTGCTCCACTCGCTATTGCTTAGTTGGGACTACGAGATTGGGTAGGAGCGGTCTTTCTGACCGCGAAAAACCACCTTTACCATTCGCGGTCAGAAAGACCGCTCCTACGAAAATTATGTGTATCTTGTAGGGGCATAAACATTTATTTGCGGATTATTTTTCCAATCAGCCTTTCAGCTTATAAACCACACCCGGATTACAGCGTACCATATCAAATGCTTCACTGTAATTGAGTGATTCGGAGGCACCGACGAACAAGTAGCCACCCGGATTAAGCGCGCGTGCCATACGTGAAATGATGTCGCGCTTGGTATCGGAGGAAAAATAGATCAATACATTACGGCA
>JAOUJV010000003.1 GCA_029882995.1 Gammaproteobacteria bacterium | reverse complement strand
AGTATAGGGTAATTCCGTCAATTCGAGTACAGGGCCATTTTTATCTTTCAGATGTATTTTTGATTTTTCAGCACTGGCTATTTGTATTACGGCCAATACATCATAGCCGCCGCTGTCGGATGGATGGGCACTGACGATCTTGCCAGTACCCTGACCACTGGTATCGCCAGCGGCAAACAGGTTATCGCCCGGCATTACCGGTTCATCGGTTTTAACATTGGCCTTGTACATACGACGCTTGAGTTTCCCCAGATACTGCATGCGCGCAACCACTTCCTGTCCGGTATAACAGCCTTTCTTGAAACTGACACCTTCAATTACCTGCATATTAACCATCTGAGGTACAAAGGCATCAACAGTTTGTGAATAGACTTGAGGAATACCAGCCTGTATATCAAGTTGCCCCCAAGGCTGAAAACCAACAGGAGCTGCATGTACATCCAGTTTTGACCAGATATTTTTTATTGATTCGACATCGCCCAGAATAATAAATCGGGAACAAGGACCAGGAATACGCATTACCGTTACGTTATCAGTATGGATAACCGCATTGTCCTGCTCGGGGGCTTTGCCAAGAATTTCTTTCAGGCGTTTATCAGCATCAGGCCCGGAGAAGCCAATACGGGTCATGGCATTGTCAGCATCTTCCAAAGTGACCTTGCTGATCAGTATAAACATCCGAAGTCGTTTAAGGGTTTCTTCAATCAGTTCATGTGGTATCAGCAGGTAGTATGTATCCTTGATTTTGAACATGCGGAAAATGGAGAGCAATCGACCTTTAGGACTGCAATAACCGCTTATCTGACTGCTGTGTTCATCAACCTTGCGTACATCATTACAAAATTGCCCCTGTAAAAAAGTTTCTGCTTCTTCACCATGGGCAGCAATAAGCCCGTAATGGGACAAGTCGGCAATGACTTCGCCCGCCATAGCAACCTGACGTTCACGTTCACGGTTTCCGAAATGGACAACAATACCGTCTTCAATAATGGCACCGGCATTTTCAAGGAATTCTTTCCACTCTGTTTTCATGTGGTCTATTCTAATACATTTACTATGATAACACTGGAAGTATATCCACAGACAGTTACACTATCTAGATATGGAAATGTCAGAACAACAAAAAAGACCCAAATTTCTGAACCTGCTCAAGATTCGTATGCCAATTGGGGCAATTGTGTCCATTGCCCACAGGTTTTCAGGTGTTATCCTGTTTATGCTGATACCATTCCTTATATATATACTGGAGATATCCCTGAAAACAGAGCAGGGGTTTCAACAGTTGGTAGAGTTTTTTAACCGTAGCGATGTTCGGGTTGTATTGCTACTGATTATCTGGATGTTTGCCCATCACCTTGTGAATGGTATTCGATTATTACTGCTGGATCTTGATATTGGTATTAGTCGTTCTGCCAGTCGTCTCAATTCCTGGTTGATGATACTTCTTGGTATATTGATTACAGCGTTTTTCGCAGGGGTACTCTTATGACTCTGCATGCACATGGATTACGCGCATGGTTATTACAGCGAATGAGCGCACTGTACATGACGGGATACACGTTCTTTGTCCTGTTTCTGTTTTCGTCTGCGTCAATATCTGATTATCAAAACTGGCATAGCTGGATGGCGGATCCGTTTTTTTCGCTGGCAACGACAATCTTTTTTGCCGCTTTACTGGTGCATGCCTGGGTAGGTATTCGTGATGTCATTATGGATTATGCACATTCCTCACTATTACGATTTATTCTTTTAACTGCGACGGGGTTATCTTTGTTTAGTATCGGGATATGGATGTTGCGTGTTGTGATTCTGGTGGTAATAAAATGAACCTGACTAAACGTAAGTTTGATTGTCTTGTAATTGGTGCCGGTGGTGGTGGATTGCGTGCCGCATTACAGTTATCGCAGGCTGACGCCAGTGTGGGTGTGGTATCAAAGGTTTTTCCAACCCGTTCACACACCGTTGCGGCACAGGGTGGTATTAATGCGGCGCTGGCCAATGTCTTGCCGGATAACTGGCACTGGCATATGTATGACACGATTAAGGGCAGTGATTATCTTGGTGATCAGGATGCGATTGAATACATGTGTCGTGCCGCATCCAATACGGTTATTGAACTGGAACATTCCGGCGTCCCGTTTTCACGACTGGAAAACGGTCGTATTTATCAACGTGCGTTTGGTGGACAAAGCCAGAATTTCGGCGGTGATCAGGCGGCACGTACCTGTGCGGCGGCGGATCGAACGGGTCACGCTATTTTGCACACCTTATATCAACAAAATATTCATGCGCGCACTCATTTCTTCGATGAATATTTTGCACTCGATCTGGTTAAGGATGAAGAAGGCTATATTCTGGGGGCGGTGGCTATTGAGATTGAAACCGGTATACCGCTTTTAATTGAGGCAAAAACAACACTGATCGCAACCGGTGGTGCCGGACAATTATTTTATAACAATACCAATGCACGCATTAATACCGGTGATGGTATGGCCATGGCTTTGCGTGCCGGTATACCAATGGAAGACATGGAGTTCTTCCAGTTTCACCCGACCGGTATTGCCGGCAAGGGTATGTTGATCAGTGAAGGTGTGCGGGGTGAAGGCGGTTATCTGGTTAATGGTGAAGGTGAGCGTTTCATGGAACGCTATGCACCACATGCAAAGGATTTGGCCAGTCGCGATGTGGTCAGTCGATCCATTGCTATCGAATTAAAAGAAGGGCGTGGTTGTGGGCCTGACAAGGATCATGTCCTGTTGAAGGTAGATCATCTGGATGCAGATATTATTAAAAAACGTTTACCCGGTATTCGTGATCTTTCGATGACGTTTGCCGGTGTTGATCCGATTAATGCACCTATTCCGGTGTGTCCAACCGCGCATTACACCATGGGTGGTATTCCCACCAATCGTCATGGTCAGGTAGTCGTGCCTGAACATCAGGGGGCGGAAGAGCCGGTGCCCGGTTTATATGCAGCAGGTGAATGTGCCTGTGTGTCAGTACATGGCGCCAATCGTCTGGGTGGTAATTCATTACTGGATATTGTGGTGTTCGGTCGAGCAGCCGGTAATCATATTATTGAATATCTGAAAGAAAACCGTTATCACCGTCCGATAGCAGAAGAAAGTGTTGATTATGCGTTGTCACGACTGGCGCGCTGGGATAAAAAGGGCGACGGTGAATCCGTTGACAGTATCAAGACGGATTTAAAAAAGACCATGGATAAATATTGTGGTGTGTTCCGACAGGAAGATGTGCTCAAAGAGGGCGTTGAAAAAGTACTGGCAATTGAAGAACGCCTGCAACATGCCCGATTAAAGGATCACAGTAAGATATTTAATACCGCGCGCATTGAGGCACTGGAACTGGAAAACCTGATGGATTTGGCTGTTGCCACAGTCTGTTCGGCATTGGAACGTAAGGAAAGTCGTGGTGCCCATTCCCGTATTGATTATCCTGAACGTGATGACAAGAACTGGCTGAAGCACAGCTTGTATTTCAAGGAAGGTCGTCGACTTGAATACAAGCCTGTTCATATTAAACCGTTAACGGTGGATTCATTTCCGCCCAAGCCGAGAGTGTATTAATGAAATTTTTAATATACAGATACAACCCGGAAACCGATGCCGAACCACATATGCAGGAATACGAGCTTGCTAATGTCGAGCCGGGGATGATGTTGTTAAATGCACTGGAGCGACTCAAGGCACAGGATGAAACCCTGAGTTTCCGCCGTTCATGTGGTGAAGGTGTGTGCGGTTCTGATGGTATGAATATCAATGGCCGTAATGGTTTGGCCTGTATCACGCCTTTAACAGTACTCAAACAACCGGTTGAGTTGCGGCCCATGCCGGGTTTACCCGTAATCCGTGATCTGATTGTCGATATGGGGCAGTTCTTTCATCAATACCGTTCGGTTAAACCTTATCTTATTCGTCATGATCCGGATCCGGAAATTGAAATCAAACAAAGCCCGGAAGACCGTGACAAACTGGATGGACTCTATGAATGTATTCTATGCGGATGCTGTACGACATCCTGTCCTTCGTTCTGGTGGAATCCGGATTTGTTCAGAGGACCTGCTGCTTTATTACAATCTGCACGCTTTTTAATGGACAGTCGTGATCAAGGCACTGCCGAGCGACTGGATGAACTCGAAGGGCCGTATCGCTTGTTCCGTTGTCATACGATTATGAATTGTGTTGATGTGTGTCCCAAGAACCTGAACCCGACCAGTGCCATTGGCAATATCAAGAAACTTATGGTGAAACATCATATCTAGATCATGAAAGATTCAAGTGAAAACAGAAGACGACTCAAATGGAAATGCCGACGCGGCATGCTGGAGCTGGATGAATTGTTGCAGGGTTTTCTTGAAAAGAAATATGATGTGCTGTCAGAGAATGACAAGCAAATATTTGAGGAAATACTGGAAACATCAGATCAGGATCTGTATGAATATTTTATGAAACACACACCACCCATGGACGGGAGGCATCAACATGTCATCGAGGCAATACGCACCACCGTTACGGATTAACCTGAAACCGTCACGATTGTTATCAACGTTTATTATCAGTACTCATACACTCACATTGGGTGTTTTGTGGTTATCGCCACTACAATTTGCAATTAATTCCTTGTTAACACTGGTTCTCATCATAAGTGCTTTTTTATCACTGAAGCGACATGTTTTTGAAAATCATCGTATTCAGGAAATCATTCATGACAGTGATAGAGACTGGCAACTGATTATTGGTGATAGCAAGGAAGTTTATGCGGAATTGCAGGCAAACAGTTATCGACACCCGTTTATTTCCATCCTGAATTTTAAAACCGAAGATAAGGAGAGGTATTCGGCAATATTGTTACCAGATAATGTAGACAGGGAAAGCTTTAGAAGATTGAGGGTACTGTTGTTTTAATATTTAACCACTCACTTTCTTTAACGTCATAAAATTCTCCGGCGTCAAAATCGTATCCTGCGCACTGGGTAACGTATCGGGATAATCCAGCGTGTAATGCAGGCCGCGGCTTTCCTTGCGCTGCATCGCAGAACGAATAATCAGATCAGAAACAACGGTCAGGTCACGTAGCTCCAGTAAATCGTTGGTAACGCGGAAATTACCGTAGTAGTCATGGATTTCACTTAATAGTAAATCAATACGGTGTTTTGCGCGTTGCAGACGCTTGGTGGTGCGCACAATACCAACATAGTCCCACATAAAGCGGCGCAGTTCGTCCCAGTTGTGCGAGACCACAACTTCTTCATCTGAGTCGGTAACGCGGCTTTCATCCCAGTCAGGTAGTGGTGCCGGCAATTTGATTTTCTTTAATTGATTGCGAATATTATTGGCGGCGGATTCACCAAACACAATACATTCCAGAAGTGAATTACTGGCCAGTCGATTCGCACCATGCATGCCGGTGTGAGCGGTTTCACCGATCGCATAAAGTCCATCAATATCGGTACGACCATTGAGATCCGTCATGACGCCACCACAGGTATAGTGTGCCGCCGGTACCACCGGGATCGGTTCCATCGCCATATCAAAACCATATTCCAGACAACGTTGATAAATATTTGGGAAGCGTTTTTTTATTTCATCAATCGGTTTGTGGCTGATATCAAGATACACACAGTGACTACCTGTGCGTTTCATCTCATGGTCAATTGCGCGTGCAACAATATCACGTGGTGCCAGTTCACCACGTGGATCAAATTTTTGCATAAACGGACTGCCATCGGGCAACAGCAATTTGCCACCTTCACCCCGAACAGCTTCACTCACCAGAAATGATTTTGCCTTCGGATGATAAAGACACGTAGGATGGAACTGGATGAATTCCATATTAGCGACTCGACAACCGGCACGCCATGCCATGGCAATACCATCACCGGTAGAAACATCCGGGTTACTGGTATAAAGGTATACCTTGCTGGCACCACCGGTCGCAAGGATCACAAATTTGCTGCGGAAGGCATGCACTTTTTGTTTTTCGCGGTCCAGTACATAGGCGCCGAGACAGCGATTGGTCGAAAGCCCGAGTTTGTCACCAGTGATTAAATCAACGGCGATGTGTTGTTCGTAAATAGTCAGATTGGGGTGTTGCTTGACCCGATCCGCCAGCGTAGTCTCCATTGCCCGACCTGTGGTGTCTGCGGCATGAATAACCCGGCGATGGCTATGACCACCTTCACGTGTCAGATGATAATTTTCTACACCATCACTGCTGATTTCACGTGTGAATGGCACACCGTATTCAATGAGTTTTTGAACTGCTTCACGTGCATGTTCAACGGCAAACTGGACGGCCTCTTTATTGCACAGCCCGGCACCGGAATTCAGCGTGTCTTCTACATGGGAATCAATCGAATCTTCATCATTGAATACAGCCGAGACCCCGCCTTGGGCGTAGAAGGTGGAGCCTTCTGTCAGCGTTCCCTTGGAAATGACCGTTACGCGGGCACTGTCGGCCAGTTGCAGGGCAAGAGTTAGCCCGGCAGCCCCGCTACCGATGACCAGCACATCTGAATTAAATTGCTTACCCATAGTATTTGGCTATTCCTGAAATTGAGTCCATAATGGCGACTTTTCGGCAAAATGTCGATATTGTGGTCTGGATATCCCTGATTTATGACAAGTTTTTTATCATTTTAGTATGATTTTTTCAGAACTATATCCAAACCGGGTGGTCTATTTTACCAGCGTTAAGGGAGCTGCCTGAAAGGGCAGGCTCAAATGGCAGAGCAAGCGACCGACAAGGAACTAGTAGAGCGGGCACAGAGCGGTGATAAACGGGCATTTGACTTGCTCGTGTTGAAATACCAGCACAAGATAGTCAATCTGGTTTCCCGTTATTTGCGTGACTCGAATGATGTGCAGGATGTGGCTCAGGAGGCTTTTATCAAGGCTTACCGGGCGCTCCCCCGATTCCGTGGAGACAGTGCGTTTTATACGTGGATCTACCGGATCGCCATCAATACCGCAAAGAACTATCTGGTATCGATGGGTCGTCGTCCGCCAGCCAGTGATATTGATGCAATGGATGCCGAGCAGTATGAGGACAGCATGAACATCAGAGAAAATGCCACACCGGAACGTCTGTTACTTAAGGACGAAATAGAGAAAGTGGTTTTCAGTGCCATGGACGATTTACCTGATGATCTGCGGACCGCCATTACCTTGCGCGAACTGGAAGGTCTAAGCTATGAAGAAATAGCCGAAGCCATGGAATGTCCGGTTGGAACGGTGCGTTCGAGAATATTCCGGGCGCGTGATGCGATTAACAGCAAGATAGAGCCCTTGTTAAAACCCTGATTGTAAGGGTGAGGAGCGGGTTATGAGAGACAAGATAAAAGAACAGATTTCAGCACTGGTTGATGGTGAACTGGATGCCAATGAACGTCCGCTTTTGATTAAACAAATCGAGGCAGATGAGTCGTTACAGGCAGAATGGGAACGTTATCATTTAATCAGTGATGTACTGAAAGGCCATCTTGCTCATCGCGCATCTCCCGGTTTTGCTGAAAGCGTACGTGAAAATATTGAGCAAGAACCGCTTGTTCAGGTATCCCAGGCCAGAAAACTGTTTCAGTCGAATGCGCTTAAATATGTCGGTGGTATTGGTATCGCGGCATCTGTTGCGATCGTATCGGTTCTGATTGCATTACCTGATACACCGGTAATCAATGGTAATTCACAACAGGTTGCATCCACAGTGACAGCACCGTTATCACAGGAATGGGTGAGGGTTTCGGGTACACGCTGGGATGTGAAACAGCCTGCAGTCGAATCCAGACTGAACTCCTATCTAGTTAATCACAATGAATACAGCAATGGTATGCAGGGAGTGTTACCCTATGCAAGGATTGTGGGTTACGATAGCGAGAAAAAATGATCACCCCTTTACGTGCACTGGTATTTCTTTTACTAATCACACCGGCTGTTTCCTGGTCCGAAGATAATTCCCGCGAAGCGCATGAATGGCTTGTACGTATGTCACAGGCTGCACAAATGCTGAATTACGAAGGCACTTTCATCTATCTGCACAATGGCAGACTGGAAACCATGCAGATTGTGCATAAGTTTGGTGACAAGGGTGAGCAGGAACGTCTGTTTTCCCTGAACGGTGTTGCGCGGGAAATTGTGCGCGACAATTCAAAAATCACCTGTATTCTCCCTGATGACAAATCCGTTGTTGTTGACAAGAGTCGACCTAAAAAGCTGTTTCCTGATGATTTAACCAGTAAAGACGTAATGCGTCTTGAACAATATTATAAATTTGAACTGGGTGAGCAGGACAGAATTGCAGGCAGAAAGACACAGCAGGTGCTGGTCAAGCCGCGTGATGGCTATCGTTTTGGTTATCGTTTGTGGCTGGATAGCGAAACCGGCCTTTTACTGAAATCGGATATGGTCAATGAAACTGGTGAACCCATTGAGCAGATCATGTTTACCCGGATTGATTATTCAGCGGTTATTTCCGACAAGGCATTGATGCCTGAACTGATGGGCAAACAGTACAAATGGTTTGAACACGAAAAAGACACAGTTGAAGCGATGGAGCTTGAAAAGGGCTGGGATGTCGAGAATTCACCGGAAGGGTTCATGATGACGGAACGCGGACGTCGACGTTTGCCAGCGGGTAAAATGCCGGTAGAACATTTTGTTTATAGTGATGGTTTGGCAACCGTGTCTGTTTATATTGAAAAAGTGGAAGAGCAGAATGATTTAATGCAAGGCGTTTCCTACATGGGGGCTGTTCATGTCTTTGCTAATGTCGTTAATGATCATCAGGTAACCGTGGTAGGTGAAGTGCCTGCCGAAACAGTCGAGTTTATAGGGAATTCTGTCAGGTATAAAACCAGTGATTGAAGAAACCGCTCAGGTTGTTGAAATGGGAGAAGGGTTTGTTCTGGTCGAGACCCAGCGTCGATCAACATGTGGCAGTTGTGCTGTAAACAAGGGTTGTGGAACCGCTGTTTTATCCAAGGTGCTTGGTCGCTATCGTACCCGCATAAAAGCACTTAACACGTTGTCGTTGACTATCGGCGATGAAGTCGTCATTGGTATCCGTGAAAATGCGCTGTTGTTGGGTTCTCTGGCTATTTATATGATACCCTTGCTCACCATGTTACTGACCGGTTTCCTCGGTGAGAGGCTGGCGATGAATGCAGGTATCACAGCAGATTGGCCTGGAATACTGGCGGGAATAACCGGTCTCATTCTGGGATTTGTCTGGGTAAAAAAATTCAGTAACAGGATCAGTACAGACAGTGACTACCAACCTGTGGTATTGAGAAAAATTTTATAAATTCAACTTTTTTGTACAGGATTACATCCCATGTTGCACAGAAACATTTTCACAAGATTGTTTTTCCTTCTGCCCCTGATTACTGTTGTTGTTTCACAAACAGCTTTGGCACAAAGCCTGCCTGATTTTACAGAACTGGTTGAAGAAGCAAGTCCTGCGATTGTTAACATCAGTACAACTCAAAAAACCAAAAGAAGTAATGGGCATCCGCCATTTAATATTCCGGATATGCCGGAGAATGCCCCATTCAAGGACTTTTTTGATAAGTTTTTCAGACCTGAGGAAGATGGAATAGAAGAACATGATGCAAGATCACTGGGTTCCGGTTTTATTATTTCTGATGACGGTTATGTCATTACCAATAATCATGTGGTCAAAGATGCAGATGAAATCATCGTGCGCCTGAGTGATCGTCGTGAATTCAAGGCAGAGATTATTGGTACTGATCATTATAGTGATATTGCACTGTTGAAAATTGATGCAGGTGATCTGCCAGTTGTCCGGATAGGTGATTCCAATAAACTTAAGGTGGGAGAGTGGGTGTTGGCCATTGGTTCTCCATTTGGTTTTGAGCATACAGTCACCGCAGGAATTGTGAGTGCAAAGGGGCGCAGTTTGCCACGTGAGAACTATGTACCTTTTATCCAGACTGACGTTGCCATCAATCCAGGCAATTCAGGCGGACCGCTTTTTAACATGGACGGTGAAGTGGTAGGTGTTAACTCCCAGATATACAGTCGTACCGGTGGCTTTATGGGATTGTCTTTTGCTGTTCCCATGTCAATGGCAATGGACGTAGTTGATCAAATTCGCAAGAAGGGACATGTTACCCGTGGTTGGTTGGGTGTGTTGATTCAGGACGTAACGCGCGAACTGGCAGAATCTTTTGGCATGAAACATCCTAAAGGGGCATTGGTTGCCAAGGTAATAGACGATAGTCCTGCAGAAAAGGCGGGCTTCAAGACGGGCGATATTATTTTGAGTTTTGATGGTAAGTCGATTCCACGTTCATCAGATCTACCTCCGTTGGTGGGACGTAGTGAAGTTAATAAACCGTATAGTGTTAAGATATTAAGAAATGGAAAATACAAAACACTGACAGTGAAGATTGGTGAACTGCCGGAAGAAGAGGACACGGTAGTAGCCTCATCAAAATCAAAAGAGTCACGTGAAAGCATACTCGGTTTGATGGTAAGCGATATACCAGCAGAAGTGGCAAAGGAACTGGATATTGAAAAGAGTGGTGTCTTTGTTCAGCAAGCTGAAAAAGGCCCGGCGGCTCAGGCCGGTGTGCGCAGAGGTGATGTCATCGTGATGATTAACAACATCGATATCAAGGATGCCAGTCACTTTAAAAAGCTGGTTAAGGATTTGCCTGAAGGCAAGTCAATCCCGATGTTGGTACAGCGCCGGAACGGCCCAATCTTTCTGGCACTAAAAATAGAAAAGGACTAATGACAGACACCGGCTCCCGTCCCCGTGAGTTGGTGCTGTACGGTCGTTACGGGTGCCATTTGTGTGAGGAAATGCGGGTTGCGCTGGATCAACAGCGCGAGCATTGGGACTTCACAATCAGGGAAGTGGACATCAGCGGGGATGCAGAGCTGGAACAGAAATTTGGTACCCGAGTACCGGTTCTGACCGGAAATGACACTGAAATTTGCTTTTATTTCCTCGATGTCGAAGCCTTCCGTAAATATTTCGAAGATTCGCCCTGATCGGGTAGAATACGCCTATTCTTGAAAGGCAAATGAGTTATCTGGTTAATTCCCGATTTTATGATATTTAACACCAAACAGGGCATGTCCACACTGCCTCTGTCGGAGTAGCTTATGACCGACATGCAGCACATTCGCAACTTTTCCATTATTGCCCATATCGATCATGGTAAATCGACGCTGGCCGATCGTTTTATTCAACTGTGCGGCGGACTGACTGAACGTGAAATGGGCACTCAGGGTCAGGTCCTTGACTCGATGGACATAGAACGGGAGCGTGGCATTACGATTAAAGCCCAGTCTGTGTGCCTGAACTATAAGGCAGATGACGGGATTGAATATCAATTGAATATGATTGATACCCCGGGGCATGTTGATTTCTCGTATGAAGTTTCCCGTTCATTAGCCGCCTGTGAAGGTGCCTTGTTGGTCGTTGATGTTGCACAGGGGGTCGAGGCACAAAGTGTGGCCAACTGTTATACCGCAATCGATCTGGGTCTGGAAGTCGTGCCGGTACTGAACAAGATTGATTTACCTTCTGCCGAACCGGAACGTGTTGCACAAGAGATTGAAGACATCATTGGTGTTGAAGCACATGATGCAATCAAGGTCAGTGCCAAGACAGGTATTGGAATACACGATTTGCTTGAGCAATTAATAAAAAGGATTCCACCACCCTCCGGTGATTCGAAAGCAGAGTTAAAAGCACTGATTATTGATTCCTGGTTTGATAATTATCTGGGCGTGGTTTCACTTGTGCGTGTTGTACAGGGCGCATTAAAAGCAAAAGACAAAATCAGAATGATGTCTACCGGACGTGATTTTCTGGTAGACCATGTTGGTGTATTTACACCAAAGCGGCGTGATACCGGTATTCTGAATACGGGTGAAGTCGGATATGTGATTGCATCAATCAAGGAGATTGATGGTGCACCTGTAGGTGACACAATTACCCACGCAGGAAAACCTGCCTCTGAACAATTACCGGGTTTTCATACTGTTCAGCCACAGGTTTTTGCCGGATTGTTCCCGATCAGTGCGGATGATTATGAAGACTTGCGTGAAGCATTATCAAAATTAAGATTGAATGATGCGGCACTTTTTTATGAACCTGAAACCTCTCTTGCGCTGGGTTTTGGTTTTCGTTGTGGCTTTCTTGGCTTGCTCCATATGGAGATCGTTCAGGAACGACTCGAACGTGAATATGATATTGATCTGATCGTTACAGCACCCACAGTGGTATATGAAGTAGAAACAACCAAGGGTGAAGTGATACATGTTGAAAACCCGTCCAAATTACCTGATACCGGTTTAATAAAGGAAATCAGGGAACCGATTATTCTGGTCAATATCCTTGTGCCGAAGGAATATGTCGGGAATGTGATAACATTATGTATTGAAAAGCGTGGTGTACAGAAATCCATGCATTATCATGGCAATCAGGTAAATTTGTCCTATGAACTTGCTATGAATGAAGTCGTGCTTGATTTTTATGATCGCCTGAAATCAGTCAGCCGTGGTTACGCATCAATGGACTATGTGTTCCAACGCTTCCAGCAGGCAGATTTGGTCAAACTGGATATTATGATTAATGGTGAAAAAGTAGATGCGCTTGCTGTTATCGTTCATCGTGATCACGTGTTAAGACGTGGCCGTGAATTGACAGAGAAAATGAAGGAGTTAATACCAAGACAGATGTTTGATGTGGCGATACAGGCATCTATTGGTGCCAAGATTATTGCACGCACCAATGTCAAGGCATTAAGAAAAAATGTAACTGCCAAATGTTATGGTGGAGACATGTCTCGTAAACGTAAATTGCTGGAAAAACAAAAAGCAGGCAAGAAGCGTATGAAACAGGTGGGGTCAGTGGAAATTCCACAGGCAGCCTTTTTTGCAGTTTTACAGGTAGGGAAAGATTAATGAGTTTTGACTTTCAGACAATAATGGTTGTCGCCGTCTTTGTAATGGGGGTGATATGGGGAATAGACTCAGCCAAATTTGCGCCGACACGACGTGCAAAAATTAAAGAAGCTGAACAAAAGGCAGGCAAGTCTTTATCTGAAGAAGAAATTCAGAAAATTGCCAGAGAGCCGGTACTGGCCGAGTATTCACGTGCCTTGATGCCAATAATCCTGATTGTACTCATTTTACGTTCTTTCATTATTGAGCCTTTTCGTATTCCTTCCGGATCCATGATGCCAACCCTGTTGGTAGGGGATTTTATTCTGGTCAACAAGTTTTCCTATGGTGTACGCCTGCCGGTCACTAATACCAAGATACTGGATACCGGCGCACCTCAGCGTGGTGATGTTGCGGTATTCCGTTATCCGGAAGATCCATCAACGGATTACATTAAACGTATTGTGGGTTTACCAGGTGACCATCTGAAATACATTAACAAGACACTTTATATAAATGGAGAACCGGCAAAACAGGAAGTCATAGGATCCTATCAGGGTGTTGGTTCCGGTGTATCCATGTCAGGGGCAAGTGAGCGGATAGAAGATATAACCGGTGTACAACATAAAATTCTGGTGATCCCCAACGGGGTTTCTGTACCGGGAGAAGTGATCGTGCCACAAGGCCAGTATTTTGTGATGGGAGATAATCGCGATAATAGTCGCGATAGTCGCTTCTGGGGATTTCTGGAAGAAAAATACCTTAAAGGACGGGCATTTATGATCTGGATGAACTGGGATTCAGCCAACGGTGGTGTGGCGTGGTCCCGAATTGGTACTAATATTAAATAAATCTGTTATTTACGAAGTAAACCAAATAGACAAATCAACATTGTGCCGAGGAAAATAATAATGAAAAACATTAATAAGCAACAAGGGATTACCGGTATTGGATGGCTGTTCATTCTGGTTATTATTGGTTTTAGTGCACTGGTGGTGCTCAAGATGACACCCATGTATTCAGAATACTTTAGTGTTAAAACTTCGATGGATTCATTGGCCAAGGAATCACTCGGCGGCAAGAGCAAGGCACAAATTTACGACATGTTATCCAAACGACTGGACATTAATGATGTTAAACGTGTAACCAGAGAAGATGTTGAAATCACAATTCGTAGTGGTAATGTGACGGTATCAGTTGATTACGAAGCACGTGAAAACCTTATTGGTAACGTGAGTCTGGTGGCCGAGTTTAAATACAGTATTGAGGGAAGTTGATTGAACAGGGATTCACGGGAGCTGGAAGCCAGTCTTGATTATCAGTTCTCTGAACCTGCACTTCTGCAACAGGCATTGACCCACCGCAGTGTGGGTAAAAAAAACAATGAAAGACTGGAATTCATTGGAGACTCAGTGCTGGGACTGGTTATTTCAACCGAAATCTATGAGCGCTTCCCTGATATTGACGAAGGTGAATTAAGCCGCCGTCGCGCCAGTCTGGTGCGCGGAGATACGCTTGCTGAAATTGCACGTGAACTTTCCATTGGTGATTATCTCAACCTTGGTTCCGGTGAGCTGAAAAGTGGTGGCTTTCGTCGTGAATCAATACTGGCTAATACACTGGAAGCCATCATTGGTGCCGTTTATCTGGATAGCGGTACTGATGCAGTTTGGCAGCTTGTTATCAGAATGTACAAAAATCGCATTAATGCCGTTTCAGAAATTGATGATCTAAAAGACCCCAAAACCCGGTTGCAGGAATTTTTACAGGCAAGGCAAAAAGCCTTGCCGGTATATGAAATTATTGATGTGACCGGTAACCCGCCAAAGCAGGCATTCAAGGTCAGCTGTAGTCTGAGTGATCCTGAAATGACAATTATTGGAGAAGGCAGTAGTCGCCGCAAGGCAGAGCAGGAAGCAGCACAATCAACACTGGCTAAAATTGAAAATGACTGAAATAGTGAAGTGTGGTTATGTCGCTATTATTGGTCGACCTAACACCGGTAAATCGACATTATTAAATGCAATTCTCGGCCAAAAGATCAGTATCACATCTCGCAAGGCACAAACTACACGGCACCGTATTCTGGGTATAAAAACAGAAAACAATTGTCAGGCTATTTATGTTGATACACCGGGGCTGCATAAGGGTGGAAAGAGCGCGCTCAATCAGGCGCTTAATAAAATTGCAGGCAGTACTATCCATGATGTTGATTTGGTTATTTTCCTTATTGATGCAAAAAAATGGAATGTGGAAGATGATCAGGTGTTGTCTATCCTGTCTGAATGCAAGGTGCCGGTGGTGCTTGCTATCAATAAAATGGACAAGATAAAGGACAAACAAGCACTGCTGCCACTTATCAATGAATTATCCAGCAAGAGAGACTTCGCATCGGTAATTCCGCTTTCTGCGAGAAACAAAGACAATATTGAGCTGATTGAAAAAACGGTGTGTGATTTATTGCCCGAAAGTATTGCCTATTATTCAGATGAACAGGTTACTGACAGAACAGAGCGCTTTCTGGCGGCTGAATTAATCCGTGAAAAACTCATGCGCATGCTGGGACAGGAAATCCCCTATTCACTGGCAGTTGAAATAGAAAAATTTGAGGTCACAGACAAGATTACCAATATTTCAGCCATTATCTGGGTAGAGCGAGCAGGGCAGAAGGCTATTGTTATTGGCAAGCAGGGCGAAATGCTGAAAAGAATTGGCACATCGGCACGTGAGGACATGGAAAAGCTGTTTGATTGTCGCGTTTATTTGAAACTATGGGTTAAAATCAAGGAAGGCTGGACTAATGATGAACGGGCTTTAAAAAGTCTGGTATATAAAGATGAGCTATAAGGCAAGCATCCAATCACAGAGTGGTTACATTTTGCATACCCGTCCGTATCGTGAAACGAGTTTATTACTGGAAGCCTTTACACCGGAATTTGGACGAGTTGGTCTGGTTGTGCGTGGTGTCAGGGGAAAAAAATCAAAAAATCAGGGACTAATCCAGCCGCTGGTACCGCTGTTATTATCATGGACAGGAAGAGGTGAATTGCATACTTTGTTAACAGCTGAGCCGCGAATGCGTTTACCGCAAAAGCAGGGACGTATGCTCATGAGCTGTCTTTATGTGAATGAGATCCTGTTAAGGTTATTACACAGAAATGATGCGCATCCGGAACTGTTCTATTTTTACGAACGATTTTTAACAGAATTAAATGAAGATAACGAAGAAGTTATGTTGAGAATTTTTGAAAAAAGACTGTTAAATGAAATCGGTTATGGTCTGGTGCTGGATATGGATGCTGATAATGGTGAACGGATTAAGTCTGACAGGATGTACCAGTATATTCCTGAACACGGACTTATTGTTGCCGGAGAAAATAATCTAAAAGGGATGAGTATACCGGGCAAGAGTTTACTGGCATTGTCAAAAGAGTCGTTTGAAGATAAGGAAGATCTGAAAAATGCAAAAAGACTGCTCAGGGCAATTATGGATGTTCAGCTTGGAAGCAAACCATTGAATAGCCGATTGATGTATCAATCACTTAACAGACAGACAAGAAAACCGGTGATCGAGGATATCCCGTCATGAATAATGAAATTCTGTTGGGGGTTAATATTGATCATGTTGCCACATTAAGACAGGCACGCGGCACACCGTATCCTGATGTTATTAAAGCGGCGATAGAAGCCGAACGGGCGGGTGCAGACGGTATTACATTGCATCTGCGTGAAGATAGACGCCATATTCAGGACAAGGATGTAGAAATTCTGATTAACAGGTTAAATACTCGAATGAATCTGGAGATGGCAGTCACGGAAGAAATGATTGCTATTGCTTCCCGAATCAAGCCGTCTGATTGCTGTCTGGTACCGGAACGTCGGGAAGAATTAACAACAGAAGGCGGGCTGGATGTTGTTAATCAAATGGAAAAAATCAGTGATGCCTGTAGCAGGTTGGGTGAAGCAGGTGTTCGAGTGTCATTATTTATTGATGCTGATCCGGCTCAGGTTGAAGCAGCAGCAAAAGCAGGGGCTCCGGTAATTGAAATACATACCGGTCACTTTGCCGATGCACAAGGAAAAGCACAGAATGAAGAGCTGGAAAAAATAAAATCTGCTGTTAAAAAAGGAACAGAGTTGGGGCTTCAGGTAAATGCTGGCCACGGACTGCACTATGAAAATGTTCATGTTATTGCCGGAATACCTGATATTAAAGAATTGAATATAGGACATTCGATAGTCGCACAGGCAGTGTTTACCGGATTTCATAATGCAGTAAGCGAGATGAAACGATTAATGACAGAGGCAAGAAAATGATTTTTGGTATTGGTACAGACATTGTTTCGGTTGAAAGGATGCGTGAAAATTTCGAAAAGCACGGCGATAAATTTGCGCGACGTATTTTGACAACACCTGAAATGGAAGATTTTTCACAATCAAAACGTCCTGAACATTTTCTGGCAAAACGCTTTGCAGCAAAAGAAGCGGCAGCCAAGGCATTGGGTACAGGATTCAGCGATGGATTAAGCCTTGGTCACATAGGTGTCAATCATGATGACAAGGGAAAGCCGTTACTGGAGTTTTCCGGCAAGGCGAGGGAACTGGTTGAATTATTCGGAATCAGTGTCAGTCATATCAGTATTGCTGATGAGCAGGATCATGCTGTTGCATTTGTCACGCTGGAATCCTGATTAGAGGCAATCGTTTTTAGCTGTTTATTTTTTCAACTTCGGTATGTAATTTGTCAACCTGAATCTGAAGTTCAGGTTTCCCTTTATTGTGCTTTATCAATGTTTCCAGTTTGTCAGCAACATCTCGAATGGAAGGGATATTGAAATGGGCAGACAGTCCATTCAGTTTATGGGTATGGTTAAAAAGCAATTCCATATTATCTTGTTCTAAAGCAGATATTATTGCTGCACTATGTACTGATATTTCTGATATAACCTTGTCGTATAAATCATTAGGGATAAAGCCATCTAGATTTTCAGTTAAGAGATCGTTAATTTCACAATCACATTGCACCATTTTTTTAATAGTACCCCAGACTAATTTTTCTGTGACAGGCTTAACGATAACATCATTCATTCCAGCATCTAAGAAACGCTCCTTATCTTTATCTATTACATTGGCAGTAACTGCAATAATCGGAATTTTACACTGGTAGGTGGAGCAGTCGTTACGTATTTCTACTGCAGTACTAACACCATCAAGAAGAGGCATATTTATGTCCATTAATACCAGATCAAATTTCTGACTGGAAAGTAAATCAAGAGCTATTTTTCCATTAGCAGCAATACTGCATTGCGCACCATGTTTTTCGAGAATAGCGGACATCAGATTAGCATTGATTTCATTATCTTCTGCAACGAGTATGTTTAGCGAGCACTTATTGTGTTTTGCAGGTGGTCGTGGAGGGGGTATGGAATTATCAATGACGGTGGTGTTGTATAGTACATCTGTAAGTGCTCGATATAACCGGTTTCTTGTTACAGGTTTGGATATGCAGTTATCAGCACCATTATCCTTTATCGTATTTATTAACGAGTTGTCAACTGTAGGCGCTATAACCAATATATTTAATTTGGTTTTGTTACGAACGCCGGTAAAGAATGATTCTCCAAAAAAAGGTATATCAGATAATTCACATGAAATTATTACGATATCATACTGGTTGGCATTGATAGCCTTTAGAGCAATCTGTATATGTTTCTCATCACCGTTATCTGTAATATCAATATTGGCTTTTTCAAGCAAATGTTTGATAGATAATCTGGAAATCGGGCTGGCGTCAAAAACGAATATTCTTTTACCAGAAAGTATTTCCGGAATATGAAATAGAGGTTTGTTGTTATTTCTGGTAAGTGGCAGGGTAAACCAGAAGGTCGCCCCTTTGTTTATCTTGCTATCAAGACCCAGTTTCCCACCCATTTTTTTGACAAGACTGCTACATATGGAAAGCCCGAGTCCGGAGCCACCATACTGTTTGGTTGTAGAACTATCACCTTGAAGGAAAGGTTTGAATATGTGATGTTTTTGTTCATCAGATATTCCTTTCCCTGTATCACTAATGGAAAATGTTATCATTGACAAGTCTTGCTCATCTTCTTCTATCATGATACGAATTATTACTGAACCAGTATCTGTGAATTTGATAGCATTACCTACAAGATTGGTGATTATCTGGTTGATACGTAGAGAATCACCGTAAAACTCTTCAGGTACATCAGAATAATAAAGCAGGTTTAGTTCAAGATCTTTTTTAAACGCTAATGGAGCCATCATTTTAACAACCTGCTCAACACAGTCTCTCAGATTCAGTGGCTCACTGTTAATATTGAGTTTTCCAGCCTCAATTCTTGTCATATCAAGAATGTCATCAACTATCCCAAGTAGATTCATTGATGATTTCTTTATCATGTCAAGATGACTGATTTGAGTTGTATCTTTTGTTGAGGTAAGCATCAAGTCCGCGAACCCGATAATTCCATTAATTGGGGTGCGAATCTCATGACTCATATTGGCAAGAAATTCGGATTTTATTTTATTGGCTTCTGTGGCGTCTTTTCTGGCAACTTCAAGCTCGATATTCTTTTCTTGAAGAAGCTCAAGTGTTTCTTTCAGATCAGTGGTCGCCATGTCTACCTGTGATTGCAGATTTTCCTGTAATGCCTGTAAATCTTCAGCCATCTTGTTAATACCAGATTCAAGTATTCGAAGTTCACCACCTGATTTTTCTTCAGCACGTGATGAGAGGATGCCATCACCAATACTTTTAACAATATTGGATAATGAGAGAATAGGTAAAGTTACATTCCTGCTTATCATTATGGCCAGAAAAATGGAAATTATACTTATAAGAGCCGTTATTAAAAGTGTATTTGCAATAACCGTCCTGATTTGTTTGTCAGTGCTATCAAGAGATACCTCAACCATCAACCAACCGATTATTTTTTTCATATTAGCGTTAGTTTCATCAAATTCGTCAATATCAAGTTGCGGAGAAATTATTGGTGAGATAAATAAAATGGAATTACTGGAAGGAACTCTGACTTGATGATTAACATCATCTATATTCTCTAATATTGAATCTGAATCGGATGTATAACCACTATTAACAAGAATGTGTTTATCCTTATCCAGAATAATAATTGAACGTATATCTTCATCATGAACGCGTTCATCGGTATGTCGTTTCAAGGACTGTATGTTGCCGGAAAAAATACCATACTGGCTCTCGTAAGCCAGATGCCTTGCCATACTGACTCCGCGCTCATTAAGATTGTTATTAACTAGATTGATCTGCGAATAAAGAAAATAAGACAAAAGCGAGACGGCAATAATAATGGCTGGCACGAGGGCAAGGATAAAAGCTTGTGTCTTGATCCCCCACTTATTCATGTTGATACCTGTCTTCCAGGTTGATTAGACGTTTTAATAAAACTGATTTGTCATCAAGATTTATTGCAAGTGAATTAGCCACCTGATGATTTAATTCAATAGAATAATACTTGCAGTAATCAGGAGAAGGTAAATTCATTCCCTTTATTACCTGTTTAATAAGTTCATTAGTTTGAAGGGCGAGATTATCAATAGACGTATACACACTCATTAATGCACCAGCCTGTACATAAGGTCTGGAGTAGCCGATAAGGGGTATATTTGCATGATAAGTTGTCATCAGAATATTCTGTATCGTATATTTGTTATAGAGATTGCTATCTTGCATGGCCAGAATTAAGTCATTATTATCAGCCAGCTTTCTGATGATATGGTGAATACTATCAGGATCAGGAAGTGTTTCAATATGAATCCTCAAGCCAAGGTGATTACCGCTCTCAACAAGTTCCGGGATATGCATTCTGGATTGATTGCTGACAGCAACGCCAATATGTGTTTTTTCTTTGAATGCAGATTTAATCAGTCTTAACTGCCGTGAAACAGGCTGATCAATAAAAATGGCACTAAACTTACGATTAAATTTCTTTGAAATATCCAGATAGTTTGTTTTTGTTATAAAAAGGGCCAGTAAATTCTTGTTCTTTGAGCTTTCCATTACCTTTCTGGTTGCTTTTGCACCAATAGTAATGAATAGATCAGTATTTAAGGTTTCAAGTGTCTTGGAAGAAAAATGCTCAACATTTAATACGGAATATTTCTTATGATTAATTTTGTGAATAAATTCATTGTATATTTCTCTGTCATCAGATATTACGTATGTGATTATGAAATCATTATCTGCGTGAGCAGTGAAGAATAGGCCGGATAAAACATAAAGAGAAATCATTGCCGCATACCGTATTATGCGGGGATAAATAAATCCTGTTTTATGTTTAAATACTACTACCATTTATTTTAATTCAAAATTTAAGAGTAAATTTCACAAAAATCTGTCTTACATGCTCTGCCGCTTCTTCATAATCATAGTATTGATGCCCTAACATATTATGCACAAATAATTCTGTTTTTATATTGGAGTTCCCGCGCCTTTTGTCATAGGCGAGTCTCATGTCAACGCGGTTATAATTTTTTACTGGTCCTCCAGATCCTAAATAACTCATGCCATTGACTTTAAAATAAGAAAGACTGCTTGAAAAGTTGTTACCAAAATTATGAGATAAAAACAGGCTGAAACTATGCTTTGGAACACTGCGACTTAGATAATTTTCGTCGTCAAGACTGACATTATCACTTTGTGCGTTAATGTAGGCATAGTTAGCTATCAGGTAATTTTTTTTGTCAGGGGTATATTTAACCTGTGTTTCTATTCCTTCAACCTTGGCCCAGTTCAGGTTTTTTATATCCTCAGCCAAAAGGTCAATAGGATAATTATCCTCAGCTGGAGGAACTCTATCGTCCGCAAAGGTTATAATGTTTTTTATCGAATCTCTGAAGAGTTTTGCATCTAAAAACAACCCATTTTCTGTATCCTGGAAAATATAACCTATCTCTTTTGATAGTATAGATTCCGGTCTTAACCCACCAGATGCCCAAATGTTGAAATTTGTTGTGCTTCCATCGGTTGTTACATATCTATGGTCGCCAAACTCTTCAAAAACAACAGGGTTTCGGTAGGCTCTTGAAATGCTGGTTCTTAGAGTATGTTTTTTATTCACATGATAATTAAGCGCAATCCTGGGGGAAATGTCAGTGTCGGTGATTGAATTGTTTTCAATCATCATCCCCGTGTTAATCAGAAGATTACCAAATTTGTTTTCACTGTTACCAAAAACCCGATAAATATAGTTATTGAATTTTTTGTTTGTTGTAAAAAAAGGATATGATTCGACCGAATCTTTCCTTATGCTAGCTCCAAATACCAGTCGATTATTTTTATTGAAATTAACTATATGTTGCCCTTCAAGATCAATGCGCTGATCTATAGTGTCTTCTGATCTCAATAAATATTTTCCCGCAAGCCCTATAGGGGTCAAATCTTTGGAAAGCCATGTGTCATCAGTTTTATTAAAATTGTGAAAAAATTGAATCGTGGTTTCACTATTCGTGGATGATATATTGCGCCATCGCAACAACTGGTAATGCCTCTGGGAGTGTTTCTTATGAAAGTTTCGATAAGAGTGATCGCCAGTGCCTTTTTCCATCCAGCTATCTGTTCCACCAAGATGGACTTCAAAAGAGTTCTTATTATCTATCTGAATATCCGAGCGCAGGGTAAACATGTTGACCATCTTGCTGTCGCCAATGAATTTTTTTGCAGGGTCACCGAAATCAAGTTTGGTACCATGATCATCCTGGTGTCTGAAACTGATACGGGTATTAATATTCTCATGCTGGAAACCATAACGGTAAAAGGTGTGATTTGTGTCCTTGCTCCCTTTTATAAATTTTGCAGTATGACCATATTCTTCCGCTGCACTGCGTGTAATGATATTGATCACAGCCTGGAATGAATTGGCGCCATAAGTAACCGCATTAGGGCCACGGATGACCTCGATGCGTTCGATGTCTTCAATTGCCAGTGGCAAATCAGCCCATTCAGGACCGCCAAACATGGGTGTGTAAACAGAACGTCCATCGATCAGTATTTGCATGCGTCGTGCATATTCATCACTCAGGCCATGGTAAGTAACAACAGGAATTGTTCCGTCAGAGAAGGCGACCTGAAAACCCGGTACCATTCTGAAAATTTCCGGAATTTCGGTGACACCCATCGCCTCAATCATTTTCCGATCAATAATTGTGGTGGCGACCGGCGCTTCATTTTGCGGTTGTGCTAAACGGGTAGCACTCAAAATGATTGGCATATCACCGGTAAAATCATCTTCCAGTGAGCTGGCTAGTATGAAACTGGTATGTATGAAGCAGAAACAAGCCAGAATAAGTTGGATCAAATATTTTTTTTGTAAAACAAAGTTCATTGCTACCCCCCAAAATGGATGGCATCCCAGCGTAAATTATTTTATTTTTACCCATGATAATGCTGGGGCATTACACTTCCTGAAAATAAAACCTTACCATGAGAAATACAGTTGTGTAAGTGAATTATTGGAATAATAACTATATGAAAACTAAACAGATTTACTTATAATCATTCCATAGGCGTATAGTGTAAACAAAATCAGGCCAAAATAATCATGGATTCCTCTTATCCCACAATCGAACAATTTGTAGGTAATACACCACTGGTACGACTTCAGCGCCTGCCGGGGGAGACTAGCAACACCCTGTTGGTGAAGCTGGAGGGCAATAATCCCGCCGGTTCGGTCAAGGATCGACCTGCATTGAGTATGATCAAACGTGCCGAAGCCCGTGGTGATATCAAGACCGGTGATACCCTGATTGAGGCCACTAGCGGCAACACCGGTATCGCACTGGCGATGGCCGCGGCCATTCGTGGCTATCGTATGATCCTGGTCATGCCCGAACACATGAGTGTTGAACGCCGTGCTGTAATGAAGGCATTTGGTGCCGAACTGGTACTGACTTCAAAAGAAGGCAGTATGGAAGAAGCGATTGATGTGTCGCGCGCGATGGAAAAAGAGGGCAAGGGTATTATCTTGGACCAATTTTCTAACATGGATAACCCGCAGGCACATTATGAAGGTACTGGTCCCGAAATCTGGCGTGATACCAATGGCAAGGTCACACATTTTGTCAGTGCGATGGGTACAACCGGTACCATTATGGGAACATCACGTTTTCTGAAAGAACAAAACCCCGATATTCAAATTATTGGTGTGCAACCGGAAGAAGGTTCTGCCATTCCGGGTATTCGTCGTTGGCCGAAAGAATACCTGCCAAAGATTTATGATGCATCACGTGTGGATCGCATTATTGATGTAAACCAGCAAGACGCCGAAGAAGTGACTCGCCAAATGGGTAAACAGGAAGGGATCTTCTGCGGTATTTCATCCGGCGGGGCAACTGCCGCGGCATTAAAGCTATCTCAGGAAGTTGAGAATGCCGTGATCGTGAGCATTGTTTGTGATCGTGGGGATCGGTATCTTTCCACCGACGTCTTCCCATCTGAATAAAAATGAACGTCTTTGTTTTTGACATTGAAACCATTCCCGATACCGACGGTGGTTGTCGTATTTATGATCTCGAAGGTCTGGATGACAAGGATGTTGCCAATGTCATGTTTCATCAACGTCGACAGGAAACCGGCGGCTCGGATTTTTTGCGCCATTACCTGCATCGCGTGGTGGCGATCTCGGTAGTACTGCGCTCAAGCAATCGTTTCAAGGTTTGGTCAATCGGTGAAGAAGATTCATCCGAAAAAGAAATCATCCAGCGTTTCTTCGATGGTATTGATAAATACACACCGACGCTTGTGTCATGGAATGGTGGTGGATTTGATCTGCCGGTACTGAATTACCGTGCGTTGTTGCATGGTATTGAGGCGCAACGATATTGGGATACGGGTGAGGACGATCAGTCCTTCAAATGGAATAATTATCAAAGCCGTTATCACTGGCGTCATACGGATTTAATGGATGTGCTGGCCGGTTTCCAGCCACGCGCGAATGCACCGCTGGACAAGATTGCCACCCTGTTAGGTTTCCCCGGAAAAATGGGTATGAGCGGGGCCAAGGTATGGGATCAATATCAGGCCGGTGAAATCAAGGCTATCCGCAACTATTGCGAAACGGATGTGTTAAATACCTACCTGGTATATTTACGTTTTGAACTCATGCGTGGACACTTGTCACAGGAAGGCTATGAAACAGAATGTCAGGTAGTGCGTGATTCCTTAAAAGAAGAGAATAAGCCGCATTTAAATGAGTTCTTGGCTGCTTGGCAAAATTAAATGGGTCGACGTCGTAAGAAAAAACTCCCCGCAGAAACTGTTTTTGTGGAAATTGAATCCTTAAGCCATGATGGCCGCGGTGTTGCGCATCTTGATGGCAAGGCTATTTTTATCGACGGTGCCTTGCCCGGTGAAGAAATCGGATTTGTCTACACATCACAGCGGCGCAAGTTTGATGAAGGCCGCACTGTTGAGGTTAAAAAGGCATCGCCCGACAGGGTAGAGCCAAAATGCGAACACTTTGGCGTGTGCGGTGGTTGCAGTCTGCAACACATGTCACCCGAAGCGCAGATCCGGTCAAAACAACAAGTCATGCTCGACAACCTTGAGCGCATCGGCAAGGTCACGCCACAAAATATCCTGCCACCGTTAACTGATAACCCGTGGGGCTACCGTCGTCGTGCCCGGCTTGGCGTTAAACACGTAATCAAAAAGGGCAAGGTACTGGTCGGTTTTCGTGAAAAACGCGCACCTTATGTTGCCGAACTCAATCGCTGTCATGTGTTGCATCCTTCAGCAGGTGAAAAACTGAAAGACATGGCCAGCCTGATTGAAGGCCTGAGTATTCATGACAAGATCCCGCAAATTGAAGTCGCGGTGGGTGATAATAAAACCGGGCTGGTATTTCGTCATCTCGAACCGCTCACCGATGAAGATAAAAACAAACTCATCACGTTTGGTGAACAACACAATTTTATGATTTACCTGCAACCGGAAGGACCGGATTCAATCCATCTTATATTTCCGGAAGCGGAAACACTGACTTACCAGTTACCGGATTATGATGTGGATTACACCTTTGAACCCTCCGACTTTATACAGGTCAACGCCAACCTGAATCGCAAAATGGTCAACCATGCACTTGCACTCCTGGAACCGGAAGAAGGGGATGACATACTTGACCTGTTTTGTGGTCTGGGGAACTTCACCCTACCCATTGCACGCAAGGCCGGCAAGGTCACCGGTGTGGAAGGGGACAAATTACTGGTCGAACGCGCCAATACCAATGCAAAGCGCAATAAGATTGATAATGTTGAATTTCATTACGCCGACCTGACACAGGATCTCGACACCATGTCGTGGCTAAAAAGAAAATGGGACAAAATCCTGATCGACCCGCCACGTACAGGCGCACTCGAAGTCATCGAGCACCTGCCTAAAACCAACCCCAGGCGGATAGTCTATGTTTCCTGTAATCCGGCTACACTCGCGCGTGATGCGGATGAACTCGTTAACAAGCATGGTTATAAATTGGTGAGTGTTGGAGTGATGGACATGTTCCCGCATACCGCGCATGTTGAGGCGATTGCTTTATTTGAGAAGTGATTGAACCACAGAGTTTATTCTTATATCCTTAATTTGTCTTAAGGTCTTTAGGTAATTGAAACCATGACCCCTTGGTTTTTCTTACGCTTCTTTGGAGTGACATGCTCTCTGCATTAGAGGGATCAAAATCTACTTCGTTCTGTGAAAGAGTTGGTGCATCAGTAAATTTTTTCAGATGTTCTACTAGTTCATTATTTTTTACATTCTTATCGGAGAGATCTACTTCTTTTTTCTCCCGCCAATTCGGAAAGTGTTTGTCCCATATTTCAGATATTAAAAAATCGCCTTCTGTTGGTGGGTTGCCCGCAAAAGACATTACCCCTTTTTCTTTTTTTTCTTCTGGGTAAGCAAGATAGTGTTCGTTAATATTTCTTAATCCGTTTTTCAGTTCTGGACCCCAGATATATTGTTGATCTTCACGAAGAAATAATGGAGCACATTTTCTGTGTAATTTATCTGAAGAAACAAATATCGTAGAAAAAGGCAGATAAAATAAATAACCAATATCAACACGATTGGAGGGCCGTTCACTAGAAATCAGATTCGCTGCTAAAGCTATTTGGAAAAACAATTCAACCGTATACACATGAGCAACATATGGGGCATAGCGTGTGAGAGGTGGATAATTCATTATGCTCCAACGATGAAGAATTTCTTGATGATATTTTTGATCTATATTCAAAAATAAAAGAGCAAGATACATTCGTTCAAAAGGAGTCTCAGTAGAGGCTACTATTTGATCAGCAAGTGCTTTTGCCTGCTCTAATGTTTTACATGTTTTCCCATCAATCCCGAGTTTTTTAAAATGATCTCCCATTTCATTAAGTTTGAGATTTGTTACCATTTCGCGCCACCCATGCGCATATAGTCGTTCAATCTCAAGGAATTCATTTTTTTGCCAACGTGAAAAGGCTTCTGCTTCGGGTGATTTATCAAACACGATTCCAGATTGGCCTTCTACCTTAACAGGACGTCCTCCTGCTAAAAGGATTTGGCCTGTCATTGGCACAGGATAACCTAATAATTCATTAATACATGCAGTGATATGTTGAACATTTGGAGAGCTATGCATATCAGGAAATTTATCTGCAATAATCCCAACCTCTTGTTCTTGTGTTCGGCCATTTCGTACTGACTTTTTGAGATCAGCTAACGTTTCAACGTAAAAAAGTGGACATATATTTGTGATAAAGAAATGATCAAACCACACAGATTCATCGATACTGAGTGATTGCAGGAAAGATTTATCAAAAAGAGTTATAGGACCCATATCTTCACATTAACAAAGAAGCGAATAGTTCAAAAACAGTTAAACATCGATTGATATTAACGACCTTTCTTTTATGGTTCAATAAACATAGTTGGTATATTTCTAAGTGATTGAATATTGGATTTTTATTCCCATCTGCGTAGCCGAGGCGCGGAGTAAAAATCTGGAATTTGTGAATCACCCTGTTCGAGCCGGTGTGGCCGAAGGCCGCGCGCGAGTTGTGATTCACTCCAGATTTTTATGAGCACCGAGGGAACCCGAAGGGCAAGCAGTTGGGTGTCCTTCTCTTTTGAATACCTTTCTCTTGGACACGCAAGAGAAAAGTATTTCGTCGCGCGGGGGCGAATCCCCGCAATAGAAATAAAGCGCCGACATAGTCGGCAAACTTATTATCCCCTCACCCTAACCCTCTCCCGCAAGGGGAGAGGGGATAAAGACTACTCTGCCCTCAATGCCTCCACTGCCTCCATCTTAGCCGCATGCATTGCAGGCACAATCCCCGCAATAATCCCAACAGTCAGTGCTAATACCTCAGCCGCAATAGCATAAGGCCATGAAATCTGTATCGGCAGGGCAGGAAGAAAAACACTAAGCAGGTAGGCAATACCGAGTCCTAATCCAAGTCCGAGGATGCCGCCAAGAATACCAAGCGTACCGGCTTCAACCAGGAACAGGGTCATGATTTGCTGACTGCGTGCACCGAGTGATTTAAGTAGTCCAATTTCGGGTGTGCGTTCGTTAACGGCAATGGTCATGATGGTGAGGATGCCGATGCCGCCGACAATAAGCGAGATGGCTCCGAGTGCGGCAACGACGAAGGTTAAAACATTGAGCACCGAGCCCAGTACATCCAGCATTTGTTGCTGGGTGGTGACGGTGAAGTCTTCCTTGCCGTGTCGATTAATCAGTGTGCGTTTTATTGCGGCAACAATGTTGTCGACATTGGCGTTACTTGAATAAAGGATATCGATTTCAAACAGGCCTTCCTGATCAAGCAGTTCCTGCGCACGTGCTGTCGGGATATAAACGGCATCGTCGATATCAAAACCGAGTATTTGTCCCTTGGGTTCCATGACACCGATCACGCGGTAACGATAACCGCCAATGCGAATGCGTTCACCGAGTGCGGTGCGGTTGCCAAACAGTTCGCGCCGGAGCTTACTGCCAAGTACAGCAAAGGCACGCGGTGACTGGATATTATCTTTAGGCAGGAAGCGGCCACTGCGCACGTTAAACTTGAGTACTTCCGGAAATTCAGGGCCAACACCGTAAACAGTTGTGCGTCGGCCAAGACTACCAACTTCAATATCGACATTGCCCTGTATCATGGGTACTACGCCTTCAACATATTGAATGCGTTTTAATGCTTCGCTGTCTTCCAGTGTTAATGGCTTGGTACTGCCGAATACACCGATGGACACGCCGTGGGTTTCGCTTTTGCCGGGGTTAATGCCGATCAGGTTGGTACCGAACTGGGTGAATTCCGCCACCACAAAACGATGCACACCTTCACCGATGGAAGTGAGCAGGACAACAGTGGTAATACCGACTGCAATACCGATGGCGGTCAGAAAACTACGCATACGATAGGACTGGATGGTGCCAGAGGCGAAGCGGAGTGTTTCTGATAAGTTCATGTTACCGCCTTGAGAGAGCCGTTACCGGATCGAGTCGTGCCGCGCGTCGTGCTGGTAAAAGTCCAAACAGGATACCGGTTGTGATAGCCGTTGCCATGGCTGCGACCAATGCCCACCAGGGGGCGACCAGTGTCATTTTGGGAAAAAAGATTTCGGCTGTCTGGGTAACCAGTATTCCGAATCCAATACCAGCCAATGCACCGATAAGCGAGAGCAGGGCGGCTTCGCCCATAAACAGGATGGTGATTTGTTGTTTGCTGGCTCCAATGGCCTTTAATAAACCGATTTCAGAAGTGCGTTGCGAAACAGTAACCAGCATGACATTCATGATCAGGATACCGGCGACAAACAAACTAATAGCACCAATACCGGCAACGGTGAATGTCAGTGCAGTGAATATTTTATCGAAGGTGCCCAGTACCGCATCCTGTGTAATCAAGGTGACATCATCTTTACCCTGATGGCGTTCGCGAATAATCCTTTCCACGTCCTTGATAGCAGACGGTACCATGTCGCGGTTTTTGGATTCGACCATAATGCGAAACAGGGAGGGATTGTCGAAAATGGCTATGGCCGAGGCGACAGGTACGATAACCAGTTTTTCGACATCAACGCCAACAGAACGACCTTCGGATGCAATCACGCCAATCACACGAAAACGCCGATCGCCAATGCGCAGCCATTTGCCAAGCGGGTTTTCATTGGCGAACAATTCGCGTTTTGTTTCGGCACCAATCACGCACACCGGGCTACCGCGATCATAATCCATGACTGGTAGAAATTTGCCTTGTGCCATTTCCCAGTGTCGAATATCAAGCAAGCTTGCGCTTGAACCGATAACCGGGCCCTCACGACTGCGTTGTTTGTAGGAAATGGTGGCAGAGCCAACACTGATAGGTGCAATCTGTTTGATGTAGGGGCTACGATGAATTGAATCAGCATCATAGACGGTCAGGTCACGCGGGGTTTTTCCAAATAACATGCCGGCCTGGTTACCAGCAGTTTCGGTGCGACCGGGTAGAACAATAATCAGGTTAGTGCCGAGGGCTGAAAATTCATCAGTGACATAATGACGTGCGCCTTCACCAATTGAAGTCAGGATGACTACTGAGCCCACACCGATGGACATGGCCACCAGCATGAGTATGGTGCGTATACGGTTGGATGTAACGGCATGAATAGTGAACAGGAATATATCCTTTATATTCATGCAACACCTGTTTCATCTGCGGAGATTTGGCCGTCAACAATGCGAATACGGCGACGTGCGCGTTTGCCGATATTCATATCATGAGTCACGATGATCAGTGTCAGCCCCTTGCTGTTTAAATCTTCGAGCAATTGAATAATTTCCCCGCCGGAGTGTTGATCAAGGTTACCGGTGGGCTCATCGGCAAGCAGGACCTTCGGCTGCATAATGGTGGCACGTGCAATGGCGATGCGTTGTAACTGACCACCGGAGAGTTGATCCGGGCGATGGTCGGCACGGTTTTCCAGTCCAATAGCTTTTAATACGGTATGGATACGATCCTTGCGTTCCTGTTCCGGGATACCGGCCAGTATCATTGGCAGTTCGATATTGGCCTCGGCAGTCAGGCGCGGGATCAAATGAAAAAACTGGAATACAAAGCCGATCTTTTGCTGACGAGTGAATGCCTGTTCATCATCAGTGAGAGAGGTAACATCCTTGCCATCGAGTAGATATTGTCCCCTATTGGGGCGATCAAGCAGACCAAGAATATTTAATAAAGTAGATTTTCCGGAACCGGATGGTCCCATGATGGAAATGTATTCACCGGCTTCAATATTGAGATCAACTTTATTCAGCGCCGTGACCTGTTGGTCGCCGACCTGGAAAATGCGTTCGACTTTCTCAAGTCGTATCATCACAGTAGTTCCGTTAACTCCCTCTCCCTCAGGGAGAGGGTGGGGGTGAGGGGATTAAAATAAATAATTTTTTGTTTTGTATACCCCCTCATCCTGGCCTTCTCCCGGAGGGAGAAGGAATGGCTCCGATTATTGAGTTGCATGTCTCCAAAATTATCGAGCACCCTGTCTTTTCTGATAATCGGACTGTTGCAATACATCGAGATTATATTAATGAGACAGCAGTGCCGTATCATAATTAATTTTCCGATGTATCAATTTCGGCTTTAGCGCCATCCTTGACGCCGGTTTGATCAACCGAGGTAACCACCTGCTGACCAGCCTGAAGTCCGCTGATGACTTCAGTATATTGCCAGTTGCTTAAACCAGTCTTGATTTGGGTTTCAGCCAGCACACCATTATCAAATAGATAGACCTTGCCATCGCCAATAATGGCTTCAGTAGGTACACGTGTAATGTTCTTTTTTGTATTCAAAATAATTTCAACATCAGCACTGTAACCGGCCAGCATGTCATTAATGCTTTCCGGTTTTTCGAAATTAACTTCAATATCGACTGTGCGCGCCTGTTTTTCCCTGTCCTGTACATAGGTGGATATACGGCTAACTTGCCCGGCAAAGTTTTTGTCTGAAAAGGCGTCGAGTGTAATGCGCGCCTTCATACCAACACGAATGGCAGCGGCATCGACTTCATCAATCGGTGCAGTAACATACATGCAACGACTATCGATCAAGTCTATGGCAGGTGGCGTTGCAATACCGACAGGTGAGGGCGTAACAACTTCACCGACTTCACCATTGATTTCGGCAACTGTACCCTCAAATGGCGCACGTAATATGGTGCGTTCAAGTGCGGTCATGGCAACCTTGATACGTGCCTCGGATTCTTTTAGTGAGGCATTGGCCGCATCGCAGGCGGCTTGTGTTGCTCTTGAATTACCAACTGCCTGATCGGTTTGTTCGGCTGAGGAAAGGCCTTTCTTTTTGAGGGAGACAAGGCGGTCAGCTTCACGGTGTGCAACATCGTGCATAATACAGGCCTGTCTGGCGCGAGCAGTAGAAGCAACGGCCTCTTCTTTACTCAATTGTATTTGCGCCTTGAGATCATCATTCCAGAGTTCAAGCAGGATTTGGTCCTTTTTGACTTGCTCACCTTCCCTGACCGGCAGGTATGCAATTTGTCCACCAATAGTGGGTGCCAGTTTGGCGCGTTTGCAGGCATTGATTGTACCGGCACGGGTATTGGCAACAGTCGCTTCAACATCGCCGGTTTCAACTTGTTTTACATAAACACTAATGGGCTTGGGGCGTGTGCCGTAATAAACAGCACCGGCAATAATGACAACAATGATTAAAAAATAAAGCCAGAATTTTTTTGAAGTAGACATTGTAGATATTAAAGGCGCTCCAGCGTAAGTCTTGCATTAACAACACCGACTTCACTTTGATTGTCTATATTAATGCTGGTTATGTTTGCGCCATAGCGTGTTTGCAGACTTTCAAGCCAGATAATCATTTGATCGAAGGGTGCCTTTTCCAGCCAGACGCGCACACTGTTATCCTTGTTTTCTTCCACTCGTTTCACGCTTTGGCTCATGGCAGAATTTTTTGTGGTTTCGCCGATAACTGCGATCAGGGATTGATCACGATTGACCGTGCCTGTGCTTGCTGCTGGATTGGTACTTTTTATCAATTGAGTATTGTTTTGCATCCAGCTCAATGTGTCACGATGTCCATTAACCTGACTATTCAGTTTTTTGACTTCCTCAAGAAAGGGTGCCCATAACAAGGCATAGACAAGCATGATAAGCACAGCAATACTGCCGATAGAAACATAGCGGCGTTCACGCTGTTCCAGGTTATTGAACCATTCCTTCATCAGCTGGCTCCCTCAATCTTGAGTCGGGTCGTGACCTTGTTATCCTTGGCAGAGGCCGACTGGACTTCAATATTGAGTCCGGCAGCAGACAGATCCTGTTTCACCTTTTCCATGGTTTGTAAATCATTAATAACCACTTCCATTTCCATATGGTTATTTCGATAATTAATATTATTAATTTCAAGCGCTGGTACTTTATGCAGAATGTCACCGGTTCTTGCCAGCAGGCTGATAAAGTCATTGTTACCGGATGCGTTGCCTGTTTTAAGTTCCTTCAGTTTGCTTTGCACCAAAGAACGGATATTTCTGGTTTGTTTGGAGCCGGGGAAAAGTTGCTGATATAACTGTGTTATTTCTGTGTCCAGTTTGTTGTATTCATTATTCAAATAAAAATACTGGCCTACATTACTGCCAATATGTAAAAGCAAAAGTGCCGCTGCGGCAATCATGGCCGGTTTCCATGGTTTCAACGTGCCAGTGCCTGATCTTTTAGATACAAAGCTGCCCTGCATCAAATTGATAATGGCAGAACCGTTGATATTGCCAGACAGAATGCTGAGCGGATTACCCTCAATTGAATGAGTCACTATTTCGGTATCAAGTTTATCCAGATTGTCAGGTGCGGTTGCATCGCTGGCCAGAAACAGATTAATACGTGCCGGTTTGCTTGTATTGTTTTCAGTCAATGCCGTTTGCAACATAAAACCGGCATTGTCCATATCACAACTGAATCCGCTGTTTTTTCCGGTACGTACATTCATGGCATGGCCATGAATCATGGCTGACCATTCTCTTGGTCTTTGCGGTAACAATAAAGTATCGGGAATAATAATATCCGGTGTGATGTTGTGTTTCTCCAGAATGGCCAGCCAGTTTTTCATGTATTGCTGGCGTGTGACTGCTACCGGTGTTGATTTGTCGGATTCCTGTTTGCCAATCGCAAAATGTAATTTATCAACATCCTCGATGAGATGTTCTTCCAGTGCATAGGGAATGGCCTTGAGCAGTTGCTTTTTGTTGCTAACGGGTAATGTAGCTGTGCGCAGCGAGGTTGTGTTGCCCGGGATCACCAGTACGACCTGACGATCACTGCATAATGCCGTGATCTTGGCCAGATCATCATGGCCACTTTGTGCCGATGACTTCTGGCTTGATGTAATCAACCAGTCGACCTCGGTCTGGCCAGATGGCATGTGTATAAAAATTCGATCCGTCATTATTGTTCAATCAGCCTTAATCAGTAATAACAGTCTAATATGAACGGCGCTTGCGTGCCAGCGTGAACACTTTACCCGTGCTTTTACGTGCCAACAGGCTGTCCAGTTTGATGATACTGCTACTTATTTCAACGGTTGAGGACAGCCTGAAATACTGGCTATCGACTGAAAGGCCGGCTTGTTCCAGCGTTAACCCTGCCAGCGCATTGTGTTTTGAAAAGGCCTCGATGGTTTCAAAACCGGACTCAGCCCTGTCAGTAACAATACTGCTTGCACCTGATGCGGTGACACCCTCTGCAATCGACATCAACACCGGCTCCGGTGCGGTATTGATATTAATGCTGGTGTATTCGGGCAGGGCGGTTACGTAGGGTGCCAGCTTGCGATAGATTTCACCCGTAATGTCTTTTATCAAGCGCAGTTCGGAAATATCACCCATCGGGCGGTCGGCAGTGCGATAGGAAATGTCCTGACCGGAGTAGAATTGATCTTCAGCACCATTCGGAAAACTGGTTTCCTGATTTACATCTATCCAGTCAACAATCGCTTGCACCAGATTAGTATCCAGTTCCAGAGCTGTTAACAGGCGTTTGAAGCGTTCCATGTCCGGCAGACTGGCCTTGCCGTCCTTGACCAGATTGTTGAGATTAAACTTGGCCTGTTCATCTTCAATCAATCCATTGAGTTGTCCACCATCAACTTCAATTGGTTGCAAAGGAATTGTCCAGCTTTCTGCCAGAAAATCATGTTTGGAATTTTTTGCATCCTGCTTCAACACACCTTTGGCCCAGTCCTCGACACCTGTCGCATAAAGCCAGGCCTGTTCCTGCGCCAGCACATTACCGGTACGGCGGATATCCAGTTCCTGCTGTGTTGTCAGTGTTGCCGCAATGATCACAACCAGTGAAACGATCAGCATGGCAGTGATGAGGGCAATACCTTTTTGTTTTTTTAATGATGTCATACTAGTGTCCCGGTATTTGTATCAGGCGTTTAATGACACCCCAGTGTGCTGTTTCAACCAGTACTTCTACTGCTACCGGCATGGCAATATGATTCTCATCTGACCAGTCCTGTCCCCATTCCCCATTTTCATTGAGTAAACGGATCTCCACGTTTTGCACCTTATCCAGTAAAACCATTTCCTGAGGTTCTTCCGCCTGCGTCTGATCCAGAGTCGGCCATATATTGCGTTTCAGTTGCTCTTCTTCAAATGAGTAGGTAATACGTTGCAGATCACTTTTGTTTTGATCAAGCAGATTCACAACACCGTTATGGGTGAGTTCAAGTAACTGATCAGCAGTTCCTGAATAGAAGGCAGGTTTGGTATCGCCAAATTGATCGCGCACTGGTCGGGGAACTGATAACTGCAAGTCACGAGACAGGATGGTAAAGGCGAGTTGCAGTTCAGCGAGTTGCTTGCTTTGTTCGGTAATACGATCACTGCTATTCAATATAGTTTGTAGTCCGGCATAGGCCATTGTAGTAACAACCGCAAAAATACTGACCGCAACAAGTAATTCGAGGAGGGTAAAACCATTTTGGTGATGAAGCCGCTTCATGATGAATTACCTATAAAGGCGGTTACAGTGGTTAACGGATTTTCATCATCCTCTTTATCACTGACCGAAACATCAATTCGACGCACATCTTCATCAGCTGTCGTGGATACCCTGGTTTTCCAGTACCAGTCACGATTGGCCATGAATTCGGATCCGGATTTAGTACCAACTGATGGCCACTCCTTGTTTATATGGAGCTCGGTAATATGATTAATCGCCACCCAATGGGCCAGTGTCTTATCACGCATATAACCCAGATTGGTAGCATCAGCACTGACAGTACGGATGACAGCCGTCAATGCAACGGCCAGCACAACCAGTGCCACCAGTATTTCCAAGAGTGTAAAGCCGTTGCTGCGTCTATTCATCAACACGCTCCATGGCAACGGTGCCATTATGTTTAAGTGTAATGATATATTTTTCGTTACTGTCTATATCACGCAATGCGACAATAAAGGGCAGCGTTTCACCGGTTGGCAGGAAAAAAGTCATTGGCTTGAGTGTTTCTGATTCTTCATCTGTCTCAAAATCATGTTCCAGCTTTAACTGCTCGGGCAGTTCTCTGGTCTTGAAGATGTCATCATCAGACAATACTTGCCACTGGTTATCCTGTAACTGCAGAAAGGAATAATTATTGTGTGAGAAATGAATACCAATCACTTTTGATTGAATGATGGCTTCCTTGCCAACCTGATCGATTAGTGCGTGAAGGCGCTTGGCTTCGCGTTCGAGTGGAACATTACCAATCAGTCCAGTAGAAAGACTGACCAGCCCGATAACAAGGCCAATGATGGTAATAACAATCAGCAGTTCCAGTAATGTGAAACCCCGTACATTTTTTTTTCCGGAGCAGGGCATGGTTGAAAAAATTAGCAAATTAAGTTCATAAAGTGGATGATGGCAAGGCGAAAAGAAACGAAAAAGCGGAGTTTACAGACAGTAAATGAGAATTTTGAGTTTCTTTTCAACATAGCCAGCGCCGCTTTAGGGGCTTAATTACTCGAGGTTCCAGTTGCCTATGTCCGCATTCATCTCCTCTCCACCTTCCTGTGCATCAGCACCGAGAGAGTAAATATCGATGTCACCGTGTATACCGGGATTGAGATAAAGATAGTCATTGCCCCACGGATCCTTGGGCATGCGTTCGATATACCCGCCTTTTTTCCAGTTTCTGGGTTCAGGTGTGCCAGCTGGTTTGGTCACCAATGCTTCGAGTCCTTGATCGGTAGATGGGTAATTATAGTTATCCAGACGATAGAGTTTGAGTGCATTTTCCAGCGTGCTGATATCGTGACGCGCCTTGGTGACCAGCGCCTGATCCTGACGTCCAATCAATTTAGGTACAACCAATGTTGCCAGAATGCCGATAATGATAACGACAATCATGACTTCGATAAGTGTAAAACCTTTATGATTTGATTTTTTATTCTTCATTATTGTTTTCCGATTTTTCTTTCATTAAACGTTGTTGGCGCTGCAGCACCATTTCTCTGTATTTCTCCAATAACTTCTTTGTGTCCTTTGCATCACGGCCAACTGTTGGTTTGGGTGTGTTTGCTGATATCGGTTTCACATTATCGGGTACAACATTTGCAGGTCTGGAAACGGCAGGTTTTTGCACAACAGGTGTGCTGTCAAAACCTGTCGAGCTGGCATTTATATCAAGCTTGGGCAGGCTTAGTGTTTCCAGTCTTCCGCTTCTGCTTAGAATAACCCGATCTGTGTAGACTTCCTTCAGGGTGACTCCATTACTGATGGTATCACCCAGAGCAAAGTATTCCTGATTGCCAGGGCTTTTTTCAATAATAGCACCTGCTGTATTTTCGCCATCTGATGCAATAATACCATTCAGTTTCAGATTGAGTCTTGTTTCCGGTGCGGTGATAGGAGCAGGCGCTGATTCGGTATTTTGTTTTTGTGCCTGTCCGAATAAATGCCATTGGTTAATATTTCTGGCTGTCAGGGTTTTTGACGTTGTTGTTTTCTGGACAGTGGTGGTTTCTGATAAAGAGGATTGATCAGATTGTTTGTCCCAGAAGGTTTGTTTCAAATCATAGGCAATAGCAAGACAGCCAGCTGTAAACAACAGTGTCAATGTCAGTGACAGGGCACGGGCAACACGCGGCTGTTGCAGCATGCCCAAAGTCCGCTCCAGTGATGCATGATTATGTGTATAACTGTTCATGGACTCCATTATACAGCAATAGCTCGATTTAACGGATGAGCTGATTTAACTCCAGAATCGGGAGCAGGGTGGCCAATACAATGACCAGTACAATCATACCCATTACCAGCAATAAAACAGGCTCAAAAATGGCCATTAATCTTGATATCAGTGATTCAACCTCCCGCTCCTGACTTTGGGCGGCGCGCTCCAGCATGGCATCCAGATCACCACTGGCTTCACCACTGGCAATCAGCTGGGTTGTCATCGGTGGGAAATAGCCGCTGTCATACAGGGATTTATGCAAGCTGGCACCTTCACGGACACGGTGAGAAACATCGGTAACTGCATTACGCATGGGTAGATTGGATATGACCTGTGCCGAAATGCGCAATGCCTCAACAACCGGAACACCACTGCCCATCAGAATACTGAATGTACGTGCAAAGCGTGCTGTATTCAGTCCCTGAACCAGACTTTTTACCAGAGGAATTTTGAGTAGTACGTCATGATAACGCTGGCGTGTTGATTCATTTTTCAGACTCATGCGTGCAGCGATATAGGCAACAACAATACCTGCCAACAAGAGAAATCCATAGTCTTGCAAAAACTCACTGGTTGCAATCATGGCTGTCGTCAGCCAGGGCAGTTGTTGACCCGTATTGGCAAATACTTGTGTGATTTGTGGCATCACAAAAGTAAGCAGGAACACAATCACCAGTATGGATATGGATGTCAGCAGGATTGGGTAGATTAATGCCTGTGAAATCTTTTGTTGCAGTTGCTGTCTTGCCTCGGTGTAGTCAGCCAGTCGTTCCAGTACGGTATCAAGATGTCCCGATTGTTCACCGGCCGCAACGGTTGCACGGTAAAGTTCTGGAAAGGCTGCTGGAAAATCATTTAGTCCTTGTGCGAGTGAGTGTCCTTCCAGTACGCGTGAACGTACGGCAAACATAATGCTTTTGAGATTGGGTCGTGTACTTTGACGCGACACCGTATGCAAGGCTTCTTCCAGAGGCAGAGAAGAGCGCACCAGTGTGGCGAGTTGTCGTGTTGCCAGTGCCAGTTCAGATGCACTGATTTTATTGCGCAACTGGATGCTGAATTTTTTACCGGATTTTTTTTGTTGTACTACTTCAGCGACTTCCAGCGGAGTCCAGCCCTTGTCACGCAACTGCTGGCGTAACTGGCGCGCACTGTCACCTTCCATGACTCCCTTGAGTTCACGTCCGGTATTGTCGAGAGCTTGGTAATTATATGCTGGCACAATTTTCTGACCTGTTAATCTTCTCTTGTAACGCGCAGGACTTCTTCAATCGACGTGTCACCAGATAATATTCGTCTGCGTCCATCCTCACGAATACCGGTGGTTAATGTGCGCGCATATTTTTCCAGCTCATGCTCACCGGCACCATCATGAATCATGGTACGCAAGATGTCGTCAATCATGATTAATTCAAAAATACCGGCACGACCGGTATAACCGGTATGATTACATTTTTCACAGCCGCCAGGCCCATAAATCGTCTGACTAGCATCAGGTTTTAAACCAATCATGCGCGCTTCACTTTCAGAAATTTCATGTGGCTGTTTGCAATGTGGACATAATAAACGCACAAGACGTTGTGCAAGCACACCGATTAAGCTTGAAGATAACAGGAAAGGTTCAACACCCATATCGCGCAAACGGGTAGCGGCACCGACGGCTGTATTGGTGTGCAATGTTGAAAGCACCAGATGTCCGGTCAAACTGGCCTGAACTGCGATTTCAGCAGTTTCCAGATCGCGTATTTCACCAACCATCACTATGTCCGGATCCTGACGTAAAATAGCGCGTAGGCCGCGTGCAAAACTCATGTCCACCTTGGTGTTGACCTGTGTCTGTCCAATCCCGTCAAGATAATATTCAATCGGATCTTCAACTGTCAGTATGTTGCGTTGACGACTATTGAGTCTGGAGAGCACGGCATACAATGTGGTTGTTTTACCTGAACCGGTTGGGCCAGTTACCAGAATAATGCCGTGCGGTTTACTGATCAGGTCATTCATTTGATCCATGCCGGTTTTTGCCATGCCCAGTTGTTCCAGATCCAGACGACCGGCCTGTTTGTCCAATAAACGTAAAACAACACGTTCACCATGACCGGATGGAATGGTGGAAACACGTACATCAACCGGACGACCGGCAACTCGCAGGGAAATACGTCCATCCTGCGGTAATCGTTTTTCTGCAATATCGAGTTTGGCCATGACCTTGATACGTGAAACCAGCAAAGGAGCAAGTTTACGATCCGGTTGTATAACATCTTTAAGCACACCATCAATACGAAAACGGACTGCCAGACGGTTTTCATATGGTTCGATGTGAATATCTGATGCATTTTCCTTTGCCGCTTCCGTCAACAGAGCGTTGATTAATCGAATAATGGGTGCGTCATCCTGACTTTCGAGCAGATCTTCAGGTTCAGATAATTGTTGTGCAACATGCGCCAGATCCAGTTCATCACCCAGATCTTCCATCATTTGCATAGCCTGACTTGATTGCTGTTCATAGGATCTGGATAACAGCTCATCGAACTGTTCGCTTGAGACGGCTTCCAGTTGTACCGGCATGGAAACAAAACGCCTTACTTCAGAAAGTATGGAAGTTGTGACACCGGGACGGTAGGCCACGATGGCCTTGTCTTTTTCATACTGTTTAATCAGTACGCCATGACGTTTGGCAAAACTGAAAGGCAATTGTAACGATTGTTGCTGACTGGAAACTTCCACGACCTTATTCTTCAGCGCGGTTGTCATTTATGATGTTCTTGATCGAATTTATATCTTCATCCGTTTCCTGATAGGGCACAGGTAACCGCATTTCCAGTTTCGGAAGAACAGGTGCGTTATTATCATACATGAGTCCCACGCCTTCTTCCCTGCGTGCCTGTTGCAGTTTACGAATGAATTCATACTTGCTGTTGGTTTGTATGAAAGTATCCTGACCATTACGCAGAATTTCCGGACGCAGGAATACCATCAGATTGGTCTTGACCAGATCAGTTGCAGTATTGCGGAACAGCATACCCAGTAACGGGATATCGCCGAGCAGGGGTACCTTCTGTACTGTTTCCTGCAAGTCATCTTTTATTAGTCCACCAAGCACAATAATTTGCTTATCATCGACCAGCACACTGGTTTTGATAGAACGCTTGTTCGTGGTTAGCGAGGTGCCGGAAGTGTCGTTCTGAACACTGGATACTTCCTGTGTAATATCCAGTTTAACCGCATCACCTTCGTTGATTTGAGGTTTTACTTTCAAAACAATACCGACATCATGACGTTCTATGGTCTGGAACGGATTGTCAGGGGTAGTAGTGTTATTGGTAAACTGCCCGGTGATAAAAGGAACGTTTTCACCAACAATAATTTCAGCTTCTTCGTTATCCAGTGTAACGAGATTGGGTGTTGAAAGCACATTGGTTTTTACATCTGATGCCAGAGCACGTAGCAGGCCGCGAATAGTCCCTTTGGTAAAGTGACCAATGCTCAGTCCTTGCTGAAGTGAGCCGAGGTTAAAACTGTTGATGGCTTTACTGTCAGTTCCGGATAATGAAATGCCACCTGCTGTTACATTGCTGCCAGCGGTACTGGCACTACTGGCCCATTGAACACCCAGTTCAGCCCCTTTGGTTGAAGAGACTTCTGCGATAATGGCTTCAACCAATACTTGCGCACGGCGTATGTCCAGTTTTTTAATAACAGCTTGTAATGAACGCATAATGTCAGGTGGTGCCGAGATGACAAGTGCATTGGTTTGCTCATCCGCTTCAATACTGACCTTGTTACCAGCCGCTGGTATGCGTGTAGTACCGCCTTGAGGACGTTTGACTTCAGTGATGTTGGCGCTGACACCGGTCAGAATAGGCACCAGTTCCTTGGCCTTGGCATAGTGCAGGTAAATAACATTGGTGTTACCACCGCTTTCCAGTGGCGTATCCAGATGAGAAACAATCATGCGCATCCGGATACGATTACTTTTATCACCGGACATCAGGATGCTGTTGGTACGATCATCGGCCACGAGAATAGGTCGATCAGATGCTGGTGCATCTTTGGCGTCTTTTTGTTCCAGTGAGGTAATAATTTTGACAATCTCGGAGGCAGACGCATACTCGAGACGTATTACTTCAATATCATTATCACCTTCCAGATCGATACGTTTAATAATTTGAGCCAGCCGTGTGATATTGGCGGCACGGTCGGTAATGATGAGAACGTTGGTGCGCGCGTAGGCTGCCAGATGACCATGTTGCGGGATCAGTGGTCGTAGGATAGGCACCAGTTGTGATGCCGAAATATTATCCAGTGTAATCACACGCGTTACCATTTCATCACCGATACCGGGTGCGCGATAATTCACGGTCGGGATTTCAGCCTGTTTGGCCGAGGCATCAGGAATAATTTTTATGACGTTCCCACTCGGGACAGTTGAGAAACCATGTACCTGAAGAATTGATAAGAAGACCTGATAGAGTTCCTCGACATCCATCGGATGGGAGGAGATGACGGTTACTTTGCCTTTAACGCGCGGATCGACAATAAAATTTTTGCCGGTTTTCTTTGAGACAGTATCGATGAGCGCATTGATATCAGCGTCTTTCAGGTTAAGGGTAATATTTTCAGCATAAGCCGGATTTACCAGTAAAAATACCAGTAGCAAGAATGCCTTGGGCACGAAAGCGGTACAAAACGTAGTTAAACGCTCCATATAATCTACTTCAAACTCCTGTAAATCCGGATTTGCGCTGGTGCAGGGCCTGATCTGGCGTCACCAGGGCGGAAATCTGTGTTTTTTATATAAATTGTTGAAAATACTTACAAGTTATTAATTATAGTAATAATTTTGTATATATCCTTATATCTCATAAATTACTTTAGCTTTTCATCGAAAGTATACCCTATGAGTATGATCAAAATACCACTTAGTGCAAAATAAGTTGTTGATTTATAAAAGTCATCCTCTATTACAGGCAAATTCACAGGAAGATTATATAACTATATGATATATATAGTTTATTTGTTCTATAAAGATTCAGGATTTCAGAAAGTTTCTGATTGAGAGAATTCTTGAATATTCTGGCCATGTTTCGGGTTTTCTTTGTCAGTTTTTGCTGGTTTTTCCTGAACAGAACGCTATAATAGCGAGACCAAATTAAGTACTAATAAAAGGTGGGCCGTCGGCCCACTTTTTGTTTTTACGGCGGAGAACATGGGTCAGGCACCACAGTTTAGAGCGTTATTTGAACCTGCGATTACGGCGATGGGTTATGAGTTAGTCGGTGTTGAGTATCTTCGGCAGGGCAAACAAGGGCTATTGCGAATTTATATCGATAGTGAAAACGGTATTACCGTTGATGACTGCGGAAAGGTAAGTCATCAGGTGAGCGGCATACTGGAAGTGGAAGATCCCATTCGTGAGAACTATGTACTGGAGGTATCTTCACCGGGCCTGGACAGACCCTTGTATACGGCAGAACATTTTGTACGGTTTGCCGGAAGCAAGGCCAGAATACGTACCAGAATGCCGTTTGAAGGCAGACGGAATTATACCGGTGTACTCCATGGTGTAGATGATGATCATGTGGTGATAGATGTAGATGATGAGGAATATAGATTGCCGATTAATGAAATTGAAAAGGCAAATCTTGTTCCGGAAATTTAAGTTGATAATTTTGCAAACAGAATTCAGGAATTAGTTTAGAGGCATCAGAAATGGCAAACAAAGAAATTTTGATGGTGGCAGAAGCTGTATCCAATGAAAAGGGTGTCAGCAAGGAAATCATTTTCGAGGCAATCGAAGCCGCATTGGCTACTGCGACGAAAAAACGTCATGGTGGCAGTATTGATGCACGTGTCGAAATTGATCGGAAAACAGGCGACTACAATACTTTCCGTCGCTGGCAAGTCATTGACGATACAGTCGAGATGGAATTTCCTGATGCACAGATTTATCACGACATCGCGCTGGAACAGATCGAAGATATTGAAGTCGGTGACTATATCGAAGAGCCTATTGAATCCGTCGAGTTCGGACGTATTGCGGCGCAGATTGCAAAGCAGGTCATTGTGCAAAAAGTGCGTGATGCTGAACGTGCCCAGATTGTGGATGCCTATAAAGATCGTATTGGTGAACTGGTCATGGGTGTGGTTAAACGTATTGACCGTGGCAATGTCATTCTTGATCTCGGGAATAATGCAGAAGCCGTTATTTTCCGTGAAAACCTGATCCCGAGAGAATCTGTTCGCAATGGTGATCGTGTACGTGGTTACTTATACGAGATCAATGCTGAAGCACGCGGACCGCAACTGTATGTCAGTCGTACCGCACCAGAATTATTAATTGAGTTGTTCCGTATCGAAGTACCGGAAATTGGTGAAGGTCTGCTGGAGATTCTGGGAGCAGCACGCGATCCCGGTTTGCGCGCAAAGATTGCGGTCAAGACAAATGATTCACGTATCGATCCGGTTGGTGCCTGTGTGGGCATGCGTGGTTCACGTGTACAGTCTGTTTCCGGTGAACTGGGTGGTGAACGCGTTGATATTATTTTGTGGGATGCTAACCCGGCCCAGTTTGTTATTAATGCACTGTCTCCGGCAGAAGCCAGCTCTATTGTTGTTGATGAAGATTCCCACAGCATGGATATCGCGGTTGATGAAGATCAGTTGTCACAGGCAATCGGTCGTGGCGGGCAGAACGTACGTCTGGCAAGTGAACTGACAGGCTGGACATTGAACATCATGACCGAGTCGGAAGCTGAAGAAAAGAGTGAAGCCGAAGCATCATCATTGGTGAAACTATTTATGGAACAGCTCGACGTGGATGAAGAAGTGTCTGCTATCCTTGTTCAGGAAGGTTTTTCCAGCGTGGAAGAAGTCGCCTATGTGCCAAAGCAGGAAATGATGAACATCGAAGAATTCGATGAAGACATGGTGGAAGAGCTGCGTAATCGTGCCAAGGACGTTATGTTGACACGCGCCATCATGCAGGAAGAAATTATTGGCGACAAGGAACCGGCGCAGGATTTGCTTGAAATGGATGGTATGGATAAGGAAACAGCCTATGCACTGGCCAATATGGGCGTGTTAACAATGGAGGATTTGGCTGAGCAGTCTATCGACGAATTGATGGTACTGGATGGTATGGATGAAGAACGGGCAGGTGAACTGATCATGACAGCACGTGCCCCCTGGTTTGCAGAAGAACAGGCCTGAAGGTTAAAAGTATAAATAAAATATGTCTGAAATTACGGTAAAACAATTTGCTGATGTTGTCGGGATTCCGGTTGATCGTCTTTTAACCCAGCTTGGAGAAGCGGGTCTGGAAGTAAAGGGCGAAGATCAGACCATTACTGATAACGAAAAAATGAAATTACTTTCTCACTTGCGCAACAAACACGGCAAGAGTGAAAGCAAGATTGCATTATCAGCAGAGCCTAAAAAAATAACACTCAAACGTAAAACTGTCAGTGAACTGAGGCAAACCGGTTCAACGGGTGGTCGTGCCGGACGTGGTGCAGCAGCAACACGTGCAAAGACAGTCAATACTGTCAGTGTGGAAGTGCGCAAGAAGCGTACCTACGTAAAACGTTTGCCGAAAGAAGAAATTGAAGAGCCGGTTGAAGAGCAGGCAGTTGAAGAAGAAATTCTTGAGACTGCAGAACAGGCTGAAGTTGTAACCGAACCTGTTGTTACAGAAACTCCGATCGAAGCCGAAGCTGAGTCAGTAGAAGAGAAGATCGAAGAGGAAGTATCAGCTGAAGCTGTTATTACCCCGGCTGTTGTTGCACCTGCACCGGAGACTGATGCTGCAGGCAAGCGCAAGAAGGATCGCAAGGGCAAGAAACATGAAGACGATGATTTTGGCAAGAAATCAAAATACGGAAGAAAGGAACTTCATGTAGCAGGAGATACTGGTCCTGGTGGTCGTCGCAAGAAACCTAAAAAGCAAAGACGTGTTGCTGTCAGGGGTTCGGAGGAGCACGGATTTGAAATGCCGACTGCACCGATTGTGCGTGAAGTGGCTATCCCGGAAACCATTACTGTTGGTGAACTTGCCCAGAAAATGTCAGTGAAGGCTGGCGAAGTTATCAAGGCCATGATGAACATGGGCAGTATGGTTACCATCAATCAGGCTATTGATCAGGATACGGCTGCGATTGTTGTTGAAGAAATGGGGCATACGCCAAAAATTCTTCACGAAAATGCACTCGAGCAGGATCTGGTGTTGGCAGGTGATGCTGCAAGCGGTGAAAAAGAACCGCGTCCACCGGTTGTGACCATCATGGGCCACGTTGATCATGGCAAGACATCATTACTGGATTATATACGCCGCACCAAGGTGGCTGCGGGTGAAGCAGGCGGTATTACACAACACATAGGTGCCTATCACGTTGAACTGGACAAGGGTGGTATCACTTTCCTGGATACACCAGGTCACGCGGCATTTACTGCCATGCGAGCACGCGGTGCCAGCGCAACAGATATTGTTGTTCTGGTTGTGGCTGCTGATGACGGTGTCATGCCGCAAACAATTGAAGCAATACAACATGCCAAAGCGGGCAAAGTGCCGTTGATTATTGCAGTAAACAAGATGGATAAACCGGAAGCCGATCCGGATCGTGTCAAAACCGAACTTTCAAATCATGAAGTTATTCCGGAAGAATGGGGTGGTGACACCATGTTTGCCCATGTGTCTGCACAGACAGGAGATGGTGTTGATGATTTGCTTGAAGCCATTATCCTGCAGGCAGAAGTACTCGAGCTAAAAGCTGTAAAAGACGGGCCGGCACGGGGTGTTGTTATTGAATCCAAACTGGATAAAGGTCGTGGTCCGGTTGCAACACTATTGATACAAAGCGGTACATTAAAGAATGGTGACATCATATTGTCTGGTACCGAGTTTGGTCGTGTACGTGCCATGCTGGATGAAAACCATAAAAAGCTGGATGAAGCTGGTCCGTCAACCCCGGTTGAAGTACTGGGCCTGTCAGGTGTGCCAAATGCGGGTGATGAAGTCATGGTTGTTCCAACCGAGCGCAAGGCGCGTGATATTGCGACATTCCGTCAGACCAAGGATCGTGAAAGCAAGCTGGCCAAGCAACAGGCAGCCAAGCTGGCTGATGTATTTACCCAAATGGAAGAAGGTGCAGTCAGCACACTGAATGTTGTTGTGAAGGCAGATGTTCAGGGTTCAGCCGAAGCATTATCAGATGCACTTGAAAAACTGTCGACTGATGAAGTGAGAGTCAAGATTGTTGGAAGTGGTGTAGGTGGCATTAATGAAACTGATGCTAATCTTGCTGCGGCATCCAAAGCAGTTATTATCGGTTTTAATGTGCGTGCTGATGCATCTGCAAAATCCGTTATTTCTGACAATGAGCTTGATTTGCATTACTACAGTGTTATCTACGAAGCCATTGATGAAGTGAAGAATGCATTAAGCGGTATGTTGAGTCCGGATGTGAAGGAAGAAATTATCGGGCTGGCAGAAGTACGTGATGTATTCAAATCACCCAAGCTGGGTGCCATTGCCGGTTGTCTTGTTATTGAAGGTACCGTCAAGAAGAGCAGTCCTATCCGCGTGTTACGTGATAACGTTGTTATTTATCAAGGTGAACTGGAATCACTGCGTCGATTCAAGGACGATGTGAATGAAGTCCAGTCCGGCACTGAATGTGGTATTGGCGTCAAGGATTACAATGATGTGAAGCCAGGCGATCAGATCGAAGTATATGAGCGAGTTGAAGTGGCTCGTAGCCTGTAACCCAAAACGGTAACATTTTCATCCTGCAATCCGGTTCAGTTTAATATGAGTAAAGACTTCAGTCGTAGCCGACGTGTTGGCGAGCAGTTACAGCGCGATCTGGCTCTGCTTATTCAAAACGAGATCAAGGATCCGCGTCTTGGTATGGTGACTGTTTCTGCTGTGGAAGTATCACGTGACATGGCTTATGCCAAGGTCTATATCATGATGTCTGGTGCAGATGATGAAACAAAAGCATCACTCGGTATCCTGAACAAGGCAGCCGGTTTTCTACGCCATACCCTCTCGAAATCGACCAATATGCGTACCATGCCCAAACTCCAGTTTTATCACGATAAAACCATGGAGCATGGCGCAAATCTATCGGCATTAATTGAACATGCTGTTACCACAGACAAGGAAAAGGCCGCAGATCGTGATGAAGAACAGGATAAGGAAAACGAATGAACCAGCCTCAAGCCAGAAAAAGTAACTTGCATGGCATAGTGTTGCTCGATAAACCGTTAGGTTTGTCATCAAATGCCGCATTACAGAAAGTAAAACGCATACTGAAAGTCAAAAAAGCCGGACATACCGGCAGTCTCGACCCATTGGCAACAGGTTTGCTGGCAGTTTGTTTGGGAGAGGCAACCAAGATTTCAGCCTACTTGCTTGATTCGGACAAACGCTACCTGTCTACTTTCAGGCTGGGTGAAACAACTGCAACCGGTGATGCAGAAGGCGATATTCTGGAACAAAAGGAAGTTACCGAAGCCATGCTGGCACGTATTCCGGAAGTCATTAAACAGTTTACCGGTGAGATTGAGCAAATCCCACCTATGTATTCAGCTATTAAGCATAAGGGACAGCCGCTCTACAAATTGGCACGGGCAGGACAGGAAGTGGAACGCCAGTCACGCAAGGTGCGGATTCATGAAATGAACCTGATTAAGGTAGAGGGTAATGAAGTTACTCTCGACATCTTGTGCTCCAAGGGGACATATATACGCACTCTGGCTGAGGATATGGGACGTGAACTCGGTTGTGGCGGCCATGTTTCCAGTCTGAGACGGACTGGACTGGGGCCGTTTTCAGGGGATGACATGGTGACGCTGGATGACCTGTTCGCTGCCAAGGATCAGCCGGATGTGCTGAAAAAGATGATTTTACCTATCGAAACTGCCCTGACGGACTGGCCTGATGTGAATTTGAACTCGGATACGGCCTATTATCTGCGAATGGGACAGGCGGTACAGGTGCCTAAGGCACCTACTCAGGGCTGGGTACGGATATTTGCTGGTGAAGACGATTTTCTGGGGGTAGGGCAGATTACCGATGATGGTCGTGTAGCCCCCAAGCGGCTGGTCAATACAGCCTGATCCCGGATTCCCTAAAAAATTAACCAAAAATCGGTAATTTGGCTTGTTCGAGGCCCGACTCGCGGTTACAATACGCGCCTGAATTTAAAGGCAATATTTAGAAAGAGAGAACACTCAGGAGAGTTGCATGTCGCTAAATGCACAACAAAAAGCTGAAGTCATTAAAGACAACCAGAAGTCAGCAACTGATACTGGTTCACCGGAAGTACAGGTGGCTTTATTATCAGCACGTATTAATGATTTGTCTGGACACTTCAAAGAACACATTCATGATCATCATTCCCGTCAGGGTTTGTTGAGAATGGTTAGTCAGCGCCGCAAGCTGCTCGACTACCTCAAGAAAAAGGATCTGGAACGCTATCGTGCTTTGATTAGCAAACTGGGTCTTCGTAAGTAAAAAGTACATTTTAAAAACGCCTGTTAATCAGGCGTTTTCTTTTGTTCACATTCAAAACATTAAAAAAGGTAAATCATAGTGGCTTCGGTAAAGAAAAGCTTTCAGTACGGTGATCACACCGTCACATTAGAAACAGGTGAAATTGCACGTCAGGCAAGTGGTGCAGTTATAGTTGATATGGATGGTACAACATTGCTTGTAACCGCCGTTGTAGAAAAAGAAGCGACAGAAGGCAGAGACTTCTTCCCGCTGACAATTAACTATCAGGAAAAGTCATACGCTGCCGGCAAGATTCCAGGCAGTTTTTTCAAACGTGAAGGTCGTCCATCCGAAAAGGAAACACTGACTTCACGATTAATTGATCGTCCGGTTCGTCCGCTTTTCCCTAAAGGTTATGCCAACGAAGTGCAGGTCATCGCAACCGTGATGTCACTCAACCCTGAAATTGATCCTGATATTCCAGCCATGATTGGTACATCAGCAGCACTGTCAATTTCCGGCGCACCTTTCAATGGCCCAATCGGTGCAGCCCGTGTGGGTTACATTGATGGTAATTATGTTTTAAATCCAACATTCAGTCAGCTTGAAAATTCCGCACTGGATCTGGTTGTCGCTGGAACAGAAAATGCTGTATTGATGGTGGAATCAGAAGCCAAGATGTTGTCAGAAGAAGTCATGCTTGGTGCGGTTGTATTCGGTCATGATTCAGGCAAAACAGTGATTAATGCAATCCGGGAATTTGCTGCTGAAGTCAATACACCGAAAATGGAATGGGAAGCACCTGTTGCCAATGAAGAACTGGCTAATGCCATTGCCGCTGATGGTAAGGATAAACTTGATGCTGCCTACCAGATTGCAGACAAACAGGAACGTTATACCAAGCTGAGTGAAATTCGCAAAGGCTTGATGGAAGTATTTACTGCTGAAGGTGCTTCACCTAGCTATAGCTCGGAAGAAGTCAGTGGTGCTATCGGCAAGCTGGAGAAAAAGATTGTTCGCAGCCGTATTATTGAGGGCAAGCCACGTATTGATGGACGTGACAATAAGTCTGTTCGTCAGATTTCAGTACGTACCGGCGTCTTGCCACGCACACATGGTTCAGCCCTGTTTACACGTGGTGAAACACAAGCCATCGTTGTAACAACACTGGGTACAACACGTGATGCACAAAAAATTGATGCGCTGGAAGGAACCAAAACCGAACCTTTCATGTTGCACTATAATTTCCCTCCTTTCTGCGTAGGTGAAACAGGTCGTACCGGTTCACCAGGTCGTCGTGAAATCGGTCATGGTCGTCTGGCCAAGCGTGGTGTTGCTGCGGTTATGCCGGACATGAACGAATTTCCATACGCCGTTCGCGTTGTATCCGAAATTACAGAATCAAACGGTTCCAGCTCAATGGCATCAGTTTGTGGCAGTAGTTTGGCTATGATGGATGCAGGCATACCATTGAAAGCGCCTGTTGCCGGTATTGCGATGGGTCTGATTAAGGAAGGTAGTGATTTTGCTGTACTGAGCGACATTCTGGGTGATGAAGATCATCTGGGTGACATGGACTTTAAGGTGGCTGGTACTAACGATGGTGTTACTGCATTGCAAATGGACATCAAGATTGACGGTATCACAAAGGAAATCATGGAAATTGCACTGGGTCAGGCAAAAGAAGGTCGCTTGCATATCCTGGGTGAAATGAACAAGGTGATTTCATCAGCACGTGAAGACATGTCTGAATATGCGCCTCGCATCATCAGCTTCAAGATTAACCCTGACAAGATTCGTGACGTAATTGGTAAAGGTGGTGCAACCATCCGTGCTATTACTGAAGAAACCGGTGCTGGCGTTGACATTACTGACGATGGTGAAGTGAAGGTCTCTTCTGTTGACAAGGCAGCAGGTGAAGAAGCACGTCGCCGTATCGAACAACTGACTGCAGAAGTGGAAGTTGGTATGATTTACGAAGGCCGTGTAGCCAAGCTCATGGACTTTGGTGCATTTGTCACCATCCTGCCAGGCAAAGACGGACTGGTACACATCTCACAAATTTCAGAAGAGCGCGTTGAAAATGTCAGCGACAAACTGTCTGAAGGTGACATGATTAAGGTGAAGGTACTGGAAGTCGATAAGCAAGGCCGTATTCGTCTGAGCATGAAGGCGGTTAATGAGTAAGTTTTAAACTTAAGACAGAAATAAAAAAAGGGCTCTAGGCCCTTTTTTTATTTGTAAAAATGAAAGCTGATAGTACTTATGAATGAGAATAAGTCTCATTATCTATAAAAAGAAATTCATGGACAATGTCCAGACTTATTGTTTATCATTCATAAATAAATAACAAATGCAGTATTAGAACAACAAAGTATTTAATGAGGGGAGTAGTCCAGTGATGAAGCTAAAGCACTGTAATGTTGGTTCCTTGGTTTTTGGTGCAGTCGCACTGACCATGTTTTCACAAGCCTATGCGGCACCTGTTAGTCTTAACAACACGGTAATGATTCCCGGCACCATGACCTGGATGCAGGATTTGTCTAATGTGACAAGTTCGACAGCATCGAACGTGACTGTCATGGAAAACATGGATGGCACGACAACCTACATGGGTATGGACAATGTTTCCATGATGGTGGAAGGCGTTTCTTCACCTTTGTGGGATTACAGCTGGTCTTTAACGGCAGATCCGGATCCGTTTATTGGCGGCAGTTTTTCAGTGACCAATACCAGTTCGATGATACAGACATTTGATCTCATGTTTACCCTACCGATTTCTCCGTCATTTACTAATGGATATCACTTTGGAAGTTTTTCAGGTTCTTTTACGGATGCTGACAACAGTGGTGGTGCAACACTCAATGTTAATGACTGGTCTGGCCTGATTGATGGTTCAACCATGATGGCATTTAATTTTGGCAGTAGTTGTATTGGTCCGGGATGTTCATTGAATATTGCCGAAATCAGTCAGGGTCCAACCGCCTTTTCAGGTGCTGTTAATAACACTATCGGTATTCACATGAACTTTGGCCTTTCAGCCGGTGATAGTGTGACTTTTAATACATTATATGAAGTTACACCTGTTCCTGTTCCTGCTGCAGTCTGGTTGTTTGGTAGTGGCTTGGTTGGTCTGATGGGATTTGCTCGACGCAAATAAGTTGATTTGGAACGCAACATAAAAGGGGCCTTAAGGCCCCTTTTTTAATTCTTCACCGGATACTTGGCCAGTTTTCTTTGCAGTGTTCGGCGATGCATGTTTAGTCGTCGTGCAGTTTCTGAAATATTGCCATCACATTCTGTCAGTACTTTATGGATATGTTCCCATTCGACTTGCCCAACCGATAATGGCTTATTGCGGATGGGCGCATCCTTGTTTCCTTGATCACGAAAGAATGCCGCCATAATGTCATCTGCATCTGCCGGCTTCGCCAGATAATGAATAGCACCCAGTTTAATGGCTTCCACTGCTGTAGCAATGGATGCATAGCCTGTTAATACCACCATGCGTGTATGCTCATCCAGTTTTTTAAGCTCTGTCACCATTTCCAGCCCTGATTTACCGGGCATCTTAAGATCAATGACAGCGTACTCAGGTGGTTCCTTTCTGGCGAGCTCGAGCCCTTCATCAACATTGTTTGCTGTGGTCACGGTATAACCACGTTTTGCCATTGCCTCTGACAGCACTTCGCAAAAGATTTTGTCATCATCGACAATCAGTAAACTGGGTTGTTCTGTTTGTACCTGTTCAGTCATTTTTGGTTAATTGTATATTAGAGAGAGGCAGATTAATCTGACAGATTACGCCACCACCTTCACGATTAAAAATGCGTACATCACCACCAAGTCGCTCCAATGTAGTGTAGGTCAGAAACAGTCCCAGTCCCATACCATCCTGTTTGGTACTTAAAATATGTTCACCAGCCTTCTCGACCAGTTCAGGTGAAAGACCGGTTCCACGATCGGATACTTGTAGTGTCAGTTCCTGTTGTGACCAAACAGCGGTGACCTCAACATTGTCCGGTGAGGCATCGGCGGCATTATTCAATATATTTAACAAGGCTTGTTCCAGCGTCTGATCTATTACAACACGAGGGGTGGGCTCAGAGCCACTGAGGTTGATATCTACCAACACATCAGGTCGCGATTCATTCCAGCGAATAATCAGATCATTCAGGTATTCATCCAGAAGCGCACTACTACCGGATTCTGCCCGAATCTGACCGGCAGCCGCTGAAATAGAACCAAGTATATTCTTGCAGCGGTCAACCTGACTTTGCAGGGTATGAAGTCTGGACTCCGGCAAGGGGGTATCCGGTGAAATATCATTCAATAGTACGGCCATGGTAGAAAGTGGCGTGCCAAGTTCATGTGCCGCACCGGCAGCCAGTGTACCGAGCGCCAATATATGCTCCTGTTTTAATTGCTTTTCACGCAAGGTAGCAATTTTTTTATTTTGTCGCTGTACTGTGACTGCCATGCGTGCAGTGAAACCGGCAATCAACAAGGCACTCAGGATAAATCCGAGCCACATTCCCAATACATGCAGTCTAAACCCTTCACCATGCATACTGTGTGCTTCAGGAAACGGGATATAAAAAAATAGCAGGAGTGAATAACAGCCAATCGTCAATATGACCATTAGCCATGTGTAAAGACCGGGCAGGGTAGCCGCTGTCAAAATCAGCGGTAACAGGAACAATGGTGCAAATGGATTGGTTGAACCACCGGTGTAATACAGTAGCAATGTCAATGCCAGCACATCGACAATCAGTTGCCCAAACAGCTCCTTGTTGGATACGGGCCATGCCATGCGCAGGCGAATCAGGCTGGCAATACTGATCGTGATGACAGTAGTCAATATTACAGATATAGGCAGAATTGGCAGGGCAATTTTGAGATAGGCAATGGTTAGCCATAGTGCGACTATTTCACTTGCCAGCACTATCAGCCGTAGCCAGATAATGCGTCTTACATTAATGATGTTACCTGATGTGACTGTTTGTTCTTTTAGCATGGTTCCATTCTAAAGCTTATATCAGCAATAACAAATGAGGTGCGACAAATTGTCGCGTGACACTGTGTCACATTCTAGTAGACACCAGTCTTGGCTAATATCTATTTCAACTAATTTAACCCCGATTTGGTCATTTTCCGGCCCGGAAAGGGCATAAGAAATACCCATGATGTTTGATCATATAACAGATGGAAATCGCACCTATATGACGGCGGTGACGGTTTCGTTATTCATTCACTTGCTGATATTCGTCCAGTTTATGAGTCATCAATTAAATAGTAGTGCACAGGCACCGGAATATGCACAGCGGATTAATGTCAATCTATTGCCCCCGCCACAAGAACCACCTCAATTAGTCAAACCGGAAACATTACAGCCCAAGCCTGAATTAAAGAAAGAAACCATTACTGAACCCAAGCCGGTAGTGGAAAAAAAAGTTGAACCAAAACCGGAGCCAGCACCGGATGTTGTACATGAAAAAGCGGTGGCACCCAGAGTTGCAGAAACAGCGCAGCGAGAAGCAACAAACAGAACAGTAGTTATCAAAGAACATTATCTCAGTAATTTGCTGACCTATATTGAAGGCCATAAGTATTATCCGCAATCTGCACGCAGTCGTGGTATCGAAGGCAGTATTAATGTTTCATTTGAGCTTTTGAATAATGGAAACATAAATAATTTGAAAACAGATGGCGGTGCGCTTGTATTGCGAAGGGCTGCTGAACAGGCTATCACCAGAGCGGTACCATTCCCATCTCCACCACCGGAAATGGAATATCCATTACAAGTAAGTTATGCAATGCAGTTTCGTTTGAATTGATCATGGAAAGATCATTCCTGATTATTTAATGGAAGTTATTAATATACGTAAAGGGGAGTAGTAATGTATTACAAAAAAATCACCGCTGCTGTTTTGACTATGATGTCATTCGGAGCAGTAGCGGTAGAAACTGAACTCGGAGAGATAACAGTAACAGGCACACGTGAAAAAACACTCAAGGCAGAAACACCGGCCACTGTGGGTGTTGTTGACAGCAAAGAGGTTGAAGACGTGCGTCCGTCACATCCATCCGAGATTATGAGCCGTATTCCCGGCGTCCATATTAATGTGACTGGTGGTGAAGGACACATGACCGCTATTCGCCAGCCATTATCTACATCACCTTTATATCTTTATCTGGAAGACGGCATCCCGACGCGTTCTACCGGATTTTTCAATCATAATGCCTTGTATGAAGTGAATATACCACAATCAGGTGGTATCGAAGTAAACAAGGGGCCAGGCACAGCCCTGTATGGCAGTGACGCCATTGGTGGTGTCGTTAATGTTATGACACGTCCATCACCCACTGAAGCCGAGGCTTCTATAAATGTTGAGGCAGGTGAGAATGGCTGGAGCCGCATATTATTAACAGGTGGTGACAGTAATGACACGGATGGTTTTCGTGCTGACCTCAATCTGACACATACTGATGGCTGGCGTGATGCTACGGATTATGATCGACAGGGCGTAACCTTGCGCTGGGATCGTTTTATGCATAGTGGTGCTACGCTGAAGACCGTATTAAGTACGTCCAATATTGATCAAACAACGGCAGGTAGTTCACGTTTGCTAAAAGAAGATTATGAAAACAATCCAACAGCCAATTACACGCCTATATCCTACCGTGAAGTACAAGCACTGCGTCTGTCGACATCATGGGAAAAGGAAACAGCTAATTCACTGCTGAGCATTACACCTTATTACAGAAACAACAGAATGGAGTATATGCCAAACTGGTCATTTACCTATGACCCGCAAATATCCGAGACGGAGAATGAATCGCTTGGTTTAATGCTGAAGTACCGTTATGACATTAAACCCATGCGTACTCGTGTAATAACCGGCATGGATATTGATTACAGCCCTGGCAGCAGGCTGGAAAAGAGTATTGATGCCACCAAGGTTGGCAATATCTATACATCCTATGTATTGAAAGAGACTATTTATGATTATGATGTCAGTTTTACAGGGGTTTCTCCTTATGTGCATGTTGAAACCTCGCTCAGTGAAAAACTGCGACTGACTGGCGGTTTGCGTTACGATCATATTGAATATGATTATGACAACAACCTGAGTGATGCCAATATTGTACTGAATCCAACTAGCATGACATTTCCGGCAACCTATAAACATCCCTCGGATACAAAAGTGGATTTCTCACATTTGAGTCCAAAACTGGGTGCTACTTACATATTTAATAAAAACCTGAATGGTTTTGCATCGTACCGCCATTCTTTCCGTGTGCCATCAGAAGGACAATTATTCCGTCCCGGAAAATCCAACGATACTGTGAGTCTTGAGCCTGTCAAAATAGACAGTTTTGAAATTGGTCTGCGTGGTAAGACAGCGAACCAATTCAAGTATGAAGTCTCGCTTTATCATATGACCAAGGATGATGATATTATTACTTATGTATATGCAGATAAATCTCGTGAATCTATGAATGCGGGTGAAACATTGCATCGTGGTATTGAAATTGCACTTGGTGCACCGCTAAACAAGCGACTAGATCTGGATATTGCGTTTTCCTATGCTAAGCATACTTATGAAGACTGGAATCCGGAAGATGGAGTTGACTATAGTGGAAATGAAATGAAATCGGCACCACGCCTGGTAGCAAATACACGACTTAATTACCGCCCGGCCGCATTTAAGGGAGGAAAAATTGAGCTGGAATGGGAAAGCCTGGGCAGTTACTGGATGAATGATGCTAATGACTACAAATATAGCGGTCATGATCTATTTCATTTGCGAGGTAATTATCCGTTAACTAAACAAGTTGAGCTTTATGGTCGTGTAATGAATATTACAGATGAGCGCTATGCAACTTCTGCTGAGTATACTTCATCAGGTGATTTTGAATATGCCCCCGGTATGGAACGTACCGTCTATGTTGGTTTAAATTACAAGTTCAAATAGTAACGGAAACCAAATATGTATAAAGTGTTATTACTGGTTCAGATATTTTTTATCTGGTTTGGTCTGACTGGCACTGTGGAAGCGGCAAAGCAGGAACATCAGCATCATCATGCCGCTACCGTGCATTCTGAATGTGATAAGCAGGATGCCTTGCCGTCACTCCGATGCGCCAATGCCCCGAGTGCTGTGTTTGATGATAATGGCAGGTTATGGGTTGCCTGGGAGTTCGGCAATCATGTTTATGTCAATTATTCAGATGATAAAGGCAAGAGTTACAGCTTGCCGGTGGCAGTCAACACAGTTCCTGAGCAAATCTATGCAATGGGGGAGAACAGACCAAAAATTGTAATTGGGAACCGTGGGCGGATTTATGTTTCATGGACCCAAAAACTGGAACAACGTTTCAGTGGTCATATTCGTTTCAGCTATTCAGCAGATAATGGCAAGCATTTTTTTGATCCCGTGACGGTGAATGATCATAAAGTAGTTACCAGTCACCGGTTTGATGCAATGGCTGTAAACGAACGTGGTGATATTTATATAGCCTGGCTCGACAAACGCGACCTGTTAAAGGCAAAAAAGGAGGGCAAGGCCTATAATGGGGCGGCACTTTATTATGCTGTTTCAACTGATGGTGGAAAATCCTTCAGTAAAAATAAAAAAGTGATTGATTACAGTTGTCAGTGTTGTCGTGTCGTGATGGCAATAGATAATGATCAACTGCCAGTCATTGTCTGGCGCCACATATTCGGAGACAACATCCGTGATCATGCTTTAGTGAAGTTTGATAACCAGACGCAGGCTGGAAAGGTACAACGCGTCAGTTATGATAATTGGCAGGTTGATGCCTGTCCACATCATGGGCCTGATATCTCGATCTCAAAAAATGGAAGCTATCATCTGGCCTGGTTTAATAATGCACCGCAACGTCATGGTTTGTTCTATGCACGTACAGATGATCAGGGGAAAAGTTTTTCCGAACCATTGAGTTTTGGTAATTACAATGCACAGGCAGCACACCCTCAGGTACTAAGCAAAGGGGATAATATTTTTCTTGCATGGAAGGAGTTTGATGGCAAGCAATCAATACTTTTCATGATGCGTTCATCTGATGCCGGTAAATCATGGTCAACTCCGCATATAATTGCAAAAACGGCAGGGGGTTCAGATCACCCTTTGTTGATTGCAGATAATAAGAACGTCTATTCCGTGTGGCATCGTCTTGGTCAGGATTATCAATTGTTTCCGCTTGAAGGGTACTAATCATGACAAGAAGATTGCTCCTGCTGATATTATTGAGCATCGGATTTCAGGCAATGGCCGAACAGCCAGTCAAGATTCTTCGGATGGGCAGTTATGCTCAAATTCTTGAGCAACATCACAAACAGTCATTTATGCTGGTATTCTGGTCACTGGATTGCCCTCCTTGTTACAAGGAACTGGCAATGTTGGGAGATTTGCTAACACAACAACCGAAACTGGCACTGGTCGTTATTTCAACAGACAGTCCGGACAATATGGATGAAATAAAAACCAGACTGAAAGAATTTAAACTTAACCATGTCAATGCATGGGTGTTTGATAACGGTATAGCACAACAGTTACGTTATGAAATTGACCCCAACTGGTATGGAGAATTGCCGCGCAGTTACCTGTTTAATGCCAGACACCAACGGCGCGCAGTAACAGGCGTACTCAATCCCGTCGCATTAAAACAGTGGAAGGCGCAGTAGAATAAAGCTGTTCCATTTCTGAATAAATTCCAATACTGCGACAATATGTCACATTCCGGAATCAGATTGTATTGAATACAATTCTAAACAGCCAGGTGGTCCTGGTCAGGAGCATTAAAATTGGTGGCAACAGAGGATGGTGATGTGTTTCGTTCACTGCTAACTTCCTTTTAGCCCTTGCATGTTGCAGTTTTTTCCAGACGAATGTAGTCAATCATATTCATCTTGTTGCACCAATTGCTCCGATTTTTTTAGATTTCTCTATTCTTCATATTATTCCTCAGTCGAAATAACAGAATTTTTAAAATAACCTGTAATTTAATTCCTACATCTGCAACCAGCTTCTATCCAGCACTATCCGAACATGCCAGTTATCATCTGAATTATTTCTATTATGGCCAGTATCGTGGTAGTCATGATTATCATGGCGCTCATTGTGCCTGCAATACTTGTCATGACGATGATAACGTGCATGTTTGTTACGGTATTTTTTCCATTTTTCATATTCCCGATAGTGCGCACGTTCATGTTTCATTTCCTTGTGCATTTCACGGTGCTCATAGCGATCATGTCTGTCATAATCGTGGCTATGGGCATAGGCAGTGCCGGTTGTGACGATACCCAGTCCAAGCAGGGTGGCGAATACAGTGGTGAGTTTTCGTTTCTTCATATTATTGTCTCCCATGTTAGTGTGTTGGTTATATTTCCATAAATGACCATTCATCAGCAGGTTCATTGTTTTCTGCCAGGGTCAATGGGGTCTGGTCGAGGGTTTCTTCCCAGGCCCATTCTTCAAATTCAGTTTGTGCAATGTTATTTATTTCTACAAAGGGTGCTTCCATAGTCACCGGTTGCAGTAACCAGGTGCTGACAAAGATCAGTGCGACAGTTGCAGCAGAAGCAAAGGCAAAATAGGGTGCCTTGACTGATCTGGTTTGTTCCTGTTGCGGGAGGCTATCCATAATACGGCTGGCAAGGGCATGGGTATCGATATCATCCTGAATATTTTGGTTGTTAATCAGTTTGTCGAGCGCACGTGCATCATCCTGATAGGCAATTAATTCAGGTGAGTTATCAATCAACATGATGGCGGCTTCCATTTCCTCCTGTGGCCAGCGTTCGGCATCGGCACCATAACAATCAATCAGGGTTTTTACGCGTTCATGATTCATGTTTCAGTTCCTTTGTGTCTGTTTGTTGTTCCAGTAGTTGTTTTTTAAGGGTTCGCCGTGCGCGTGAAAGCAGGGACTCCAGCGCCTCGATACTGATGTCCATACTGGCAGCGGCTTCCTTATTGGAAAGTCCTTGCCACATGCAGAGAACAAGAGCAGTGCGTTGTCGTTCGGGTAATGATTCAAGTACATGTTGTACTGCACCTTGTTCTGCATGTTGAATAATCTGCTGTTCAGGTTCGTCTCGTGATGTTGTATGGAGTTCAACCACATTGTCATTGCCTGTATTGCGTTGTTTACGCAAGTGATCAATACACAGGTTGTAGCTGATGCGATAAAGCCAGCTTCTGGGTGATAGCCCCTGATTTTTCCATTTGCCGGCATGCATCCAGAGTCGGGTAAAGGTTTCCTGTGTAATGTCTTCCGCATCGTGCTTTCCTGTGTATCGTGTTGCAAAACTCAGCATGGTTTTCAGGTGTCGAGTCAGAAACTGGTTGAAGGCCTGTTTGTCACCTTTACCAATCAATGCCACCAGTTGTTCATCACTGACTTCAATATTCAAAGTTAATCGTCCCTGTCGTCGTCTCGGTCTTTACGATGTTCCCTGTGTCTTTCCTTGCGTGCGGTAATGGCTTCTTCACGTGTTACTGAACCATCCTTGTTTTTATCCATGCGTTGGAACCAGTTATTCCATGATTGCTGGCTTTCCTGTCGGGTAACATTGCCATCTTCATTTTTATCCATTTTTTTGAAGATGCTGCTGAATTTCTTGCCTTTGTCATGTTTTGATTTTTTCAGCTCATCTTCGGTAAGTACATTGTCATTGTTTCGATCCATTTTTCTGAATTTACGTTCAATACGTTCTTGCTGTGCAGAGAAGAATTCATCGCGTGTGACCTTGCCATCTTTGTCTTTATCCATGAATTGCATGGAACGGTTATGGCGGCGTGATTTGGCATATTCTCTAAATTCGTTCTGATTAACAAGGCCATCGTGATCCTTGTCCATACGATTAAATCGTTCTTCTGATTTCTGATTAAATTCATCCTGTGTGATGAGACCATCATTATTGGTATCAAAGCGAGACATAAAACGGTCTTTATTATCATCAGCCAGCAGACTGGTACTGCTGACAAGACCAACCAGTAAGGCGAAGGTGAGGGTGGGTTTTGTAGACATAATGTGCTCCTGTGTTTGTTATGAACCGGTTTGAGCCGGACTTGACTATATAACGTACGAGACCGGAAAACCCGTCGCTCTAATTATTCACTGTTTTTCCCACATTTTCCGCGAGACCTGATTTCTAAAACATGATAGAATCCATATCTTTCAAAGGGTTACCGGTGATTTTTGGCTAATTATCTGGCTTTTCCCCTTTATCCTTCTATTGTGGCTTCTATAAATGGGTATTCTGACAATACTACTGTTGGTTCCGCTGACTGGTGCAGTGTTAATTTCACTGATGCCGGGGCGTTATCATGCCCAGATTCGTACGATTGCTATTTTGACCTCCGTAGTAGCACTGGCAGTAGCATGGAGTCTGTTCTCTTCATTTGATACCGGTCTCACCGGTATGCAGTTTAGTGAATATGTGCCATGGAACCCGCGTCTGGGTACTTCCTATGCTGTGGGTATTGATGGCTTTTCATTTCCGATGGTTTTGCTCGCAACCTTGCTGTGTTTTGTGGCGATTGTGGCATCACATAATATCAAGGACAGTCCCAAGGGTTATTATCTGCTCATGCTGGTACTGGAAAGTGCGCTACTGGGTGTTTTTATGGCGCAAGACTGGGGGCTGTTTTATGTGTTCTGGGAACTGACCCTGATCCCGTTGTTTTTCCTGATTGATCGTTGGGGCGGGGCGCGTCGCAGTACAGCTTCACTCAACTTTGTGTTGTACACCATGGGTGGCTCGGTATTCATGCTGATTTCACTACTGGTATTGTTTGATACGATTCCCGGTCATTCATTTGCGATGGAGGCATTCAATACGGGTGGCAAGTTATTAGCAGAAAACACACAAGTCTGGATATTCCTTGGTTTTCTTGTTGGCTTTGGTGTGAAGATGCCAATTTTTCCGATGCATGGCTGGTTGCCGCTGGCGCATGTAGAGGCGCCAAGCCCGGTCAGTATTTTATTGTCTGGTATTTTGCTCAAGATGGGGGCGTATGGCCTGATCCGTGTGGTTGAGATGTTGCCGGGTGCGGCGCTGGTTCTGCAGTCCATGTTGGCAACACTGGCATTGATTAGTTTGATCTATGGCGGTTTGCTTGCGTGGCGTCAAACCGATTTAAAAGCCATGATCGCTTATTCATCGATTAGTCACATGGGAGTAGTGTTACTGGGCATTGCTGCACTTAATAGCGCAGGACTGACTGCCGCATTAATGCAAATGGTGGCGCATGGACTTGTAGCCGGTGCCTTGTTCCTGTTGATTGGTTTGTTGTATGAACGTACACATGAGCGAGATGTGCGTTATTACAGTTCATTGATTCGTACTACACCGCGTTTTGCCTTTTTTACCATACTGGCGTTTATTGGTGCTGTCGGTATGCCTGGTACAGCCGGCTTTATTGCCGAACTGCATGCCATTATTGGCGGTTTTGAACGCTGGGGATGGGTAGTCGTGTTGTTAAGTGTGGGTATGTTGATCAGTGCAGCTTATGCAATTCGTACGGTTGGGCGTCTATTTACCGGTCCTGTGCGTTCAGAGATGAAAGTGGTGATGGATTTGCAACCGGCTGAAATGTTTCTGGCACTGGTATTAACCATAGGCTTTTTATTACCCGGTATCATGCCATCATTGCTATTAAATCTGATGTCGACATCGATTTCACAATTAAGCAACCTGTTCTTTATAGCAGGTAGTCAGGGAGCATTGTGATGACAGAGCATTCGACAGCAAAAGGCGATATGCGTGCAATGCTGACAAAGTTGATTCAGCACTTTGAGCATGTGTTGCCCGCACAGGCGCCGATCAGTGATTTTGTACATCACAACACCTTACACGGTTTTCAGCATTTATCTTTTGAGAAGGGAGTGGCCGCTGCACGTGATATAACCGGTGCAGAAGGTTTTTTGCCTGAATCAGAGTTTCGAAAATTATTAAGCCAGAAGCGTATTACCGAGCAAGATCTGGTAAATGTTTTCAATAACACCGAATCATTGCAGCCCAGTAAATCAGTGCTGGATAAAGAGCAGCTCAAGCTTATACAGCGGGATTTTTATCTCACGGCTTTTACAAAAGTGCTGACATTATCTTCTGCCAGTCAGCTTCACTGGGAAATGGCCGAGTTTGACGTGTTTAACCGTTTTCATAGTGATGTCAGCAATGAAAGCCGCCAGCGTTTTCTTGAGAGATCGGGCAAAGACGAAGCGACTTCTGTTAATGAACTCTGGCTTGCTTGTCTGGGTTGTCTTGAACTGGAACATTTTATTCTGCATCCGGAAGAATTAACCGATCTGTCTACTGAACAGGCAGACAAGATGATAGAGATGTTGAATCATGAAGAGGATGAAACTCTTGGTGAACAACCTATGCTTCATTTGCTCATGCGTAAAGAAGCCACGCGCAGACTGGATGAGCATCTTGCCCTGATTGGTATAAAAGACACGATGGGGAGTTTCCTTAAGTCGATCACTGGCGAAGATGTGATGGAGAATATTCGTCCGTTATTAATTCGTCAGCTAGGTAATTTCCTTGATCAAGGTATCAGTGCATGGAAGAGCAATGCAAGAGGACAGGGTTTTTATAAAGCATGGCTGGAAAATGCTGAACACGATTTGAGCTGGTTACTTGATGACTTACCTGAATGGCGTGATGAACTGGAACTGCTGACAGATGATCCTTATGACACCATTGAGTTTTCTTTAAGGCAATTGGGACTGGATGAATCCCGTTGGGGCAGTTATCTTGAAAGATTATCATTGGAACTGCCAGGCTGGTCCGGTATGTTCCTGTGGCGTCATCAGCACCCCGGTTATGAAGGGCATACCGATGTAAAAGTCGATATGGTTGATTATCTTGCGGTTCGTCTTGTGCTGGAGCGCATTTTTACTCAACGGCTGTGTCGTAAATATTGGCGTCTGGAAGCCAATATCGACATGATTCGCTGGTATCTGCGTCGTCGGCGTTCTGAATTCTATGTGCGTCATGCCTTATATAATGAACGTCTGCCTGAATATCTGACTGATTTGACTCAGCAACACGTTAATAGAAAAGACCATCCGGCCAGCGAGTATGACCGCTGGAAACAACTTGCGAACATGATCTGGACATGGCGTAACAGCCCAGCCGCAGAACGTCGTGATGGTTATGATATTGTGCATAGTGCATGGCCGCTGTTTTTAGCTGCGCAACATCTGGGCATGGCAGCCAATGATGTTCTTGAACTGGAAGATGAGCAGTTGGCTCAGATATTCAACTGCATTAATCTGGATAAGGATACGCGCTCATTTATCTGGTTGCAGGCTTACGAAAACCATTATCGAGATCAACTATTCACCGCACTGGTTAATAATCACGCACGGGGGACATGGGAAACGCGTGCCAGTCGTCCATCAGGGCAAATTGTGTTCTGTATGGATGATCGTGAAGAAAGCATACGTCGGCATCTGGAAGAAATTAATCCAACGATTGAAACATTCGGTGCTGCCGGCTTCTTTGGAGTTGCGATTAACTGGCAGGGTCTGGATGATGAAAAATTAACACCGTTATGTCCTATTGTGG
>JAOUJV010000135.1 GCA_029882995.1 Gammaproteobacteria bacterium | reverse complement strand
TGATCAGTCCCTTTGCCGGCTTACGCCCGTTACCTGAAAAAGCAAATGAAGTTGTTGCGCCTCCTTATGATGTACTGAATACCGAGGAAGCGCGTGAACGCGCCAAGGGAAAGCCATGGAGTTTTTTGCATATCTCAAAACCGGAAATTGATTTACCAAAAGGGACAGATCCCTATGATGCCTCTGTTTACCAAACCGGTTCCGACAATCTGCAAAAAATGATCAAGGAAGGCATTCTCAAGCGTGATGAACAGCCTTGTTACTATTTTTACCAGTTACAAATGGGCGACCATGTACAAACAGGACTGGTAGCGGCGGCATCAGTCGAGGCTTACGATCATGATCGAATTAAAAAACATGAATTCACTCGTCCGGTCAAGGAAGATGATCGTGTGCGTCAGATCGATGCACTGAATGCACAAACAGGACCGGTCTTTCTTGCCTATCGTGGTTGTGAACAAGTCAATGCAATTGTGAATGAAGTGACTGCCAGTGAACCTGATATGAATGTCACTGCTGACGATGGTGTGCGACACACACTTTGGGTAGTCAGCGATCACGATAAAATTACTACACTGACAACGGCATTTTCCAATATCGGTACGGTCGATACGCTCTATGTTGCTGATGGTCACCATCGTTCAGCCGCTGGTTCCAGAGTTGGTGCGATGCGTAAAAAGGCCAACCCGCATCACAAGGGCAACGAAAGCTACAATTACTTTTTGTCTGTCATGTTTCCGGCGGAGCAACTGGAGATTCTGGATTACAATCGAGTTGTCAAAGATCTGAATGGACACAGTGCAGATGAATTGTTGCAACTGATTGCAAAAGACTTCACCGTGAAAGAATCAGCAAGTCAGTACAAACCTACCCAGCCGGGTGAGTTTGGTATGTACCTTGATGGAAAATGGTACCAACTGAATATCAACCCGGGATTAATTCCAACAGATCCGGTAAAACGTCTGGATGTGTCATTGCTGGCTGATAATCTGATCGAACCTTTCCTTGGTATCAGCGATCCGCGTACCGATGATCGCATCGACTTTGTTGGTGGTATCCGTGGTCTGGGTGAACTGGAAAAACGAGTCAATAGCGGTGAAATGGCAATTGCCTTTTCCATGTACGCCACTCGTATGGAAGACCTCATGGCCGTTGCTGATGCCGGAGAAGTGATGCCGCCTAAATCAACCTGGTTTGAACCAAAACTGGCGGATGGGGTTGTTTCACACGTATTGGATTAGGTATTTTGTGTCACTAACGTGACGGTTTTATACGTGGGCTTTCCGCGCCCACACTACGGGTCTATTTTCTTTGCTTGTCCAAAGAAAATAGACGAAAAGAAAAGACACCCAACGTCACAGAAAGCTCCTCGTTGCACAGTGAAAATCCAGATGAATCACAACTCGCGCGCGGCCTTCGGCCACACCGGCTCGAACAGGGTGATTCATTATTTCTGGATTTTCACTGTGCAACAAGGCTGTGCCGATGGGATTAAAAAACATTAAGAGCGGTGCTTCCGCTTACGGCCAAAAGCGGACATACCCGCTAACAAACCATCAGCATATGCGACATGGAAAGTTGTGCTTGTTTAAAACATTCTGTTAATGTCGCCATTATTATCTCCTTTTGCACTATTTCTCTATTGAAGGTTTAAAAATACCCATATAAAATCGATTAAAATAATTATCCTCACGTGTAGGACAACTTTTGCCGCTCACATGCGGTGAAGTACTATTTATTAACCACCCTCTAAAATAAAGAAAATTAATATTTTCCCCCATTACCTCATCTGACAAGTTATCTTTAACAATTACGACACGTTTCTGAATTCTAAACAAACTAGAAATTTTCGTAGAATTTGTAATAAAAGAATATTTCTCCTTGAGCTTGTTCATATTTAACTCACCACCTTTTGCTGGCAAACGGCCCGCAGTATTCATATCAATCTCACCAGGCAACAGGAAGTACTCTCTTCCTACTTCGACTGATTTATATATCTTGGAACCACCCTCCGAGTTACAGAGATAATTGAAATAAACACGACCCGCAATTTCATCTGCAAACGGTAATAAAAAAGCCACTCCAAATATCACCAAACCACCTATAAATTTGACACCTGCACCTTGAAACCGCTTGCCCAGCTTTACTGCAATCAACAGACTGACTGGCAGCCATATCACCAATGCCGCCAATGGACCTGTTAATACAACAAAACCTAATATTTCAGTTAGCCATTCCATGTCATGCTTCCTTTATCATTAGATATTCTGTTTTTCATTATTTTAACAATTATATGAAATAGATTTTTATCTATTACGAATGGATAGTACAGATTCAATATTGAAATGTCTGCTATGGGTCGGTTTCCGACCTGTCGCTTACCGGCCAAAAGCGGACATACCCACTAACAAACCATCAGCATATGCCTCCATAGAGAGCTGCGTTTGTTCAAAATATTCCGTTAAAGTTGACATTATTTACTCCTTAATTTTTCCGCTCTCATAAATATTGACAGTATGATTCCTTTAGAATCTAGTAATTCAGGTCGTTGACATTTTTCACCACTAGCCCCATTTGGAGTGAAATTTTTTATTATCCACCCCCCCACATAATGAAAATCATTAACTTCTGCAACAACTTTTCCGCTCTCTTTTTCTGAGTACCAAAACCTAAATTTTTTTATATCAAATAGTGATGAATACTTCTCGTTTTTGAAATCAGTCATGTATTTTGAAAGCACAGAGGTATCTAATGATCCAATCCCTTGAATAAATTTAGGCCGCCCATCTTCATCCCAATACTCCGCAGGCAATTCCACTGTTTGATAAACCTTGACTCCCGCTTTTGTTTCACAAAGATAATTCAGGTAAACTCTCCCCGCAATCTCATCTGCAAACGGCAAGATAAAGGCAATGGCAAATATTACCAAACCACCTATTACCTTAATGCCTGCACCTCGAAACCGCTTACCCAGCTTTACTGCAATCAACAAACTGACTGGCAGCCATATCACAAGCACCACCAACGGCCCACTCAGCACCACAAAACCCAGTATTTCATTTAGCCATTCCATGTCATGTTTCCTTTATCATTAGATATTCTGTATTTCTTTATTTTAATAATTATAAGAAATAGATTTTTATCTATTACGAATGGATAGTACAGGTTCAAAATTGAAATGTCCGCTTTGGGTCGGTTTCCGACCTGTCGCCTATCGGAGCCATTTGTAATTTAGTAGAAGAGCGTAAACAAAAGCTACAGGCCAAGCTATAAAATTCATAATCCCCCATAATTTTTTCCCAGAACCAAATGCATGAAACGTGGCAAGTATCCACATGGTAATACCTGAGATAGGAGCAAGCATTATAAAAATAATTTCAATTGTGCTTGCTTCATCGAATTCTAATGCGCCATCAGCCATTCGTGGTTCATCCATTATGCTGGCAATATATAAACCTACTATTATCAATATGGCAATAGATGCTAAAACAAAGGATTTATTTTCAATCAATTTTTTCACTATAACGTCACTTGGGAATTAATTACCTCGTAATTATTGTATAGGAATATGGATAAATCTTTATATATCTACAATTTGATTCTAACGTCCGCTTTGGGTCGACAACGGTCATTTATGTTACCAGTATTTTGGGGTTTTATCCCGTCAGACGAAGCCGAGCATCGCAGTCATTGCCGGATTAACGAATCACCCTGTTCGAGCCGGTGTGGCCGAAGGCCGCGCGCGAGTTGTGATTCGTCCGGTAATGGCGAGAAGCGTAGGGAATTGTGCGGAGCACAACGAGTCTTCGGGGAGCGTTTCTTTGGCTACTTTCTTATCGCTATAAGAAAGTAGCTCGTCGCGCGGGGGCGAATCCCCGCATAGAAAATCAAGCCGTCACGCAGTGACAGAAAATTAAAGTGCGATTTCTTCCGCTTCACCATCACCGGCAAAGTTGTAATCAAGATTACCAGTGGGTTCTGATAAATAGTGTCCCTGTATGTAGTTGACGCCACACTTCCATAACAAGGTCAGGCTGTTGGCAT
>JAOUJV010000048.1 GCA_029882995.1 Gammaproteobacteria bacterium | reverse complement strand
ATCGTGGTTCCCGGTCGTTTGGTCAATATTGTGGTCTGATGATCTGTGACTCCTGCCCAAGTTGGGGTACACTGAGCCCATGACAAGTCAAATCTCCCGCATTGGTTTTACCCTGCTACTGGCAGTTTCCATATTGATACTGGAAGGCTGTGGTTTTCGTATGCGTGGTTCCGTTGATGTACCGGTCGATATGCCGACCACTTTTGTACAAGGTACTGATCAATACCGTGGTATTACCCCGGCCATTAAACGTATCCTGCGAGGCAGCGGTGTCAATCTGACCGAAGATCCCAAACGGGCGGAACTGGTTCTCAAGATATATGATGAAAAACAGACTCGTCGTGTATTGTCTGTCGGTGCCAGCAATGCCAAGGTACGCGAGTATGAACTCAACTATCAGGTTGATTTCGGTCTGGAAAGAAGTGGCAAGGCATTAGTCGATAAACAAACCATCAGTCTGATGCGTGATTATACATTTGATGAAACCGCAGTGAATGCAAAACGGAACGAAGAAAACATGCTTTATAAGGATATGCAAAGCAATGCGATTCGTCAGTTGTTACAGCGCGTTCAGATAATTATGGCAAAGAACTAGAATAGTTTTTCATCCTCTCGCAGTGAAACTCAGAACCGAACAACTTGCATCCCATTTCAGACAGGGGTTTGCGCCGCTCTATATTGTCAGTGGTGATGAACCACTGCTGGTACAGGAAGCGTGTGATGCCATTCGTACACAAATGCGTACCAATGACTTCAACAGTCGTGAAATATTGCATGTTGACAGGAGCTTTGACTGGGGACAGGTATTGATGCTTGGCAACAGCATGTCATTGTTTGCTGAACGTAAAATAATTGAATTGCGTATGCCAACCGGTAAACCCGGAGATGAGGGTCGCAAGGTGCTGGCTGAATACATTGCCAATCCACCGGATGATACCGTATTACTGATTATTACCGGCAAGCTGGATAAAGGCACGCAGAATACAAAATGGTTCAAGGCACTGGAACATGCCGGTGTGTTTATTCAGGTATGGCCGGTGGAACCTAAACAATTGCCGGGCTGGATCATTCAACGCGCCAACAAGAAAGGCATGAAGATCGGGCACGATGCAGTACAGGTTTTGGCAGAACGTGTCGAAGGTAACTTGCTGGCGGCAATGCAGGAACTGGAGAAACTGTTTTTATTATATGGAACAGATGCCATCTCTGCTGAAATGGTGACACGAGCCGTGGCTGACAGTGCGCGCTTTGATGTATTTGGTCTGGTTGATAGCGCACTGGAAGGTGAAAGCGCACGTACCGTGCGGATCCTGAACGGGTTGCGTAGTGAAGGTGTCGAACCGGTGTTGATCCTGTGGGCACTGGCGCGCGAGATTCGCGGGCTTGCCAGTATGGCTGATGAAATCCGTTCCGGTACCGGAATGGAGCAGGCTATGCGTCAACACGGCATCTGGCAAAAACGACAAGTGCTGGTGCAATACGGACTGAAGCGCTTTAACGCAGATCAGTGGCAGCGTTTACTGGTGTTTGTCGGCCGAATTGATCGGGTTAGCAAGGGGATGGCGGCAGGTAATGTCTGGGATGAGCTGTTACAATTAGTTGTTTTAATGACCGGTAAACGGTTAATGAAGAGTGTGGCATAGGATGGATATTAAGGCTTACATGAATGATTTGGGGCAACGGGCGAGCATGGCGTCACGTGCGCTTGCGCGTTCAACAACCAATGCACGCAACAATGCCTTGCTCGAAATTGCCAATCAAATTGAGCAGTCAGCCAGTGAGTTGAAAGCAGAAAATAGTAAAGATCTGGCCGCCGGAAAAGCAAATGGTTTGTCTGATGCCATGCTGGATCGTCTGGCACTGACAGACAATGGTATTGCGACCATGGCTGAAGGCATTCGCCAGATTGCTGCATTACCCGATCCAATTGGCGAAATCACTGATCTTAAATATCGGCCCAGCGGAATTCAGGTGGGTTACATGCGCGTACCTTTGGGTGTCATCGGTATTATTTATGAATCGCGTCCTAATGTGACAGCCGATGCGGCGGCTCTGTGTCTGAAATCAGGTAATGCCGCGATATTACGCGGTGGTTCGGAAGCCGCTCATTCTAATCAGGCAATTGCCAAAACAATTAAGGCTGGACTGGAAAAGGCCGGCTTGCCTGCAGATGCCGTGATGGTAGTTGAAACCACAGATCGTGCTGCCGTGGGTGAACTTGTGCGCATGGATAAATATGTTGATGTAATTGTACCTCGCGGTGGTAAAGGCTTGATCGCACGTATTATCGAAGAAGCACGTGTGCCTGTGATTAAACATTTGCATGGTGTGTGTCATGTTTATATTGATGACAAGGCGGATGTTGAAAAGGCAGTAAAGGTAGCATTCAATGCCAAGACCCAGCGTTATGGTACCTGCAATACAATGGAAACTTTACTGGTGGCTGCAAGCATGGCAGACAAGGTATTGCCCGAGCTGAACAAGTTGTATCAGAAAGAAGGTGTTGAACTGCGTGGTTGTGACAAGACGCGTGCGATCCTGAAAGATATTAACGCAGCAACAGATGAAGATTGGGATGAAGAATATCTTGCGCCTATTTTATCTATTCGTGTTGTCGACGGGATTGAACAGGCGATTGATCACATACATGATCACAGTTCAGCGCATACTGAATCTATTATCACGGAAGACATTGTTAATGCACGCCGATTTTTAACAGAAGTAAATTCCAGTTCGGTGATGGTAAATGCATCTACCCGTTTTGCAGACGGTTTTGAATACGGACTCGGTGCTGAAATCGGTATCAGTACTGACAAGATTCATGCGCGTGGGCCTGTTGGCCTCGAAGGTCTGACATCGCGTAAATTTATCGTGATTGGCGATGGTCATATTCGTACGTAAATATCTGCTCCAAACCTCATGATCGGGATCCTCGGTGGTACGTTTGATCCAGTACATAACGGTCATGTACAAATTGCGCTGGATATTCATCATGCGCTTGAGCTGGAACAAATACGTTTAATTCCATGCAACGTGCCCCCGCATCGTAATATGCCGGTGGCCAATGCAGAACAACGTCTGGCCATGTTGCAACTGGTGACAGTTGATCATGATGAATTATCCGTTGATACACGCGAGCTGGAACGGGAAGGACCGTCATGGATGGTGGATACGCTTACTTCGTTACGCAATGATTTGGGTAATACACCATTGTGTTTCATAGTCGGGGTAGATGCGTTTAATCATATTGATACATGGCATGAATGGCAGAAATTAATTTCATTGGCACATATTGTGATTGCAGACAGGCCGGATTGTAAATTAGCGGGCTCAGGTACGGTTGCTGAATTTTTAAAACAGAACATAACAGGTAATAAGCATGATTTGTTACAGCAGGCAGCAGGACTTATTTATCGTTGTCCGGTAACACAAGTCAATGTTTCATCAACCAGTATACGGAACAAAATTCATTCCGGTGATGATGCAGACAACCAGATGCCGGAAAAGGTTTGGGCATATATACAGAAACAGGCTATATATAAATAAGGTAAGTTATGAAAACAGATGAACTTAAAAAATGCGTAACGGATGCGCTGGATGATTTGAAGGCAGTCGATGTGCTGGATATTGATGTGCATGAGGTGACCAGCGTAACGGATATTATGATTATTGCGACAGGTACATCTGATCGTCATGCCAAATCACTGGCCAGTCATGTTATTGACTCAACTAAGACAGCAGGTATAAAACCACTGGGAGTGGAAGGACTGGATCAAGGTGACTGGGTATTGATTGATCTGGGTGATGTTGTTGTCCATATTATGCGACAGGAAGTACGTGACTTTTATAATCTGGAAAAGTTGTGGAGCATGTCAGAAGTTACCGAAGAAGGTATACGTGCGCAGTAAAAATATCTTTTAGTAAAACCAGAAGGTTTCTTGTTATGCGTATTCTTCTTATTGCCGTTGGAAACCGGATGCCTGACTGGGTAGAAAATGGTTTTAACGAATACGCCAAACGTCTTCCCCCCGAGTGTTCCCTTGATTTGATTGAAATTCCGGCGGGCAAGCGCGGCAAGTCAGCTGATGTGGTTCGTATTACCGAAAAGGAAGGCCAGCAAATGCTGGCTGCGATCCCAAAAGGGGCGGTAGTGATAGCGCTGGAAGTGACCGGTCGACAATGGGATACCCCGCAACTGGCACAAAAGCTCGAACAATGGATGCAGGATGGCCATGATGTCGCCCTGCTGGTCGGTGGGCCGGAGGGACTGGCGCCGGAGTGTCTGGCTCGTGCCGATGCTAAATGGTCATTATCTGCCCTGACAATGCCGCATCCACTGGTGCGGGTGGTACTGGCTGAGCAACTCTACAGGGCATGGACGATTACCCGGAATCATCCCTACCACAGGCAATAGGCTGATTAATGGGCTGAAAGGCGTGAACCAAGTACAATAAGCCCATGAGTCTGACAGCCAATAACCCGAATCTTGCTATTCACCTTTATCTTGCCTCTTCCTCGCCCCGGCGGCGTGAATTACTTACCCAGATTGGGGTCTCTTATCAGGTAATATCTATTGATGTGCCAGAACAGCGTTCAGCAGGTGAGTCGCCAGCGGATTATGCCCAGAGGCTGGCGCTGGAAAAAGCACGCGCGGGTCATCTTGCGGCAGAGGATTCCAGTATTCCGGTTTTGGGTGCTGATACCGTTGTGGTGTTAGATGATATGGTGCTGGAAAAACCCAAAGACAAATCTGATGGTCTTGCCATGCTGGAAACATTATCCGGCAAGACCCATGAAGTATTAAGTGCAGTTGCCCTGGTAGGGGAAAAAGAAAAAATAATTCTGAATCGCTCGCGTGTGAGTTTCAGGGAAACTACAGCGCAGGAGCGTGAAGCCTACTGGGAAACAGGTGAGCCAAAAGACAAGGCCGGTGGTTATGCGATACAGGGGCTGGCGGCGGTCTTTATTTCAAAGCTGGAAGGCAGTTTTTCCGGCGTGATGGGCCTGCCCTTGTTTGAAACTGCCGAATTGTTGAAAGAATTTAAAATTGAAATTTCAGGTACAACCTAATGAGTGAAGAAATCCTAATCAATATGACACCACAGGAAACCCGTGTTGCAGTACTGGAAAACGGTATCCTGCAGGAACTCTATATTGAACGAACGCGCAAGCGTGGACTGGTAGGCAATGTTTACAAGGGCAGGGTGTCACGCATCCTGCCGGGGATGCAGGCAGCATTTGTGGATGTGGGTCTGGAGCGTACGGCCTTTTTACACGCATCCGATATTGCTGTTGAAGGTGACAGTCGTGATGAAACACCGCAGATTAATGCCCTGTTGCATGAGGGGCAGGACATACTGGTACAGGTGATCAAGGATCCCTTGGGGACAAAAGGCGCACGTTTAACCACGCAGTTGTCTATCCCGTCACGTTTACTTGTCTTTATGCCGGGTATTTCTCACATCGGTGTTTCACAGCGAATCGAGAAAGAGGAAGAGCGTAACCGTCTGAAGGAAATGGTTCAGTCCATGAAAGAATCCACAGATGAAAATAACGGATACATTGTGCGTACAGTTGCAGAAGGTGCCGGTGAAAAGGAACTCAGTGATGACATGCGTTATCTCCAGCGGTTATGGAAAGCCTTGCAGGAAAAAATTCCTGATATGAAACCTGGCACAGTGATTTATGAAGACTTGCCGCTGGCCGTTCGTGTGTTACGCGATATGGTCGGTGTTGATGTTGAAAAAGTGCGTATTGATTCACGCGAAATGTATCGCAAGGCTACCGAGTTTGCCGGTCAGTTTCTTCCTGAACTGGCAAAATGTATTGAGCATTATCCCGGTGGCCGTCCCATTTTTGATTTATATTCCGTTGAAGACGAAATACAGAAAGCACTGGAAAGAAAAGTAGAGCTTAAATCGGGAGGCCATCTGGTTTTTGATCAAACTGAAGCCATGACCACAATTGATGTGAATACAGGTGCATTTGTGGGGCATCGTAATCTGGAAGAAACCATTTTCAAAACCAATCTGGAAGCGGCACAGGCGATTTCACGTCAACTGCAACTGCGTAATCTGGGTGGCATTATCATTATTGATTTCATTGATATGCAGGAAGAAGAGCACAAGCGTCAGGTAATGCGTGCTCTGGAAAAAAGTCTGGATAATGATCGTTCCAAGAGTCATATTTGTGAAGTATCCAGTCTTGGGCTGGTTGAAATGACACGCAAGCGTACACGTGAGAGTCTGGAGCATGTATTGTGTCAGTCATGCCCAACCTGTCAGGGACGAGGCTCAGTAAAAACAGCAGAAACAGTGTGTTATGAAATTTTCCGTGAAATTTTGCGAGAGGCACGCCAGTTTGATACCCAGACTCTGATGGTGCTTGCTTCACAGGAGGTGGTGGATTTACTGCTGGATGAGGAGTCAGATAGTGTGGCTGAACTGGAAGAATTTATTGGTAAAACCATCAAATTTCAGGTTGAGTCACTGTATGCACAGGAGCAGTTTGATGTTGTTCTTATGTAAGGCAAATTATTAAAATAACCATATGCCATCTCTTTATAAATCACTGACAACAGCGCGCAATGTAACAGCAATTATAATTATTATTTTTGTTGCGACTGTTATCACATTACGTTTTGTTACATTTGGTCTGAACCAGTATCGCTCTGATATTGAAAACAAGTTAAGTGACCTGATTGGCTATAACGTCAAGGTCGGAGACATTTACGTATCATGGAAATCGGTTAACCCTGAAATCAGGATGGAAGAAGTCAGGCTTATTGATATAAGAAGTAACAGGGAGGTCATGCAATTTAAAAAGGCGCGTGTTGATATCGGGTTGCTTGACAGTATTGCAGGCGGAAAACTGATACCAACAGGACTGATGATTGATGGTGCCAGTCTTTATGTTGTGCGTCACCCGGATAGAACGATTGCCATCCAGGGAATTGGTGTATCTGATACAAAGGTATCTGAATCAGACAATCAGGCCTTTGCCCAATGGTTACTGGCAAACCCCTATATTGGGATTGAGAACTGTAACATCTCGTGGAAAGATGAATACAGGAAACGGGAGTTTAGTTTTTCCAATGTGAATTTGCATTTGAAAAATGAAAACGGCCAGCATTTTCTGAAAGGTTCTATCCATTTCCCTGAAAAAATTGGACGTGCACTTGAATTTGATTTGGCAATCAAGGGTGACGTTTTGTCTTCAAGTGAATGGGAAGGCAGTCTGAAAACAAGAGGAACACAACTGGGCCTTAATGTTTTTCTTGATGAGGTTGGTCGTGATTACCTTGCACTGTCTGAAGGGGTGGTCAGTTTTGATTTGCAAGGGGAATTTAAACAGGCACGTATAGAATCCATCGAAGGAGAACTGGAGCTTGATAACATAAAACTGGTTAATCAGAATGAATTTATAAAAAATCCGGCGGATGTTGATATCAGTCGCTTCAAATGGCAGCGTGAAAATGAAAACTGGACACTTGATATAGACAAGGCAGTATTTCAGGAAGGAGATATAAAAGAGAAGGGCAGTCATATCCGGATTGCAGTAAATAAAAATAATGTGCAGGTTGATATTGACAGTGCCATGAACCGCAGTATTAGCCAGATTGCACTGATGTTTGGCAAACTGGATAAGAAAATGATAGATGCCATTGTAACCATGCAGCCGGAAGGTAAACTGGAAAAATTTCATACCAGCTTCAATATTGTGAATGATGCAATAGAACAGATTGCATTCAATACACAACTTTCTGATCTCACCATCAAGCCATGGAAATCCATTCCCGGTTTTACCGCACTCAGCGGTACTCTCCGTCATGCAAATAATGCCGGAAATCTTGAAATAGAGACGGACAGTGATCGGGTCGAGGTCAATATTCCGCGTGTGTTTCGCAAGTCATGGCCAATCAGGGAAATGGAAGGCCGAATTGACTGGGCACGTAAGGGCAAGGCGTGGGAAATCACGACCAGTGAAATAGATCTGGCAGGCAAGGATCTGGAAATGCAGGTCAAGGCACTGGTACGTATTGAAGAAAACACCAGCCCTTATCTCGATATTAAAGCCAGTTTCAGGAATGGTAATGCCGAACAGGTTTATTCCTATCTGCCGGTTGTTATTATGCCGGATCGTGTCGTTAAGTGGCTGGACCGCTCCATTATCAGTGGACAAGTAAAAACGGGGACAGCTGTTTTCAAGGGGCAGGTAAAAGATTTTCCGTTTGAAAAGAATAATGGGAAATTCAAGGTCGATTTTACTATCGAAAATGCATTACTTGACTACATGCAAGACTGGCCGCGTATTGACCAAATAGAGGCACAGGTGGTTTTCAGCGGTAATAGCATGAACATTGATGTGGCAGCAGGAAAAATATTTGATGCGGATATTCTTGAAACGAAGATTTCGATTCCAATACTCAGTTCAAATCATCCTGTGTTGAATATCAAGGGTAAGGTGGATTCCACAACACGCGATGGTATTGCCTTTCTGAGACAAAGCCCTCTCAATAAAAAATTCGCCAACTTGCTACCGGAAAAAGAAGTCAAAGGCAAATGCAACATTAATCTGAATCTCGGCATCTCTCTTTCAGACAAAGCCAGTACGACAGCAGGCAGTATAAAATTTATCAACAATACATTAGTTGGTGCACATGATCTGAAAATTGACCAGATAAATGGTTTGCTCCGTTTTTCAGATAAAGGTGTGACCCAAAGCAGGTTATCCGGTGTGTTTCTGGATAAACCCATTACTGCTGATATTTATTCTGAAAAACAGCAAAATAAAACAGAAAGCCTCACAACGATGGATATTGCCGGTCATGTAGAAGTAGAAAAACTCATGAAACAATATGACTGGCCATGGCTGATTTATTTTTCGGGTAATGCTGACTGGCGAGCAAAAATACAATTTCCGCAAGACTGGGGTTCAGGGAAAGGCAAGGGACAACTCCATATTGAATCTGACCTTTCAGGTCTTGGGGTAAACCTGCCAAGCCCTTTGGGCAAGGAAGCGGCAATGACGCGTACATTGGAACTGGAAGTTGATCTGGTAACAACGGATACAAGAATGATTTCCATGCTTTATGGAAAGAACATCAGCGGTATCTTTGAACTGGAAGAAAAGGAAAACAGGACTTCCCTCAGTCGTGGCGGCATTCATCTGGGAAGTGAGGGCACCAGTCTGCCTGAAAAATCATTATTCAAACTATCCGGTGATCTGGCCAGTATTGATATTGATAACTGGATTACATTCAGTAAATCGCAAACACTCTGGAAACCGGATGGCAGTGCATTAACACTGTTGCTGGATGCTGATCATTTACATATTGCAAGACATAAGAGTGATAAGGCAACAACAGAAAGCAAGGAAGACACTTTTGATCCGCGTGACATCCCAACCATGTTTGTCAAAGCCAAACGTTTTACCTATGGCAATGCAGAGCTGGGGCAGCTGGATATGGAAGTGGCAAAAGTCGAGAATGGATTAAGCTTTAAACACATCACACTTAATTCGCCAAAAGTAAAGGCTGAAGGAAGCGGGAACTGGTTATATATTAATGATATTCATAATTCCTCACTGAATCTTAAAATAGAACATGAAAGTTTTGGCGAACTTTTGAGTCAGCTGGATTATGAAAATGAATTTGAAGGTAGTAAATCGATATTGAATCTTGATGCAAAATGGAATGGCTCTCCTTATGACTGGTCACTTAAAAAAGTAGAAGGGAGCATGAACATTGATCTGGATGAAGGACGTATTCGGGATATTGACCCCGGCAAGGTAGGACGCATTTTTGGTTTGCTCAGTTTACGCGCCATTCCCCGTCGTTTATCACTCGACTTCAGTGATTTGTTCAAAAAAGGTTTTACTTTCGATAGCATCAGGGGAAATTTCTCGATTGATCAGGGCAACGCCTACACAAACAATCTGGTTGTAAAATCTCCCGCTGGTCTGATTGTGATTGCCGGACGCATTGGTCTGGCCGATGAAGATTATGATCAGACATTGGTGTATACACCCACGCTAAGTGGTAGTTTTGCCGTGGCCGGCGCCGTGGCCGGCGGCCCATTGGGAGCAGCCATTGCTGTCATAACGGAAAAATTATTCAGAAAGCAAATCAGTCGTGTAACAAAATATGAATATACGGTAACAGGTACCTGGGAGAAACCTGTGATTACACGAATCAAGGATGAAGACAAGAAGCCTGAGAAAACACCGGCTCCAATTGATAAAGGTTAACTGACATCAAATTCAATATCGGATATTATCTGGAAATATGAAAAAGCTTTTATATTTTTCCCTGGCTTTGGTGTTATTTGCAGTTTATGCAGAAGAGGCCAGTGTTCCTCAGTATATTGCCAAGGAAGTTAAATCTCCTGAACAGACAACAGATTTGCAGAATGTTTCGGTAGAGCAAAATATTGCACCTGTTACAAAAAAACTGCCACCGCTAACACTGGAAAGTTTATTAAATAATCCATCTCTGCTGGAATCCATGCAGGAACTTGTTCAGGAACCGGATCGCCAGCTCCATATACATTATCCAAAAAATACAAATAACACCCGATTGATTATGGAATTGCAAGACAAGCTCGTTGCACTTGGGTTACCATCGGTACAAATCCAGATAACTCCCGATGAAGATCAGGCAAGTGAGTTTCTGTTTGAAACGGAAGAGGCAAATTTTTATCAGGAACCGGAACAAATACAAGAACCAACGTTACAACAGGAGCAGTAATGACAGATAAAGTAGCCGCTATACAAATGGCATCAGGACCGAATGTAGGTGCAAACCTGATTGAAGCCGGACGTTTGATCGGACAGGCAGTGGATGCCGGTGCCAAGTTAATTGTGTTACCGGAAAACTTCGCCATTATGGGTATGAAGGAACAGGACAAGGTCGAAGTGCGTGAAGAAGATGGCAAGGGCAAGATTCAGGACTTTCTTGCACAGACTGCGGCGAAACATAAAGTCTGGATTGTTGGTGGCACTATCCCGTTGGTCACTTCAGATCCAAAAAAGGTAAAGGCGGCCTGCCTTTTATATAACGATAAAGGCAAGGTAGTAGCGCGTTACGACAAGATACATCTGTTTGATGTCAGTATCGAAGAAAGCGGTGAAAAATATAATGAGTCGTCCACTATTGAACCGGGTACTGAAACGGTGGTTGTTGATACCCCGTTTGGCAAACTGGGGCTCGCTATCTGTTATGACTTGCGTTTTCCGGAACTGTTTCGTGAAATGATCGATAAGGGAGTTGAAATTATTGCTTTGCCTTCGGCATTTACCGCCATTACCGGCAAGGCTCACTGGAAGCCATTGATCCGTGCCCGCGCAATTGAAAACCTGAGTTATGTGATTGCCGCTGCGCAAGGCGGTTTTCATGTTAACGGGCGTGCAACTCATGGTAACAGCATGATTGTCGACCCCTGGGGCAACATACTTAATCATCTGCAACAGGGTTCCGGTGCCGTGATCGCTGAAATTGATCGTGACAAGTTGATCAGTACACGTCAGAACTTCCCGGCACTGAAGCATCGAATTATAAGCTGTCGTACCTGATGAGTAATAACCTTGAGCTTGCACGTAGCGTTTTATTAACACCAACCGGTCTGGGTGAGAACGATCTGCAGTCAGTGCTGGATCAACTCATGACCCATTCCGTTGACAGCGCTGATCTCTATTTTCAGAGCAGTCGTCATGAAGGCTGGGTACTGGAAGATGGCATAGTCAAGGAAGGCAGTTACAATATCGAACAGGGTGTCGGTGTGCGTGCCATCAGTGGTGAAAAAACCGGCTTTGCCTATTCAGATGAAATTGTTTTACCTGCACTGACTCAGGCAGCAACAGCGGCACGTGCCATTGCGCGTAGTGGTGGTCAGGGCAAGTTACAGGCATGGTCAGGTCAACCTTCCCAATCACTTTATATTCCCGATGATCCACTCGGTTCATTACCCGAAACAGAAAAAGTAAAGCTACTCGAGTCACTCGACGCAGAAGCACGCAGGCAGGATCCGCGTGTGAAACAGGTTGTTGTATCCCTGTCCGGTGTTCATGAAATGGTTTTGATCGCGGCGACCGATGGTACCTTTACCGGCGATGTGCGTCCGCTGGTGCGTTTGAACGTATCTGTTATTGCCGAACAAAACGGACGTCGTGAACAGGGCGGCACCGGTATTGGCGGGCGTGTTACTTATGATTATTTTCTGGAAGATGATCGCGGACTGAAACTGGCGCGTGAAGCCGTACGTCAGGCGGTAGTAAAACTGGAAGCAGTTGATGCACCGGCTGGCACCATGCCGGTTGTACTGGGCCCCGGTTGGCCAGGTGTCTTGTTACATGAAGCAGTCGGTCATGGTCTGGAAGGTGATTTTAATCGCAAGGGCAGTTCAGCATTCAGCGGCCGCATTGGTGAGAAGGTGGCTTCCGAACTTTGTACTATTGTCGATGACGGCACCTTGCCCAACCGCCGTGGTTCATTGAATATCGATGATGAAGGCATAGAAACCCAAAATACGGTTTTAATTGAAAATGGTATTTTAAAAGGTTATATGCAAGACAAAATGAATGCGCGATTAATGGGTGTCAATCCAACCGGTAATGGCCGGCGTGAATCATTTGCCCATTTACCCATGCCGCGCATGACCAACACCTTTATGCTGGCCGGTAATCATGATCCGCAAGAGATCATTAGCTCTGTTAAAAAAGGGTTGTATGCCGTTAACTTTGCCGGTGGTCAGGTAGATATAACCAGCGGTAAATTTGTGTTCTCGGCCAGTGAAGCCTATCTGATTGAAGACGGTAAAGTTACGCGACCGGTTAAAGGGGCGACATTAATCGGTAATGGGCCGGAAAGCATGATGCAGGTATCCATGGTGGGTAATAACCTGCAACTGGATGAGGGTGTCGGTACCTGCGGCAAGGAAGGGCAAAGCGTGCCTGTTGGGGTTGGTCAGCCAACGCTTAAGATCAATAACATGACAGTAGGCGGAACCGCCTCATAAGTCCCTGAAGCGGTGCTGACTGTGTTGAAAAGAAACTCGAATTTGCTCATTTACTTGTCTGTAAACTCCGCATTCTCGTTTCTTTTCGCCTTGTCATCATCCACTTGAGGAGCTTATGAACAGTTTTTCAATAAATAAAATTGTTTTTTGATGAATATTTTAGTTAGGAAAAAAAATGGACATGCCTGTTGTATTTAGTGATCGCGAAGATCAGTCCCGACTTGAATCAGTGATTGAACGTGTCCTGGAAGAAGCCAGAAAGCAGGGCGCCAGTTCAGCCGAGGCTGATGCGCACATGGATGCCGGTCTTTCGGTGACATCCCGTATGGGTGATGTTGAGACCATTGAACATACGCGTGATAAAAGCATGGGTGTGACAGTCTATTTTGGTCAGTGCAAGGGTTCTGCCAGTACCAGTGATTTCAGTGACAATGCTGTTATTGATACCGTCAAGGCAGCTTGCAGTATTGCACGTCATACAACAGAAGATCCGTTTTCCGGTCTGGCAGATGCTGAACTGATGGCAAAAAATATTCCGGATCTGGATTTGTCCCATCCATGGTCATTGAGTGCCGAGCGTGCAATAGAAATTACCAAGGAATGTGAAGCCGCTGCACTCAATACGGACAAACGTATAACCAACTCTGAAGGTGCCACCATAGATTCGCATCAGGGAATTCGCGGTTATGGGAACTCACATGGATTTATTGCTTCCTATCCAGCCAGCCGACATAGCCTGAGTTGCTCAGTCATCGCCAGTGAAGGCGACAAAATGCAAAGCAACTACTGGTATACGGTGGCACGTAAACATGAAGATCTTGAAGCATTAACATCGGTTGGTCGAAAGGCAGCAGAGCGTGCACTTGGTCGTTTAGGTGCAAGCCCTATTGCCACCACACAAATGCCAGTGATATTTTCTGCTGATATGGCTACCGGTTTGATTTCACATTTCCTGCGTGCGATCAACGGTAATAGTCTGTACCGTGATTCATCATTTCTGAAAGACACATTAGGTGAATCCATTTTCCCTGAATTCATTCGCATTGATGAACGACCACACTTAATAGGTGGACTTGGTAGTACCCCTTTCGACAATGAAGGTGTGGCAACAACCGCGCGTGACTATATCATTGATGGCGTTCTGCAAAGCTATGTACTCAACAGTTATTCGGCACGCAAACTGAACCTGCAAACCACCGGTAATGCAGGCGGTGTACACAATCTGTTTATTACCCACAGTGATTTGACTCAGAATGACTTGTTTAAAAAGATCGGCAATGGTTTGTTTGTGACAGAACTCATGGGGCAAGGCATTAACATTGTGACCGGCGACTACTCACGGGGTGCCGCCGGATTCCTGATTGAAAATGGTGAAATCACCCGGCCGGTAGAAGAAATAACCATTGCCGGCAACCTGAGAGACATGTTTAAAAAAATTGTTACAATCAGTAACGACATCGAAACCCGTGGTAATATTTTTACCGGTTCCATACTGGTAGATAGCATGATGGTAGCGGGCCAATAAAGTCCGAGCCTTCACTGTTCAGAATTAGTCTAAATTTGAATAACATAACATTCAACTACTTACAAAAGAAAAAATTTCCAATAGGCAAACAAGGTTATTTTCCATAGAATGTTGAGACTGAAAGAGGAGAAATGATTTTCTCTCTCCCGCTACATCACTTTCCAATAAAATTCAAAGAAACATAACTGGAGAGAATATGAAACTGAAAATTGAAGCAATGGAATGGATGATATGGCTGCTCTTCATTATTCCTTTATTTGTGCTCATCTTTTATATATGGGGAATTGAGAAAGGGCTGCTATCCCTCATTCTGGTACCTATTGTCCTGATTGTAAAAAACACTTTTCTGGAAAAACATTATGCATGGAAACCGGCCTACAGTGTGGGTGTTGCCAAACTGGATGAAGAACATAAGAAACTGTTTGCACTCATGATGGAAATGTACACCGCGTTAAACAAGACCAGAGGTAGTGAAGAGGCAAAACGCATTCTGGAAGAACTGAAAGATTACACATTGACACATTTTAAAAGGGAAGAAGATCTAATGAAAAAACACAACTTCCCTGATTATGAATCTCATCTTGCACAACATGAAGCCATAAAAGTAAAAATAAACGAATTTCAGGAACAGTTTGATTCCAACAGCACAGAAGTATCAAAAAACCTGTTACGCTATTTACAGGATTGGCTGGTCAATCATATTCAGGGAACAGACAAACAATACAGTGAGTTTCTTGTTTCCAGGGGGGAGCACTAGGGTATTATTATTTTCCGATTTCATTTGGGCTAAAAATCCCAATTTGAATTTTCCCCAATCATCCCCATATATCACTCAATGTATTTTCAAGGGTGAATTTTATGTCCAAGCATGTCGTGTGTCCGCAATGCGGGCAGATTAATCGTATTCCTGAAGATCGTCTTGTTGATGGACCGAAGTGCGGCGGGTGCAAGCAGGAGTTATTTATGGGGAAGCCGGTGGAGTTGAACAGTCAGAATTTTTCCCGTTTTGTCGCTAAATCAGATTTGCCGGTAGTAGTGGATTTCTGGGCACCATGGTGTGGGCCATGCAAGATGATGGCACCGGTATTTGAGCAGGTCGCAGGTGAGGTGTCACCGCGAGTGGTTCTGGCGAAAGTGAATACCGAGGCTGAACAGGCATTGGCGGGACAATTCGGGATTCGTAGTATTCCAACATTGGCCGTGTTCAAGGGTGGTAAGGAATCAGCGCGTATTGCCGGCG
>JAOUJV010000047.1 GCA_029882995.1 Gammaproteobacteria bacterium | reverse complement strand
GTATAAGCCTGAAAAGGGTCATCATGCGTAAGTTGTATATGGGGATAGCGGACGCAATCATGGAAGTAGATGGCAAGGAAATCTATTCTGCAAAAAATCTGCGTGTTGGTTTATTTACTGAAGACGCCGATTTTCAGGGGCAATAATTTTGAGAAGGGTTGTTGTAACAGGACTGGGGATTGTTTCCAGTATCGGTAACAACAAGCAGGAAGTGCTTGAGTCACTCAGGGAAGGTCGTTCCGGTATTGAATTCAGTCAGGAATATGCCGACATGGGATTTCGCTCTCATGTGTACGGTCCTGTGCGCATCGATCTTGACGCACTCATTGATCGCAAACTGAAACGTTTTATGAGTGATACAGCAGCATATAATTATGTTGCCATGCAACAGGCGATTGATGACGCTGGTTTATCTGAAGAACAATATTCTAATCCAAAAGTAGGCCTGATCATGGGGTCTGGTGGTGCATCGACTGATAACGTTGTCATCACTGCTGATACAGCTCGTCAAAAAGGCATAAAAAGAATTGGTCCCTACATGGTAACGCGTACCATGTCGAGTACCACATCCGCCTGTCTTGCAACGCCATTTAAAATCAAGGGCGTAAATTATTCTATTAGTTCCGCCTGTGCCACCAGTGCGCATTGTATTGGTAATGCATCAGAGCTGATTCAGTTGGGTAAACAGGACATGGTGTTTGCAGGTGGCGGTGAAGAAGTGCACTGGTCCATGTCGGCGATGTTTGATGCCATGGGTGCGTTGTCTTCAAAATATAATGACACACCACAAATAGCATCACGTGCCTATGACGCCGATCGGGACGGTTTTGTTATTTCCGGCGGCGGCGGTGTGGTAGTGCTTGAAGAACTCGAACATGCCAGGGCGCGCGGTGCAAAAATTTATGCCGAGCTGACCGGTTATGGTGCCACATCAGACGGGTACGATATGGTTCAGCCTTCCGGCGAAGGTGCAGTACGTTGTATGCAACAGGCATTGTCGACCACAAAAGGCAAGGTCGATTACATTAATGCCCATGGCACCAGTACACCGGTCGGTGACATGCGTGAACTTGAAGCCATTAAGGAAGCCTTTGGAAACAATGTGCCCAATATTGCTTCAACCAAGTCATTAACTGGTCATGCACTTGGTGCCGCCGGTGTAAATGAAGCGATTTATTCGTTGATTATGCAGGAGGCTGGCTTCATTGCGGCATCACCCAATATCTCCAACCTTGACCCCAAGGCAGAAGGTATGCCGATTGTCAGGGAACGCATTGATAATGCAAAACTGGACACAGTCATGTCCAACAGCTTTGGCTTTGGTGGAACCAATGCGACCCTGGTATTTGAACGTTTAACCAACTGATATTGATTATCCAACTCCCCGCAATCCTGTATAATCGCGGGCTTTCAGAAACGAGTAGTTATTTCCAGTCATGAGTGAAATTGTTGAGCAAATCAGGCTCAGACGCACCTTTGCCATTATTTCCCATCCGGATGCGGGTAAAACCACATTAACGGAAAAATTGCTGTTGTTTGGTGGTGCCATTCAGCTTGCCGGTACTGTTAAGGGACGCAAGGCGGCGCGTCATGCTACTTCAGACTGGATGGAACTGGAAAAACAACGTGGCATTTCAGTGACCTCATCAGTGATGCAGTTTCCGTACAACGGGCGCATGGTGAACCTGCTTGATACTCCCGGTCATGAAGACTTTTCGGAAGACACCTACCGCACACTAACGGCAGTTGATTCAGCGCTCATGGTCATTGACAGTGCCAAGGGTGTAGAAGACCGTACTATTAAACTGATGGATGTATGCCGTCTACGTGATACACCCATCATGACATTCATTAACAAGCTCGATCGTGAAAGCCGTGATCCGGTAGAGCTGATGGATGAAATTGAATCAATTTTAAAAATACAGTGCACACCCATGACATGGCCGATTGGCAGCGGCAAGCGTTTTCGTGGTGTGTATCATTTATTAAATAACTGCGTACACCTTTTTAGTGCAACGCATCAGGGCAAGATTCAGGAAGGTGAAATCATTGCCGGACTGGATAATCCAAGACTGGATGAAATACTGGAAGATCAGGCGCAGGAACTGCGCGACGAGATTGAACTTGTTAAGGGTGCTTCACATGAATTCAGTGTTGATGCCTATTTGCAAGGTAAACTGACACCGGTCTTTTTTGGTTCAGCGATCAATAATTTTGGCATAAAAGAATTACTGGACAGCTTTGTTGAAATGGCACCATCTCCTCGTGACAGGGAAACCAGTACGCGTATAGTCAAGGCAGAAGAAGAACAGTTTTCCGGTTTTGTATTCAAGATTCAGGCAAATATGGATCCGCAACACCGTGATCGAATTGCCTTTATGCGCATTACTTCCGGGAAATACACCAGCGGTATGAAAATGCATCAGGTGCGAATTGGACGTAACGTACAGATTGCCAATGCCATCACCTTTCTTGCTCGTGATCGTGAACATGTTGATATTGCCTACTCCGGTGACATAATCGGTTTGCATAATCATGGCACGATCCGGATTGGTGATACCTTTACTCAGGGAGAAGAACTTAAATTCAGCGGTATTCCCAATTTTGCGCCGGAACTTTTTCGTCGTGTAATTTTAAATGATCCACTGCGTATGAAGGCCTTGCAAAAGGGACTTGATCAACTTAGCGAAGAAGGTGCTACCCAGGTGTTTCGCCCGCTGGCCAGTAACGATTTGATACTGGGTGCTGTTGGTTTATTGCAGTTTGATGTGGTTGCCTATCGTCTGAAAGATGAATATGGCGTTGAATGTAAATACGAACCGGTACAGGTAGCAACTGCCCACTGGGTACAGTGTGATGATGAAAAAATAATGGAAGCATTTCGCAAGAAGAATGAAACCAATCTTGCTATCGATAGTGGTGGTAGCCTGACCTATCTGGCGCCTACTATGGTAAATCTGAATCTGGCAAAAGAGCGTGCGCCAGAAGTGGAATTTCTGGCGACGCGTGAACATTAATTATTTTTGATATCCAGTAACTCAATTTCAAATATCAGTGCTTCATTTGGTCCAATGGCCTTGCCTGCACCCTGTTCGCCGTAGGCAAGATGTGGCGGGATCCAGACCTTCCATTTTGAACCGACCTTCATGAGCTGTAATATTTCCTGCCAGCCTTTGATAACACCATTTACCGAGAAGGTGGCCGGCTTGTCACGTTTATAGGAACTGTCAAACTCTGTGCCGTTAATCAGAGTGCCGCGATAATGCGCAACAACACTGTCAGTCGACTTTGGTTTTTGACCGGCACCGTCTTTCAGAACCGTATAAAGTACACCACTGGGTAAAGCGGTGATGCCTTTTGTATCCTTTGTTTTTTTCATAAAGTCATCACTGGCTTTTTTATTTTTACTTGCCATCGCCATGTGTTGCTTGAGTTGTTTTTGTTGTTGTGCATGCATGACTTGCTGAATACGTTCCTGACTGATTCGTGGAGATTTTCCCTTCATCACGTCTTCAATCCCGTTCATCATGGATTCTTTATTGATATCAATGCCGTCATTTTTCAGTCCCATACCAATTTGATAGCCAACCGCATAACTGAAATCCTGCTTCATTTTTTCATCATCCCCGTCAGCAGCCAGTGCATGTCCGGTCAGTAGAAGGCCTATCACAAAGGTCGTAATTCCGTATTTCATTAAAATTCTCCAAAGTTTTTAATTATCAGAAAGTGTACGAATAATCGCATATCTGTCACCGTCTGTGTGAATCGAACCCATTAAATCCAAGACGTAAAAATATAAATCAATAATATCAATAGGTTACAGGATCTGTATTGATGTATGGTACCTCAAGATTTGGTTATTTTTACCGCTATATCTATTAGGTAATTGATTTAATAGCTGTTTTCGGCCCGAATGGTCGGGTGCAAAAGGATAAGGCATGAATTTGGTCATCACAGTTCTATTGTTTATCGCAGTTATTGTGACGCTGTGTCTGGCGATCTACACAGCGGCGATGTTTATGCGCTTGTCGAGTGACAAGAACGAACGTGCAATGGCGCGCGCTTTTGTCAGAAATTTGCGCGCAACACGTGATGAATGTAAGGAAAACCGTGCCAGCCTGTTTATTGAAAAATTTGGTCTTGAAAAAACCGAGGCCGAGATTATTGCTGAACGCCTCATTAAACTTGAAGAATCACTTTATGCAGTTTTTTTCCGCATATTTATTCAAGGTGAAACCAAGGCATTGGCAGAAGCGAATAAGCCGGTCGAGGAAATTATAAACTCTTGCTGTACGACAGTTTCTGAATATGTACAGGCATCCAGCTCAAGTATCAGTACCGAGCAGGAGCAGGCACTGGAAAGAAAAATAGATAACCTCAAAGAAGACAACAGGAAGCTCAAGGACAAGTACGATAAACTCAAACTGGATTTTGAAAAAGTTGAACAGGAAAAAGAAGTACTTGAAAAAGAAAGTGAAAAAGTCATGGGCGAATATCTCAATATGTATGCCAACAAACGTGCCGAAGGCTGATAAATTCGGCTTCATATCCTGTTGTAATCACCAGCCATAAAAAATACCATGTTCAGGATTGTTTCAATATTCTGAGTCAATATGGTTTTTTCCTATTACAATCGTTTGTCCAAAAAACAAAAACAAATCTATCGTGCGAGCGATGTTATTCATGCTATTCGCCTGCCAACAACACGAGGTCTGAAGGGTAGAGTTAAAAAAATCGAGTCAGCCCTTAAAAATGAAAAACGTGTTGAAACGGAAATCGCATGTCGGGAATTGATACGGTATTTAATATCAATACTGGATGTGCCGCCGGCAAGAATAAAAGTCTTTGCCGCCAGACCGCATGATGACTGGGGCGAACTGCATGGATTGTATACACCGTCAGAAGGACGGAAGCAGGCGCTTATTCATGTCTGGATGCGCACAGCAAAAAAGCGTAAGGTTGTTGCATTCCGATCCTTTTTAAGGACAGTCCTGCATGAGCTCTGTCATCATCTGGATTATGAATACCTGAAACTGGAAGACTCTCTCCATACCGAGGGTTTTTACAAACGCGAATCAAGCCTGTTTCATCAACTTGTACCAGCCAAGAGAAAAACAGATAAAAAGTAATTTTACGTTTATTTTTGGCGCTGGATATTTTAAATTAGCTTTTTATATAGACGGGCATAAAAATGAATTTCTGTAATCAATGTGGTGAGAAAGTCACACTCAAAATCCCGCAAGGGGACAACATGCCGCGTTATGTTTGCGGATCTTGTGCAACGATTCATTATGAAAATCCGAAAATTGTCGCCGGTTGTATTCCTGAATGGGAAGACAAGGTGCTGTTGTGCAAACGAGCGATTGAACCACGTTACGGTCTCTGGACATTGCCCGCCGGTTTTATGGAAAACAGGGAGTCCACAACTCAGGCCGCCATGCGTGAAGCAATGGAAGAGGCCAAAGCAGATGTGGAGATCACATCGCTCTATACAGTGTTTAACCTGATCCACATTAATCAGGTCTATATGCTGTTTCGTAGCCGTTTGCAAAATCTGGATTTTGGTGCTGGTGAAGAGAGCCTTGAAGTTGCCCTGTTTGAAGAGAAGGACATTCCCTGGGATCAACTGGCCTTTCCTGTTGTGGAGCAAACACTGCGCTATTTCTTCAAGGACAGGGCAGCGGGTCAGTTTCAGGCTCGTATGGGGGACTTTCAGGACAGACAGACCCTGCTCTCTGTCAGCCTGTTGGATGCACTCCATACCCCTGAATAGGCACCAAACTACGGTTTTTGTACCAGCCTTTATGCTAGAATAGCCCCCTTTTTCGAGCAGGTGTCTGTTTTTCAGGCTGTTTTAGGCAATCTCATGTCATACGAGCAAATAGATAATATCAATGTCCTGTCACAGGATTTATTGCCCACACCGGAGAAGGTGAAGCAAGACATCCCGTTGACCGAATCGGCCCGCAACACAGTTTTGGCCGGACGTGAGGCTGTATACCGGATTCTGGATCGTCAGGATCCCCGTTTGTTTGTGGTAGTCGGGCCATGCTCAATTCACGATCCCAAGGCAGCCATGGAATATGCCGGCAGGTTGAAAGAGCTGGCTGATGAACTGGACGATACGCTATTGCTGATTATGCGTGTGTATTTTGAAAAGCCACGTACTTCGGTTGGATGGAAAGGCTTGATTAATGATCCGGATATGGACGATTCCTTCCATATCGAAAAGGGTTTGTCATTGGCACGTGGCTTGTTGCGCGATATCGCTGAAACCGGATTGCCTGCTGCGACAGAAGCACTTGATCCGATCATGCCGCAGTATCTGGCGGATTTGATTACATGGACAGCGATTGGTGCACGTACAACAGAATCACAAACGCATCGGGAAATGGCCAGTGGTTTGTCAGCGCCGGTTGGTTTTAAAAATGGAACTGATGGCAGTCTTGAAGTTGCAATTAATGCGATGCACTCTGTTTCCAGCCCGCATCATTTTCTGGGGATCACACAGGAAGGACGTTGTGCTGTTTTCCGTACCAAGGGTAATGCCTACGGTCATGTCGTATTGCGTGGCGGTGGCGGTAAACCAAACTATGACACTGAAAGTGTTAAACGTTGTGAAGACGCACTGTCAAAGGCAGGCTTGCCTGCCAATATTGTGATTGATTGCAATCATGGTAACTCAATGAAAGATCCGTCAAGACAACCGGCAGTTATGGCGGATTGCACACAACAAATATTGAGTGGCAATAAATCCATCATTGGTTTCATGCTGGAAAGTCACTTGCATGCCGGCAGTCAGTCTATTCCTGAAGATCATTCCAAACTGAAGTACGGGGTGTCGGTAACGGATGCCTGTATGGACTGGGAAACAACCGAGAAAGCTCTGCGTGAACTTTACAACAAGATAAAGCCGGCAATATCAAATCGTTTGCAGGTAGTATAATTTCTACAGGCGTGATTTGAGTTTTTCGATTATCTCATCAATATCCAGTCCCATACGTTCATTACAAAATTCCAGCAAGGGTAATATCTTTTTCAATATTATCTTGATGTGTGGAACCAGCGTTTCCTGTTGATTTTTATCGGTTGCCATCACAACGGCTGTTTCCAGATCTGGAGGTTCATCAGATACTATTTCATCGGTTTGAACAGGAACAGGATCTTCAGATTGAGAAACAGCGGATGGTGTCGTTTCTGCAATACCATCTTTCGCAAACTCAATGGTATTGCCTCCTTTGTTATGAGCAATAGCAAGCTGTTCTTCTACCATATCGATCAGTTTTTCAAAATCGTTATCGGACATAACTTCAGTAGAGGAAATGCCAATGCTGACTGTCAGGCGAACCGGGCTTTCCTTAAAACCAAAGCCCAGTTCCCCTATTTCTGATTGAATCCGTTTTGCCAGATTGGAAACACCCAACGGGTTTGAGTTAACCAGAATAAGAGCAAATTTTGCCAGACCAATACGCGCAGCAGCGTCTTCCTTTCGCAAGCTGGACAGAAGAATGCTTGCGATTGATTTAATGGCAGCATCAGCTGCATGACGCCCGAATTTGACAAAAAAACTTTCAAACTTGTCTATATCAAGGCGCAGGATTGAAACCGGCGCATTATGTCTTTTTGAAAATGCAGTGCACTCTGCACCCTTGGTCATAAAATGGCGTTTATTTGCCAGACCGGTCAGTGGATCAATAATGGTATTTTTTTCAAGCTCACTGGAAACTTCAGTCAGTTTGCGTGAAGTCTGACCATGCTGTGCATGTGCCTTGGTGCGTGCCAGTAGTTGGACAGAGTCAAATGGTTTGGTGACAAAATCGGAAGCACCGCAATCCAGCGCACGTGTTCTGGTGATATCATCATCTTCCACACCGGTAATAATGATGACAGGAATGTCCTTTATTCTTGCATCAGAAGAAGTTCGAATTTTTTCCAGTAATCCAAAACCATCCATATTGGGCATGGAAAGATCAGAAATCACAACCTGAATGGAATCATCTTTTGATAACTTGTCCCAGCCTTCCTCACCATCTTCAGCTTCAGTAAGACGGTAATCTTTTTTAAGAATTTTTTTCACTGCAACACGCATCAGACGTGAATCATCCACGACCAGTACATGAGGCTGATTTTCTGTTGTTTCTTCCTGACTCATGATCTTCCTGATCAAATTATAATTAGAAAAACAAGTTTAGTATGGTATCGGTCAGGTTGGGGAATCACTGAAAAATAGTTATCCGTCAGTGCGATGCACTGTCAGTGGAAAAAGAACAAGTTTTTACTGGCGTAGGCTGACGTTGGTAGAGGTATCAGCAGATGAAAATGTTTCTACCTTTTGGGCAGATGCATCTCTATCGAATGCGGCAGCTGAAAAAACCAGTAAAACCAGAAAAGCGACTGTGAGTCTTAACATTATAAATTCTCTAATATCAATGAGATATACTTACTATCCAGATAGACTAAAAGAATACAGAGCTATCACTATAATATTTCGACTTTTTTACGGGATTCTTGAGGGGTTTGATCGATTAATGTCCAAAAAATAGCCATCAGGCTCAGCAATTTGTGTAACTTATTGAAATATATGATAATCCAGTATGTTCTATAAAACAGGCAAGCTCAGATTTGAATGTACCGGTTGTGGAGACTGTTGCCGGGGCAATCCTGCGCAATATTACATCTATGCATCCTCGCGTGAGCTGGGCAAGATCCAGCGCTTCCTTGATATTTCAGAGGCCTGGTTCCGGCGCCGCTATCTGGTGCGTCTGGACACGAGCAGTTTTGGTATACGCATGATGCCGGCAGGTCATTGCAGTTTTCTGGATGGCTCAGGAAAGTGCCGTATTTATTCCGTCAGGCCGGTACAGTGCCGGACCTACCCGTGGTGGCCCGAGATCGTCGAGACCCGCGCAGGGTGGCGTAATGAAGCGAAGCGCTGTGAAGGGATTAATCAGGGTGTCGTTGTTCCACTGAAAAAAATAACAGCAGAACTAAAGAAATCAACCGAAGACTAGTCGGTAAGTAAGATCAGGAATTGATCCCAAACCGCATTCAAATAATGGTTTATTTTTGCGTAAATATGCCGAATCAGGATAAGTAAAATAATTTTATTCATCTTGGTCTTGCAGGGATATGCCAGCAAAAAAAGCATCCGAAACCAATCTGACTTATGCACAGAAACTGTTACTGGATCTGCGTAATACCTATATCAGTGACTTGTCTGCTCAGTTTGATGAACTTGAGCAAATGATTTTTGCATTAAAAGACAAGGATAACTTTACTGATAATTTTCAGGAGTTATTCAGAAAGGTGCATAGCATGAAGGGTACTGCTGGCACACATGGTCTGAATATTATCACGCGTATTTGTCATCAACTGGAAGATCAACTAAATCTTGTAGACGGAAAGGTTTCCCGTTTCAGTGATACATTATTTGAAAACTGGCTCAAGTTTGTTGACTTGTTGCGTAAGGCACTGGATTCAATAAATAGTAATGATGAAAAATTTACCAGTATTGAAAATATGCTGGAAACATTGTGCGGCAATATTTTTACAGGTGAACACAATGTATTGATTGTAGAGGACTCGAAGTATACAGGAAAACTGTGTTTTCAGGCATTGGAAGATATGCCACTACGCATATCAATTATGGATGATGGCTTTCAGGCGCTGGAACTGTTATTGCATAGTAAGTTTGATATGTTGATCACCTCAATGGAAGTAAAGACCCTGAATGGTATTGGCTTGATTGCCGCTATCAAGATGTCAAAATCTCCCTCGAAAGATTTAAAAACCATTTTATTAACATCCAGAGACAATATCTCCACTTCTGATTTAATCAAACCCGACTATATTCTGAGAAAAGATGTCAATTTGATACAGAATTTACATAAAATCGCTACCAGTAGCCTGTATATGATCTAGTATTCCTTCAATAGATACTTGAAGGAGTATGCTTCTCTGATATGGAAATACCTTTTCTGATCGCGCACAGAGGATATGCCAGCTGTTACCCTGAAAATTCCCTGTCGGCTGTGACAGCGGCCTTGCAGGCAGGCAGTTGCTATATTGAAATTGATCTGCAAATGACATCAGACGGCATTCCGGTGTTATTGCATGATGAAGATCTGCAAAGAACAACCGGTCGTTCCGGAAAAGTGCATGAACTTTCATTAAGTCTGCTTTCAAACTTTCATGCCAGCGAATCAGATCGGTTTGGTGATAAGTTCGGAAGTGAACCTGTCCCCACCCTTTTTCAATTTGTTGATCTGATGAAGCAATGGCCGAGCGTGACTGCTTTCATCGAGCTAAAGGAAGAAAGTCTGGCGCATTTTGGTGCCTATATGATGGTCGATGCAGTAATGAAAATTATTGAGCCGATCAAGGATCGCATTGTACTGATTTCATTTGATGATGCTGCCTTGCGTTATACACATATTAATCATTCAGTACCGATTGGCTGGGTAATAAGGGAATGGAACAAGCAGTCCATGCAGTGTGCACAATCATTGATGCCGGGGTATCTGTTTTGCAATTACAAAAAACTGCCAGATGAAACAAAACCAATGTGGTCGGGTGACTGGCAGTGGTGTCTGTATGAAGTCACCGATCCGGAACTGGCATTGGAGCTGGCCGGAAAGGGGGCATCCATGATTGAAACCATGGCAGTAGGTGATATGTTGCGACATCCGGAACTGGCAAAAAGGAATTGCCTTGATTGAAAAAAAATATGATGTCGTTGTTATTGGCGCCGGCATACACGGTGCAGGTGTGGCACAGGCGCTGGCAGTCAATGGTTATTCGGTACTGGTTCTGGAACAGAATACGATTGCAAGTGGTACATCATCACGTTCAAGCAAGTTGATTCATGGCGGTTTGCGTTATCTGGAAAATTTACATTTATCACTGGTAAAGGAATGTTTGCAGGAACGAACACTGTTATTACGTAATGCACCACATCTGGTAAAACTGGTGCCTTTTTATATTCCGGTCTTTCCGGAAACACGCAGACGTCCCTGGCAACTGCGTACCGGTTTGAGTTTATATGCATTACTGAATTCATTTCATTCATCAGGCCGGTTTGGGACAGTCGCCCGACAGGATTGGCAAACACTGGATGGTCTTGAAACCAAAAATCTGCAAAAGGTATTTCGTTATCAGGATGCACAAACAGACGATGTATTACTTACGCGTGCAGTAATGAATTCGGCAGTACAACATGGTGCGCAGTTGATGATGCCATGTGAATTTGTGAATGCCGACATAGATGAGCAAGGTGTCACCGTACATTACCGACAAAACGGGGAAACACATCAATCCCGTGCGAGTGTGGTGGTGAATGCTGCCGGCCCCTGGGTAAATCAGGTGCTGACGAAATTCAATGAACCACACATACCGTTATCTATCGAACTGGTGCAAGGGACACACATTGTGTTGCCGGGGGAACTGACTCAAGGTGTTTATTATATTGAGGCACCGACTGACCACCGTGCTGTTTTTGTTATGCCATGGAAAGGCAATACACTCGTCGGTACCACAGAGACCAGCTACAGCGGTGATCCCGGGCAAGTCCAGCCACTGGATAGCGAAATTGATTATTTATTAAAAACCCTGATCCACTATTTTCCCCACTATCAAGGTAAACCGGTACTGGACAGTTTTGCCGGACTGCGGGTGTTGCCGCATGAAGAGGGACACCCGTTTTCCCGATCACGAGATACCCGATTGATAACCGATCGGGATCGGTCTCCACGCCTGCTAAGCATTTATGGTGGCAAGTTGACTGCCTATCGCATCACCGCGATGAAGGTAATGCAGAAACTGAAAACCAGCCTGCGCTCCGGCTCAGCACCACTGATTGATACAAAGGGCATCCGTCTCGATAGCTAAGTCTGGTATTAGCCAAAAACTGACCTATTCAGTTGGTATTTAGTGAATATTGGAGGAAATTAAGAGCCCCTAATGTCGCAAATATAACTAATTGTTTTATATATAAAAAAAAGAATTCCAAAATCAGTAATTGATCTCGGAATATCCTGATAAACATGGTTTATGGATACTAAAGTTATTACTGCTTGGACTTCAGCCTATTAAGGATTAAGGTACACGGCTCTAAGCCCCAATGGGAGGGGCAAAAACCGGTAAATTTCCGGATTCTGGTATTACGCGGTATCACAATAACAACTCTAAGAAATACTCGCCGTTGTACCACAAAACAAAAATCGTCTAAGACATCGAGGAGCGATATGCCAAAGTTAGTGAATCCACATGGTGGAGGTGACTTAAAACCTCTATTACTTGAAGGTGCTGCACTTGAATCAGAAAAGAAAAAGGCAGCTGGTTTAAAACAGGTTAAAACAAGTTCTCGTGAAACCGGTGACATCATCATGATGGGTATCGGTGGTTTTACTCCTCTTGATGGCTTTATGACCCATGCTGACTGGCAGGGTGTATGTGATGGCTACAAGATGGCGAGTGGTCTTTTCTGGCCAATTCCAATCACACTTTCTACCGATGAAGTAACTGCCAAGGGCATTTCCGAAGGTGAGGAAATTGCACTGGTTAATGCCGAAAGTGATGAAATCATGGCAACCATGAAGGTGACTGAAAAATACAGCATCGACAAGGCTCATGAATGCATGCAGGTCTACAAGACGACTGACATGGAACACCCCGGTGTGAAAATGGTTATGGAACAGGGTGCAGTTAATCTGGCCGGTCCTATCAAGGTTCTGTCGCAAGGTGGTTTCCCTGAAGCATACGGTGATCAGTTCATGACACCTGCACAAACCCGTGCTGAATTTAAAAAACGTGGCTGGTCTTCAGTTGCTGCATTCCAGACTCGTAACCCAATGCACCGTTCACACGAATATCTTGCCAAGATTGCGATTGAAACACTCGACGGTGTTTTGATTCACTCTCTGTTAGGCAAGTTGAAGCCAGGTGATATTCCTGCTGATGTACGCAGCAATGCAATCGGTACATTGATTGAAAAATATTTTGCACCAAACACAGTTATCCAGGCCGGTTACCCGCTGGATATGCGTTATGCCGGTCCACGTGAAGCATTGTTGCACGCACTGTTCCGTCAAAACTATGGTTGTTCACATCAAATCGTTGGTCGTGACCATGCCGGTGTTGGTGACTACTATGGTCCGTTTGATGCACATACTATTTTCGATGAAATTCCTGCTGATGCACTGGAAACTGATCCACTCAAGATTGACTGGACCTTCTGGTGTAACAAGTGTGATGGCATGGCATCAATGAAGACATGTCCACATGAAGGAGATGATCGTATCCTGTTATCCGGTACAAAACTGCGTAAGGCATTGTCCGAAGGCGGTGAAGTATCTGATAAGTTCTCCCGTCCTGAAGTTCTGACAATTCTCCGTGCTTACTACGGCAGTTTGAAGGATGACGAGAAAGTAGAAATCAAGATGTCAGGTCACTCGGCCAAGTAATAAAGATACCCGAGTAATCAAGACATCATAAAACCCCTGTACCGGTAGCGGCACAGGGGTTTTTTTATGATTAATACGAAATGAATTCCCGCTCTAGTTATGCGAGTAGTTTTTCAGCTGTACTTTGTTATTGACCAGTTGTACGTTAATGGAAATCTTCTCACCCTGCCAAGCCATACCGGTAGTGGTTAATGAGCCAATGCCGGAAGAATTCCTTTCTGTTGGTTTACCCAGAATATCAACCACTTCATCTTCACTCATTCCATTTTTTATTTTTTTATAATTGTCTTCAGTTATTTTTGATCCACATGCAGCTAACTGAAAAACCAGTACAATGGCGAACAATGATTTAAAAACAGATTTCATTCTCACTCCTGTTTAAATTATCGACGGTTTTCAAGTGTATAACGATATACAAACAGGGACAATATCATCGCAGTTCCTGTGGCGGCAGACAAATGCTTCAATGTGTGTCCGCTGACAAATTGTGTCAACTCAAATATTTCACGATCATAATATTCAAATATTTTTGAGACTGCGTAGAAAACAATGAGTGAAATAATATAACCGGCATATTTTTTATCCGGTTTATAAAGCACAAGTACAAGCGGTATCAGGATCATAGGTAAAAACTGAACCGAGGCATAAAAACGTAAGTCTCCCTGTCCATTCTGTTCTGTCCAGAGCCAGTAGACAATGCTGGTAATACCGGTGACCAATAAAGGTATCAACAGTTTTTTGCCTGATTGTTGATTAATACATTCATAAATAATGGAAGAGAAAAAGGCCATAAAGGCAATGGTCATCGGAAGCCTGTCCCAGAACAGGGTGTTGTTGTCAGGAGACAAATGATAGTAAGCAGAGCCGAATGCAGTAAGAGTGACGCCAACAAAAAATATAAAATACTGGAGATGACGTTTTATACCGGAGTGAGACACCAGTTTTATGCCGGCCAGGCCGACAATCAGGAATGCAATATTGGATAGTACATCCCAGGTATTGGGAATAGAAAGAAAATCGCGATTATCAGCAAACAGGTGATAGGCCGGATCTTGTGGAATCGGGTCAAGCGAAAACAGAAAGGACAGAAAGAAGATGGCGACAACAAGGAGTGTGAGTAGTCTTTTATCCATCTATCCGGTCATCCGGGAAATCCTTAAGACAGCATTTTCCAGAAGGGTTTTTGGTTTTACAGGCACAATCACCTGATTTGGTTTGTTGTTCTACATAGGTTCTTGAGGTGCTATAGCCGAGTTCCTCAATTTCACCCAGAACTTTGCCATAACTGATGTCATAGCAGTAACATAATATGTCATCATATGACCTGGTGGGTGCTTTCTGCATAACCTGTCTCATGAAAGTTTGTAATTCAGTATATGACAGGGTTGGGGTCTTGTCTTGTTTTCAACATAATTGATATTAAATACAACAGCTTATTTTTATAGAAATATTGTACAAATATCACCGGATAGGGAATTAAAATGGATAAAGCGCAATATAAATCGGGTCAGCGCAAAGACTGGGATTCAGTCTCTCTGGGCTGGCGCAAGTGGTGGCAAACAATTGAGCAGGGAGCACAGGCAGTCAGTGATGAGATGCTCGATCTGGCATTGGTAAAACAGGGCGATTCCATTCTGGATGTGGCGACCGGTATCGGGGAGCCTGCCGTGAGTGCTGCAAAACGTGTCGGCGAAAATGGTCAGGTTATTGCGACTGATTTATCACCGCAAATGCTGGCAATTGCACAAGAACGTGCCGGTAATCTGGGATTGGAAAATATTCAGTTTCGTGAAGCAGATGCAGAAGTGCTGGACGTAGGAAAAACAGATTTTGACGCCGTATTATGTCGTTGGGGATTGATGTTTATGCCGGAACCATTAACTGCACTGAAAAATATGCACCGTGTTCTAAACAAGGGTGGAAGACTGGCCGCTGCAGTCTGGTCCACACCGCCCACTGTTCCTATGCTGAGTATCTCGATGGGCGTCGTCGGCAGGGAATTAAAGTTGACACCGCCGCCACCCGATGCACCCGGGATTTTCAGTATGGCGAATACTGAAAAACTGGAGACACTGTTTAGTGCTGCCGGATTCAATGACATAAGCATCAAAACCGTTAGTGCAAATATGTCATTTCCTTCATCCAGAGATTATGTCGGCTTTCTGCAGGAAGTGGCGAGCCCGATTGTGTCATTGCTTTCAGGTGAAACAGAAGAGCGCAGAAACGAAATATGGCAAATGATTGAACAGGCATCCGGTGAATATACGAATAAGGCTGGTCAGATGGTAACGGAAAATGAAGCTATTTGTATTGTTGGTACTGCATAAATGAAAGACAGGAAAAATACAGACAATTTATATTCAAATCCGCAAAATTACATTGTTGATTTTGCATTTGATAAAAATGTCGCCAGTGTTTTTCCGGACATGATAAGGCGATCTGTGCCGGGATACGAAACCGTAAT
>JAOUJV010000134.1 GCA_029882995.1 Gammaproteobacteria bacterium | reverse complement strand
AATCGGTGGCGGCCAGTAATAATGAAGAAGTGGCGTTCACGGTACCAACCGCTGTCCAGGCACCGGCACCGATCTTGTATTCCCAGGTACCATTGCCTGAAGTCAGGCCGGTAACGGCAATGCCTTCCACTGCACCGGTATCGACATCAGTGATAGTGGCCCCGACAATGGCCGAGACCAGATCCCCACTGTTGGCAGTGTCATCTTCGGTGATGGTGGTAAGTGTTTGTGTGCCGGTTGGGGTGAGCACCGGTGCATCGTTAACGGCATTGATGGAGGTACCAATGGTTTGTCCTGAAGCGGAAACCTTGGAAGTAGCATCATCCGTGGTGGTATCGAATGTTTGCTTGGTGGCGCCACTGGTAAATGTGGTTGCCGATGAATCATCGACGGCATAAACAGTCAGGCCACCGGGTGTGCCGTTATAGTTGCTGGCTGGCACAAAGCGCAGCAAGGTGGTGTTGTTTAACAGTAATGCACTGTTAGTGGAAACTGTGCCGATGTCATACCAGGTAGAGCCGCTGTCGGTACTGTATTGCCAGGTGCCATCGGCGCCGGAGGCATCAGCGGTAATGGCGATACCGGCCATGCTGTCGCCTGTATCGACATCACTGAAGTTAGCACCGATTAAACTGGTGACGGTGGCACCCGCTGGTGCCGCGGTGTCTTCATCCACGGCGGCCAATGTGCCACCGGCGGTAAAGCTCGGTGCATCGTTAACGGCCGTGACCGTAATAGAAGCGGTGTCTTCTGCGGTACTGAAGGCCGTGGTGCCCCCGTTGCTGCTGGTGTCTACTTTAGAGCCGGCCGCACCGGAAGTGGTATCCCACGCACGGTACGTGATGGTGGCACTGTCACTGTTATTGCCATCGGGGACAAAGCGCAGTGAATCGGTGGCGGCCAGTAACAAGGACGAGGTGGCGTTCACGGTACCAACCGCGGTCCAGGCACCGGCACCGATCTTGTATTCCCAGATGCCATTGCCTGAAGTCAGGCCGGTAACGGCAATGCCTTCCACTGCACCGGTATCGACATCAGTGATAGTGGCCCCGACAATCGCCGAGACCAAATCACCACTGTTGTTGGTGTCATCTTCAGTGATGGTGGTGAGTGTTGGTGAACCACTGTTATCCAGTACCGGTGCATCGTTGACGGCGGTCACGGTAATGGAGGCGGTGTCTTCAGCGGTACTGAAGGCGGTGGTGCCCCCGTTGCTGCTGGTGTCTACTTTAGAGCCGGCCGCACCGGAAGTTTGATCCCATGCACGGTAAGTAATGGTGGCACTGTCACTGTTATTGCCATCCGGGACAAAGCGCAGTGAATCGGTGGCGGCCAGTAATAATGAAGAAGTGGCGTTCACGGTACCAACCGCTGTCCAGGCACCGGCACCGATCTTGTATTCCCATGTGCCGTTGCCGGAGGTCAGACCGGTGACGGCAATACCTTCGGGATCACCATCGCTATCGGTGATAGTGCTCCCGACAATCGTAGAGATCAGCGTTCCACTATTAGTGGTGTCATCTTCGGTGATACCGGTGAGTGTGGGACTACCGCTGTTATCCAGGACTGGTGCAGCATTGCCGGTACTATACGTTACAACCAGATCATCAATGTAAATCCCATTAGTAGGACCTGCATCCGCCCAGTAGTAAAACTTGATTTCTGTCGTTGCGGTAAAATAGGTTGAGGAGATAGAGATATCACCGCTTGCCTCGTAACCGATGTCTGAACTATTTCCGAAATCTTTAAAGATAGATGTCCAGCTAGTGCCATCGGTTGAGACGAAAAATTCTATATAATCATCGCTATCATGACTGAGCAGCTCACGGTAATTAAAGGTTAATATTGCTTCAGTTCCGGTTGCGCTTGATAAATCAATCAAGCGTGAGTATTCAGTAGTATCTGAGCCTGCGCCACTACGAGTAATAAATATCGCATCGTCACCGGCACCGGCTGCTCCAGAATCAGCCGTAACATTTGCATTTACACTGCCGGATTCCTTTACCCAGGCAGTGGTCCATGTATCGGGACTAGCTGGAGTCAGCGTTGTTAATTCGCCTAGACCATAAGTGAAGTCGTCTACATAAGTAGCCAGCACATTGTTCCAGTATTTTTGTATTTCCATGCTGAAGGCGATACCGGATTCAATCATGCCGGTGCTGTATTCCAGTTCCCAGTCACCGCCGAGTGCGGCATGACCGGTAAGGTCATCACTGGCGGCGATGTCGGCGTCAGTGAGATTACCGAGTTCATTCAGTAGAGCCAGACCGTCGGCACTGGCGGCGAGATTACAACCGTAAATTAATATATCTGCCTTTTGGGTCAGGGCATTGCCCCAGGAAGCGATCTGGCTGGTGTAATTGTTCAGGGAATCGGCAGTGAGCCAGGTATCACCCAACTGAAGACCTTGTTCGTTACCGTGTGAAACAATGTGTACCGCATCGAGGTTTTGATACTGTGCAAGGATGTCGGTAATTTGTGTAATGCCGTCACGACTGCTGTCAATGACGGCGATTTCAATCTGGCGATCTGCAGACAGGTTGGTGAGCAGATCCTTGATCAGTTGTTCCTGGTCAGGGGTGTTGGCATCAATGATGACCAGCTCGTATGGAATGTCTTCACTGTTTGAGTCAGTAATGTAGGCGAGTGTATCTTCGTTAGACGAGCTGTCTTCCATGTAGCCGCTGTCAATCAGCACTGATTCCAGCCCGCCAGAAAGCAGTAACCGAGGCTCCAGCTCCTCGAGGACTAATCGATGTTTCTTGTTTTTAGGGACCTTTCTAGGCATACCTGCACCTGTACTTCACCTGACCACCATCAGTGATAACCGACACTTCCTTATATATATTGCGGTATTCAGGGGGTAAAACTTGATACTTTATGGGGTTGTTGAGGGCTTGAAGGAAAGAGGGAATTTTTATTACTTGTCTAAAAACAAACAGTTAGGTTTTTTGTCTTTAGAGTTGTGGTTGTAGGAGTGGTCAGAAAGACCATTCACTATAGTTTTCCTAGCTACAAAATTCTGAAAAATCATATATTTAGCTGTTTGAGCAACAGTTGTCTGATTGACCGGAACCATTGGGTTGCCAGTGGCTCGGTCCCGAAATCAAACTGGACGTAGACACGTTTGCCTGCGTAGCCGGATTTGCTATGGGCCGGGCAGGCGGCATCGGGCAGGGCCAGATCAAGCTGGAAGATTTTCTGCAAGGTGGTGACCCCTGTTTCATCTGTGGGGTCGACGGCTATTTTGCCACCACCGAGACCACCGAGAACTGCGCTCGGCAACTGGTTGGAGCTGGTGGGTACTTCGCGTTTAATGGTTGCCGGCCAGGTTGCCATCAAATCACCACTGATCTTGACTGATACATCCTGCGTCTCCTTGCGGATCAAGTTGATGTTTGACTGCGAAACAGCAACACGCACAACAGGTGTCGATGTATCAAGAATAAATGCAACCTGCTCACCCTGTTTTATAAATTTACCCGGCAAGTCCTCGGCCTGAGGGATAACAAGTTTTCCATCTACCGGGCTGGTAACGATTAATTGACTGACACGTTTGCGAACATCCTTCAGTTCGGCTTCAGTGGCTGAAATGCTTTCCTTGATGATTTGTGCTTCAACACGATCTTCTGTCCTTATGGAAACATAGTTTGCTTTCAGTTCCCTGTATTTCAATTCAAGTAATTTTATTTTTGTTTCCAGTTGTGGATCACTGAAGCGGATAATGGGTGTGCCGGCTTTCACCATTGTGTCAGGTGTGGCCAGCAGTTCCTGCACAAACCCGTCAGTACCGGCGCGAACGCGCGCATTTTCCGATAGCCAGATCACTCCTTCCTCTGTTGTTTGATGCGGGAATGGCAGTAAAAAGAAAAAGCCGATGATAAATACCATGATTGAAACTGTCGCCGTTATGGCGCGTCTTTTTTGTTGCTGGATCAACGGATTTTTGAACAAGAGCATAATATATTTTGCAACAGGTACAATTAATTGCATTACCCCTGCCCAGATCGCAAGTACAACCCCGAAAAAGAAAAATTTTCCTGCGACCATCAGAATGATGGTGAACATAATGAACAGGCGATAGGCAAGTGCGGCTGGCGCATAAAACAGGAACCAGTTGCGTTCACCCTTTGTGATGGAGGGGGGCTGCATTTGCTCCACTCCAAAAATATAACGTTTGCTCAGGTAACCATAATATTGGCTGGCACGTCTGGCGAGATTGGGAAT
>JAOUJV010000046.1 GCA_029882995.1 Gammaproteobacteria bacterium | reverse complement strand
AAGTATTATGCCGACAACAAGGATGCAGAACATCTTGAAAAATGGGCAACAAGGTTAAATGAGCATTATCTTGAAATTGCCGAGATGGTACCGGAGTGGGATAAAAAACTGGATAAGGAAACAATGTTCGATCTGATGCAAAGCACCAGTGCTAATCATTATCAGGCTGTGTCACTTGCCGTCGAGAAATTAAATAAAAGCTGTGAATCCTGTCATACCGATTTCCGTACAATCACCGCGACCATGTACCGAGCGCCTGACTTTTCCTCAATGGAGATCAATTCATCGACCAGTTATAAGGAACACATGGAAGTACTGATTAAACAGGTTAACCAGATCAAGATTGCCTCTGAAGACGGCATGAAAGAAATTGCATTATCTTCTTTATCGGATCTGGCAAATGGCATGAAGCTGTTGGGTAAAACCTGCTCCAATTCGATGTGCCATAAAAATGATGCCAGGCCATATCCTGACAACACGATGAATAAAACAATCGCCAATCTGGAGCAAAGCCTGAAAACAGGCACGCTTAAGGAACAGGGGAAAGAATTAGGTACATTGGCGGTACTGGCCTGTGCGCGTTGCCATGGCACACACCGGATTGTTTTTGATACCCGTGAGCGTCTGGTAAATGAACAGAGCTGGCTGGAATTAATAAAGCACTAGGTCGATAGTTATAGACGCCTTTACCGGGTTTGACGCAGTTTCTCTAAAGCACTCTCAATCGCATCATCAATAAACATACCGTAGTAGTCCTTGTTAGTGATGCCAATAATGGGTTTGGCAATCTCATTGCCCTTGCCGTCAAAGAATTTTACGTAAGGGGTGAAGTGGGCTTTATGCTTGCTGGCAAAATCCACCATCGTGGTGTGCTTGCCCAAAAAATCAATAATCTCATCAGTGCGATCAATTTCGATAAGTCGTATCAGTACCTTGTCATCATATTCACCGCTCAGAATCATAGGCCTGATAAACTCTTCCTTTGCGGTTTTGCAATAAGGGCAGTCGTCTGTCACAAACATAATCATGATAGGTAAACGCTGCTTGATGGCATCTTCAGCTGTGATTTGCAGATTTTTGGCGTAGGGGAGTACACTGCCCGGCCGCTCATCATGCGCCTGTGCCAGCCCTGCAAGAAAAAGCAGGCTAAAAACCAGTGTTATTAATCGAATAGCCATAAATCTGTTTTCGTAATCAGTGTCCATTAAAGGTATTATATGGGCAACCAGCATAATAACGTACATTTATAACCGTCTGAAAACTAATGAAAAAAGAAATTATCCGTATTGCTACTCGTAAAAGCCCGCTTGCCTTGTGGCAGGCTGAGTATGTTCGAGACCATTTATTAAAGGCCCATCCCGGACTCAAGGTTGAGCTGATCACCATGAGCACACAGGGTGACAAAATACTCGATACCCCGTTGGCGAAGGTGGGTGGCAAGGGATTATTTGTGAAAGAACTGGAACAGCGTATGTTGGCTGGAGATGCCGATATCGCAGTGCATTCAATGAAAGATGTGCCGGTAGAATTACCTGCGGGACTACATCTGCCGGTAATATGTGAACGTGAAGATCCGCATGATGCATTTATATCGAATATCTATCACAGTCTCGATGAATTACCTCATGGCGCGAAAGTCGGGACATCCAGTTTGCGACGTCAGTGCCAGTTGCGCGCCATGCGTCCTGATATCGAGATTCTGGATTTGCGCGGCAATGTCGGTACGCGGCTGGGCAAACTCGATGAAGGAAACTACGATGCGATTATTCTGGCTGCCGCTGGTCTCAAGCGGCTGGCGCATCATGATCGTATTCGTGCAACTATCGCACCGGAAATAATCCTGCCAGCCATTGGACAGGGTGCAGTCGGCATAGAATGTCGTGAAGATGATCCGGATACCAATGAATTAATTGCAGTACTTAACCACAAGGACACACATACTCGTGTCAGTGCCGAACGTGCATTCAATCATAAACTTGAAGGTGGTTGTCAGGTGCCGATTGCAGGGTTTGCCGTATTGAATGGTAATACGCTGGATATGAAGGGTCTGGTGGGGCAGCCCGATGGTGAAAAGATTATTCAGGATCAGCGTTCAGGTGATCGTAATAATGCCGAGGCTATTGGCATTGAACTGGCCGAGTCACTCCTGTCACAGGGTGCAGATGTGATTTTAAAGGCAGTGTATTCCACATAAGGCAAATGTCAGCTTCTATATTACAAAATTTAACGGTTCTTGTAACACGGCCTTCCCAGCAAGGAATAGGCCTTTGTGATCTGATTCAGGAACAGGGAGGGCATGCAGTTAATTTTCCGCTGATTGAAATTCGTGATCTTGAACCGGATGAACAATTACAGCAGACGCTTGAACAACTGGCAGAATTTGATATTGCCATTTTTATCAGCGCCAATGCGGTTACCTTTGCATTGGATAAATTACCCGCCAGTAATGAATGGCCGGAAAAAGTTGTTATTGCCTCGATTGGTCGTGCTACAGCCAGTGTACTGGAAGCAGAAGGCTACCAAGTCAGCATTAAACCGGAATCCCGTTTTACCAGCGAAGGTTTACTGGCAACATCCGCCATGCAGGATGTTAGCGGTAAGCGGATTATTATTTTCCGTGGCGAAGGTGGACGACAGGCATTGGCAGAAACCTTGCAATCGCGAGGTGCAGAAACCGTCTATGCTAATGTGTATAAGCGTGTTTTGCCGGAATATAAGGCGGGAGAATTTACCGCCAGTTGGCAACAAAAGATTGATGTAATGGTCACAACCAGTTCAGAGGGCATTAAAAATCTGGCTGAGTTGGCAAAATCCGAGGATATCCAGCAGGTTTTTCAGGTGCCGCTGGTAGTGATGAGTGAACGCAGTGCCGAATTTGCACGAACAACCGGCTTTAACGGTGATATTATTGTTGTGGATGAAATCAGCGACAAGGGCATTATCGAAGCCCTGATTAAGTGGAAAACAAATGACTAGTTCCAGTAAAAAAGAACAAGATCCAAAACATGAAAAAAAACCTGCTGCGGAAAAAACCAAACCGGCAGCATCATCAAGTAGCGGCAATCAGGCGTTAATTGTAGGTATTATTTTGCTGGCGCTGGTTGTCGTCATCGCTGGCCTGGGTTGGCAGCGTTATCATGAATTACAAAACAAGGTGGCGGAACAGGCAAATGCCATCAACTCACTCAAGTCTGCTATCACAAGTCAGTCCAGTGCCATGGAACAGTCCCGAAAAGCTGACCAAGAGTTTGCTGATGCTATTGACGGCCTGAAACAAGAACTGGGTAATGACAAGGCGGGACGCGCTCACAATGAAGCGGCCTATTTGATTCATCTGGCCAATTATCGCTTACGCTTTCAACAGGATGTTAAGACAGCCATTACCCTGTTAAACGAGGCAGATCGAATTATCAACAAAGCGGGTGGTAGTGAGTCAATCAAATTACGTGAAGCGTTATCCAATGATATTACAGCATTGAAAAATATTGACTTGCCGGATGCCGCAGGCATGACATTGTCACTGACTGGTCTGACAACAAATGTAAATGTGTTAACATTAAAAAAACAGGTCAAGGAAAAAATACAGGCTGATAATAACGTTGCGGGAGACAATGTAACTGACTGGCAACAGTTTGTGTTCGCGTTATGGGATAATATCAGGCAGCTGGTTGTTATACGCAGAACAGAGACCGGTGCTGCTCCATTGCTTGCTCCACAGGAACAATATTTTCTGTTTCAAAACCTGCAGCTTAAACTTGAGTCAACCCGTTTATCCCTGTTGAAAGGAGATACAAACAGTTTCCATGCAAATATTGATGCCGCGGTTGCCTGGTTAACACAATATTTTGATGCAGATGCTACAGCAGTTAAAAGCACGATAGAAACATTGACTGCCATGAAGCAGGTTAATTTGTCCCCTACTCTCCCGGAACTTGCCTCTTTATCTGTCGTTGCCAATACCAGAGGAGCTGTTAAGTAGTGAAGTGGTTACTGATTTTTCTGGCCGGTTTATTACTCACAGTAGGTGCGGCACTGGTTGCCTATAATGATCCCGGGTATATCCTGATTGGTTATGGCAAGTGGACAGTTGAAACCACACTGACACTTTTTATTGTTGCTGTACTCGGTGGTTTTCTTGCGCTGTATTACGCAATTCGTATTATTAAAAACACATGGCAGTTTCCATCTCGTCTGCGTGAATGGAACAGACAGCGTCATTCATCCCGTGCGACAAAGATACTTTCCAAAGGTTTAATCGCGCTGGCAGAAGGTCAGTGGCATGTGGCAGAACGTAATCTGGTACGTTATGCATCAGACAGTGCCATGCCGCTGGTAAATTATCTGGCAGCAGCTCGGGCCGCGCAGGAACAGGATGCCAGTGATCGACGTGATAATTATTTACAACTTGCCCATGAAAGCACACCGGACTCCGATATTGCGGTTGGCCTGACGCAGGCAGAGCTACAGCTTACACATAAACAAACAGAACAGGCATTGGCTACTCTTATGCATTTGCATAATGTCGCGCCCAAACACACCCATGTTCTTAAATTATTGATGGATTTATATATCTCGCTGGAAGACTGGCGCAGTTTGATTGATATGTTTCCAGAACTGCGCAAACGCAAAATACTGGTAGGTGAAAAATACATTGAACTGGAGTTAAAGGCCTATACACAGCGGTTGATACAGTCGGGCAATGAAACCGACACATTGGTCGTGCATCGTGTATGGGAAAGTATTCCTCATCGGCTCAAGGCCGGCAAGGATGTTTTATATAGTTATTTGCGCATATTACTGGCTCGGGGTGACAATGATCATGCAGAAGAGGTGTTGCGAAATGTAATGAAACGTTACTGGAGTGAATATCTGGTTTATCTATATGGCACACTGGAAACACGCGATTACAAAACACAGCTCAACTGGGCAGAACGTTGGCTTAAAAAATACCCGGACAGCCCCATGTTGTTATTGACACTTGGACGATTGTCTATTCGCAATGATCTTTGGGGCAAGGCACGCAGTTATCTTGAAACCAGTCTTGCACTACAGGAGCATCCGGAAACTTACCATGAACTTGCAGTACTGCTGGAAAAAACGGATGATGCAGAAAAGGCGCGTGACTATTACCGGAAGGGTCTGAATCTGGTAACAACAGGTCAGTTTTACAAACGGCGCACCAATCGATCTCTTGAGCCGCTGTTACTGGATCAATCTAGCTAGTACCGGTTATTTTTTTACTGTCAGTAGCAAATTCAAATGCATCCGAGAAGAAATACTCCTTGGTAAGGCCTGCCTTGCTAAATACTTCATACCCGGTTTTAACCATTTCGGGCAAACCACATGAATAGACTTCATATTCGGAAAGATCAGGGTACACAGCCAATACTGCATCCTGTACATAGCCTCTGGTGCCTTTCCAGTTTTCACCGGGGCGTGATAGCACCGGTGTATATTTAATATTTGGGTTTTTATCCGCCCAGCCTTTTGCCAGCTCATTCATATAAAGGCCTTCTTCTGTACGCGCACCCCAGAATAAATGAATTTCACGATCAATCTTTTCTTCCAGCGCGTGTTCAATAATCCCCTTTACTGGTGCAAAACCGGTACCTGTTGCAACAAGAATAATTGGTCGATCAGATTCTTCACGTAAAAAGAAATCACCATGCGGCCCTTCAATGCGCATAACATCTTTTTCATGTGATTTTTCAAAAATCATATCAGTGAATTCACCGCCTTCAATATGGCGAATATGTAATTCAATAATATTGGAGTCATGTGGTGCATTCGCGATTGAAAAACTGCGGCGTCTGCCATCGGATAAAATAAAATCAATATACTGACCTGCAAGAAATAACATATTTTCTGTTTCCGGCATTTTCAGAAACAGTTGCATAACATCATCTGCCAGTTTGTTCATTTTGTGAATCTTGCAAGGCATACGCTTGATTTCAAGTTCATTGGAGGAATCAATTTCATGGAGCACAACAGTCAGATCTGAACGTGCCTGACATTGGCACATCAGTGCTACGCCGGCCTCAATTTCTTCCGGTTCCAGAACATCTTCCGGATCATAATCATCATATTCAATCTGACCATCCTGAACGACAGCGCGGCAATTACCACATAGTCCACTGCGACAACTGTATGGAAAGGCAAGACCATGACGCAAGGCAGCATCAAGAACAGGTTCTTCCCTTTCGGCAGTGAATTCATGCCCGCTGGGCAGAACAGTGATTTTATACGTCATGAAATTGGCCTTTTAAATGGAGGCGGCATTATCCCTGATTTTAGATTGAGTAAAAACCGGAGATTTCATATTGATTAGCATTAACCGGGCAAACTGCGTTTACTGTTTAGCCAGCGTGTTATGGAGCGCCATTGCTCCAGATCCTGCTCAACAGACGAAGGTGCCAATTCGAAAATACCAATCCCCTTTTCAGCGGCACGAATATAATTCTGTGTATCACGTAATGTACCGATCATCGGGATATCGAGGTGTTTCAGAAAGCGGCGTAGTTTGTCATAGATCAGGGTGTTCTCGCGTACGCGATTGGCTACCACCGCCAGTTTGGTTTGCTTGCGTGATACCTTGCCGTTGAGCAGGATATCGTGGATGAAGTGAGTGGCGGCACGGATATCAATGGGTGAAGGCAGAACCGGAATAATCACGCTTTCAACGCGCTTGATCAGATCACTCATTTGACGGCCATGCACAGCTGCAGGGGCATCAATAATTAAGTAATCAGTATTGGAAGCGGGTTTAAGTGGTTGTTTAAAGGCCGGAACACCAGTGATTTCCTCAAATCGTTCAGTATCTCTCGCCGCCAGCCACTCCATACTGGAACCTTGCGGGTCATAATCAGCCAGAGTGACGTAATCTCCCCTGTCAGCGTAAAAGCTGGCGATATTGGTAGCAATGGTCGTTTTCCCACAACCGCCTTTGGCGTTTAACACCATGATTTTTCTCATAATATCCCTCTTGTCACGTTACTGGTACAGGAGTGGACAGCGAGCCACAGTCGTTACCTTACCGAAACAAGTGTATAAAACTCAACCAAAAAGACTTAATACATTGGTTTTCTTGCCGAAAATACCCCTATGCAGCTGAATCAAAGTACCCTTAATCATTCTCAGGATTATAAGCAGTATTTCCGTGCCGGTGACATCATTTTCAATGAGTCTGATGCCGGAAAATGTGCCTATATCATCAAACGGGGTCGGGTAGAAATCTCGACCGAAGATAAAAATGGCAAAATCATTCTGGCAGAGTTATCCCCCGGTGAGTTATTTGGCGAAATGGCCATCATTGATGATTCACCACGCTGGGCAACAGCAAGGGCAATGGATGATGTCGTCGTGATTATTATTACGCGTGACACCTTTCTGAATCATCTGGATAACACCGAGTCTGTTGTGCGCATGTTTCTGCACACAATTCTGGCAAAATTTAAAAGTGTGCATGCCCATTTGCTTGCACTGGGCGAGCAACAGCATTTATGGGATTTAAGAAGTAACAGTGATCTCCATAACAAGACGATTGATCAAACAGTACGCGCAACAGTTGATGCCCTGAAATTTGAACAGTCATTACTCAAGGGAATCGAGAATGAAGAGTTTGAATTGTATTATCAGCCGGTGATTGATTTGCGTACCGACAAGGTTGCCGGTTTTGAAGCATTGATTCGCTGGAACCATCCAAGACGTGGTTTTATTTCGCCACTGGATTTTATTCCGGCCGCTGAACAAAATGGTTTGATAATACCGATAGGGCAATGGGTGTTTGAACAATCATGCAAGGCCCTGAAGGAATTTAACCAGATACAGGAATTACAGTTTTTGAGTATTAATGTTTCAGGCAAGCAATTTATTGATGCCGGTTTACATGAAAAATTTGTACAGTTCAGTAGTGAACTGGGCCTGTCTCCACAGAAAATAAAACTCGAAATTACAGAAAGTATATTAATGGGTAATCCGGACGAGTCACGAAAACTGCTAAATCGTTTTAATGATCATGGTTTCCTGATAGCAATTGATGATTTCGGAACCGGTTATTCCAGTTTGAGTTATTTAAACAGTTTTCCAATCAGTACATTAAAAATTGATCGCAGTTTTGTCAGCACCATGTTGAAAGACAAGGGCAGTATGAATATTGTGCACGGTATTGCAGGGCTTGCACACAGTCTGGATATGGATATAGTGGCAGAGGGACCGGAAACAGAAGAAGAATTGCAAACACTGAAAGATATAGGTTGTGAATATGCGCAAGGTTATGTGATTTCAAAACCATTGCCTATGAAAGAGGCCATTGAGTTTATTAAAAAATATTAATCCTTTATATCAATACCCAGTTCGTTCCACAGGTCATCCACACGCTTTTTCACTTCATCACTCATTGTTATTTTCCTTCCCCATTCACGATCAGTTTCCCCCTTCCATTTATTGGTAGCATCAAAACCCACTTTTGATCCCAGCCCGGAAACCGGTGAGGCAAAGTCGAGATAATCAATCGGGGTATTTTCTATAAAGGTTGTATCACGTGATGGATCCATGCGCGTTGTCATTGCCCAAATCACATCTTCCCATTTGCGTACATCAACATCATCGTCAGTGACGATCACAAATTTGGTATACATAAACTGGCGCAGAAAAGACCAGATGCCGAGCATTACCCGTTTGGCATGACCGGGATATTGTTTTTTCATACTCACACAAGCAACACGGTAGGAGCAGCCTTCCGGTGGTAAATAAAAATCGGTAATTTCCGGAAACTGTTTTTGTAATATCGGTACAAAGACTTCATTCAATGCAACACCGAGTACAGAAGGCTCATCCGGTGGACGACCGGTATAGGTACTGTGATAGATCGGGTTGTTACGATGAGTAATGCGCTCAATAGTAAAGACAGGAAAACGTTCTACTTCGTTATAGTAACCGGTGTGATCACCAAACGGTCCTTCATCTGCCTCCTCACCCGGTTGCAAATAACCTTCAAGCACAAACTCGGCCGAGGCCGGCACCATCAGATCATTACCAATACATTTCACCACTTCCGTTTTACTGCCGCGCAATAAACCGGCAAATGCATATTCGGATAATGAATCCGGCACCGGTGTGACAGCACCGAGAATAGTGGCCGGATCAGCACCGAGTGCAACTGCGATCGGGAATGGTTCATCGGGACGAGTTTCACACCAGTCTCTGTAGTCCAGTGCACCGCCACGATGCGACAACCAGCGCATGATGACCTTGTTCTTTCCGATTACCTGTTGGCGATAAATACCGAGATTTTGTCTTTCCTTGCGTGTACCTTTGGTGACGACCAGTGCCCAGGTGATGAGTGGGCCGGCGTCTTCCGGCCAGCAAGTCTGGATGGGCAGTTTGGAAAGATCGACATCGGTAACAACATTTTCCTGACAGGCTGCACGAGATACCACTTTGGGCGCCATGTTCAATACCTGTTTAAATACCGGTAACTTGTCCCATGCATCCTTGAAACCTTTGGGAACATCGGGTTCTTTTAATTGTGCCAGTGTCTTCCCGACTTTGCGTAATGCATCGACTGATTCTTCACCCATACCAAGTGCAACCCGATCAGGTGTGCCAAACAGGTTGGCCAATACCGGCACATCGAAACCTTTCGGGTTTTCAAACAACAGGGCTGGTCCTTTGGCACGCAGTGTGCGATCACAAATCTCGGTCATTTCCAGATAGGGATCGACCTCTTGAGAGATACGGACAAGCTCGCCGTTTTGCTCCAGATAATGAATGAAATCGCGCAGGTCTTTGTATTCCATCAAGGTATGGTATTGGGTTTTACGGGTGGGGGCAATGGTTAGAGGCTGGTTATATATCTATTTCAAGTACCACGGGCGTATGGTCGGAAGGACGTTCGAGTTTGCGTGGCTCCTTATCAATATAACCGGCAATACATTTGTCTTTTAGTGCATGACTAACAAGAATGTGATCGATCCTCATACCTCGGTTGCGTCGAAAGGCGGCAGCACGGTAGTCCCACCAGCTAAAGAGTTTTTCTTCCTGATCAAACAAACGAAAGCTGTCATGTAGTCCAAGTTTAATGAGTTGCTGAAAGCGTTTGCGTTCTTCATCACTGACTAAAACAGAGCCTACCCATTCTTCCGGCGCATGAACATCCGCATCTTCCGGCGCAATATTAAAATCACCGACCATAATAAATTGTTCGTGCTCTTTTAATTGTGTTTTGACATAGGTGACAAGCTTGTCCAGCCAGTCAAGTTTGTAGGCATATTTTTCAGAACCGACTTCAGATCCATTGGGAATATAAAGATTCAAAAAACGCAGATTACCAAAAGTGGCACCAAGCACCCTGCGTTGCGGATCATCCAGACCGGGAATGTCCATTACAATATCCCTGGCTTCACCCTTGCTGATGACAGCAACACCGTTATAGGTTTTTTGTCCGCTAAAAACAACGTTGTATCCGGCTTCCCTGATTTCATCAATCGGGAAATTGTCATCAGTGGTTTTGGTTTCCTGAATACCGAGCAGATCGGGTTTGGCAGTATTTAACCAGTCAAGCACATGCGGCAGACGCACACGCAGGGAGTTAACATTCCAGCTAGCGATTTTCATGGAAAGGGAGTTTAACGTCTAGACCAGCACTTGTCTAAAAGCAGGGGTCTTTGGTTATATCTTGAAACCACCATGGCGTTTCATATTGCGATAATCCAGCCATTTGTATCCAAGAATAAAGCCAATAACCAGAATGGCTGTGGCGATGCCAATAATAATTTCAAGTGATAGTGCCGGAACATTGCTTGAAAAATTTTGTACCAGACTGGTGAAGGCAGAGGGCTGTGCATTTGCGTTACGGCGTGCTTCCTGTAATTGTTCCTGCAACTCCCTTGTTTTATCTTCAAGCACCGCAATGGTTTTACGCGCATTGTCCAGTTCTGTGGTGTCTGTTTTTTGCAAGGGAATATCCTGCGGATCCCCTGCCATCTTTCTTAACAGAACCATTTCCTTTTCTTTTTCTTCCAGCTGATTCATGGCTGTGCGGAATTTGTCTTCCAGTTCAAGCACAACCAGTTGGGAAGGTTTATCTGTCATGGTATAGCTGGCATCAATCCAGCCAACCATCCCGTCCGGTGTTCTGACGCGCGCCAGTTTATTATCCCGTTCCAGAATTTCCAGCGGCGTACCGGTAGGCAGGCCTTTCAACAGTTTGGTATTGCCGCTCTTGCCTTCATACAGGCCAACCACCAGGCGGTCAGAAATATAGACCGTTTCGGCATGGAGTATTCCTGTATAGATAGAGACAGAAAATAAAATCAGTGCGCTGGTAATAGCCCGCATGGTGTTCCTTGTTAAATTCAATCAGCGATCCCGCTATGCCTTAATAAAGCATCAATTTCCGGTTCACGCCCACGGAACTCAACAAACAATTCCAGTGCCTCACGTGATCCCCCCTGCTCAAGTATAGCCTTTAAAAATGCATGGCCAGTCTCATGGTCAAAAATCCCGTTTTCCTCGAATTTTGAGAAGGCATCACTCGACAAGACTTCGGCCCATTTATAACTGTAATAACCGGCGGCATACCCCCCGGCAAAGATATGGGAAAAACTGTGGGCAAATCGATTAAATTCAGGTGGATTGACCACGGCAACCTGCTTGCGTACATCATCCAGTAATTCATAAATGCGCCCACCAGAGTTCGGGTTGTATTCCAGATGCATGCGGAAATCAAAAATAGAGAATTCCAGTTGTCGTACCATTTGCATACCAGACATAAAGTTTTTGGCGGCCACCATTTTGTTATACATATTATCCGGCAGTTTTTCACCGGTCTTGTAATGACCGGAAATCAAATCCACCGCTTCACGCTCCCAACAGAAATTTTCCATAAACTGGCTTGGCAACTCGACTGCATCCCATGACACACCGCTGATACCGGAGACACGGGGATGCTCAATCTGGGTCAACATGTGATGCAGTCCATGTCCAAACTCATGAAACAGGGTCAGGACTTCATCATGTGTCAGCAGTGCCGGATCATCACCAATCGGTGATGAGAAATTACAGGTCAGAAAGGCAACCGGTATCTGGATGCCTTTTTCCGTTTTGCGCCGTGAGATACATTCATCCATCCACGCACCTCCACGTTTTTTGGGACGTGCATATAAATCAAGATAAAACTGACCGCGCACACTGCCGTTTTTATCTGTAATTTCAAAAAACCTGACGTCTTCGTGCCAGACATCAATGCCCTGCTTCTCTTTTATATTAATACCGTAGAGTTTGTTAACAACAGCAAACATACCTTGTATTGCACGGTCTTGCGGAAAATAGGGTTTGAGATCTTCCTGCGAAATATTGTATTTATGCTCGCGCAGTTTTTCAGCGTAATAACTGATGTCCCAGACTTCCAGGTTATCTATTCCATGTTGTTCTCTGGCAAACGCCTTGATTTCATCCAGATCCTGTTTCGCAATATCAATCGAACGTTTGGCCAGATCATTCAGGAAGTCGAGTACTTCAGGTGCAGTACGTGCCATCTTGGTGGCAAGCGATCGTTCAGAATAATTTTTATAACCAAGCAGGTTGGCGACTTCATGCCGCAACGCCAGAATATCCTCCATGATCTGTGTATTGTCCCATTGGCTGGCATGTGGCCCTTGATCAGATGCACGCGTAGCGTAGGCAGTATACATTTCCTCACGCAGTGCACGATCATCTGCATAATTGATAACAGCATAGTAGGAAGGAAATTCCAGCGTAAACATCCAGCCTTGTTCATTTTCACGTTCCGCTGTTTGTTTGGCCAATGACAGTGCCGTTTCAGTCAGACCGGACAAACGGCTTTCATCGGTAATGACCTTTTTCCATGCATTGGTGGCATCCATCAGGTTTTGTTCAAACTTTGCAGTCAGGCTGGACAGCTCCTGCATGATATCCTTGAAGCGTTTGCGATCCTTTTCATTCAGTTCAATACCGCTTAAACGAAAATCGCGCAACTCATTTTCAATGGTTTTCTTTTGCGCCGTATCAAGAGAGGCAAATTCATCACTGTCATGAATATACTTGATTGCCTTGTACAACTTTTCATTTTGCCCCAGTTCTGTTGAAAACTCGGATAGCTTGGGCAGACAGGCATTGTAGGCATCGCGCAGTTCATCAGAATTAACAACCGAGTTCATATGCCCAACCGGTGACCAGGCACGGCCCAGCCTGTCCTCTATATCATCCAGTGATTGCACCAGATTGTCCCAGGTATAGTGGCTGGTGCTGTTGAGCAGTTTTTCGATAGCAGTACGGCTTTCAGCCAGTATCCGATCAATGGCCGGCTCGATGTGTTCCGGCTTGATTTTTGAAAACGGGGGTAGTGAATTCAGATTAATAAGTGGATTTTTCATTTTAAATACCTGCAGTTATCTTTTATGTATTGTAGTAAATTAGGTACTGACACCCAACTGGCAAATAAAACATGACAGACAATGCACCATACAGCGGTTTGGAACCCGGCATCATTATGGATGCAGTAGAACAGGCGAATTTCCAGTGTAATGGACAACTATTGGCTTTAAATAGTTACGAAAACCGGGTTTATCAAGTGGGCATTGAGGATGAAAAACCCGTCATTGCCAAGTTTTATCGACCCCATCGCTGGTCAGATGAAGCAATACTGGAAGAACACAGCTACAGTCTTGCCCTGCAACAGGCCGAAGTTCCGGTGGTTGCTCCCTTGCAAAACGACAATGGTGAGACGTTATTAACCTATGCAGGTTTTCGTTATGCCCTGTTTCCACGTCAGGGCGGTCACTGGCCGGAACTGGATATGGATGACAACCTGACACGCATTGGCCGGTTTCTGGCGCGTATTCATATGCTCGGTTCAGCACAGGTGTTTGAACATCGCCCTACCCTGACGGTTCAGGCATTTGGTAACGACTCATACCAATATCTGCTTGAACACGGTTTTCTGCCACCGGAACTGGAACATACTTACCGTTCAGTGGTGGAAGATGTGTTACTGCGTGTGAATAACTTGTGGCAGGCAGCAGGTAATGTGCGCAACATTCGTCTGCACGGTGATTGTCATCCCGGTAATATTTTATGGACTGATGACGGCCCGCATTTTGTGGATCTGGATGACACTCGTATGGGGCCGGCAATTCAGGATTTATGGATGTTGTTGTCCGGCGATCGCCATGAAATGGAACAACAATTATCAGAAGTGTTGAAAGGTTATGTTGAGTTTATGGATTTCAATCCGGCCGAACTGAATTTAATCGAAGCACTGCGCACATTAAGAATGATCCACTATGCCGCATGGCTCGCACGACGCTGGGGTGACCCTGCTTTCCTGCAAGCTTTCCCGTGGTTTAATACCCAACGCTACTGGGAAGATCATATCCTGCAATTAAGAGAACAAATGGCGACAATGGAAGAGCCGGTTTTAAACTGGATTTAACTGAATAAGTTTTTGTTTATTCAAATCAGAGTCAAGCCATAATTCTTCAAGATTTTTACCTGTAATTGGATATATTACGTTTTCAGCAATATCCACTAATGGTTTCAGCACAAACGCATATTTTTCAATTTCATCCCTTGGGATTTGCAGTTTGCCATCATTGATGATCAAATCATCATAAAGTAATAAATCAATATCTAAAGTACGTGATGAGAATTTTGGATCACTGCGATCACGGCCATTGTCTTCTTCAATCTGGTGCAGGGCGTCATTGACCTGATACGGATTAAGTTCTGTTTCAAAAGCAGCAACTAGGTTGTAAAAAGGATCGCCATCAAAACCAACGGCTTCGGTTTCATAAACCGGTGACAGGATGAGTTCACCGAAAGTTTTTTTTAATGCATCAATCCCTGCGCGGATGTTTTTTTCGCGATCAATGTTGGAGCCGATACTGACAAAGACCTTGCCCATTATTTTTTGCCACGTTCAATAATCACGCCGACATCTCCTGCCTGTGATACCGCCCCTTTTTTATTGAGCTTGAGTTTGAGCCATGACACGGGGAATTCGTTCAATACGACTTCAGCGGATTTTTCGGCCAGTGTTTCAACCAGTTGAAAATCACTGTCACCAACAAACTCGATCAGGCGTTTGGAAATCGCCTTGTAGTCGAGTGTGTCATCAATGTGATCAGATTTGGCGGCCTTGGCGATATCAAAACCCATATCCAGATCAAGAATGACGCTTTGCCTGATTTTGCGTTCCCAGTCATAGATACCGATAACAGTATCGATTTTGAGGCCGTGTAAGAAAACTATATCCATGAGTGCGACTATAACAAAAAAAGGTTTACTCTGAGAGCTCTATGGTTTTCTCAAGACTTGGCATTGGCAGGGGACTCGCGTATAAAGCAAATTCATTATGGATATGACACAAATATTACTGATTATTGGTGGCTACTTGCTGGGATCCTTGTCCTCAGCAGTCATTGTTTGTCGATTAATGGGTTTGCCGGATCCGCGTACTCAGGGTTCCAATAATCCGGGTGCAACCAACGTCCTGCGTTTCGGCGGCAAGAAGGCGGCAGCCATTGTTTTGGTTGCGGACATGCTCAAGGGTTTTATTCCAGTCTTGATCGCACAGTTGTGGCATATGGAACCCATGATTCTGGCTGGCACAGGTGTCGCGGCCTTTCTTGGACACTTGTTTCCTGTCTTTTTTGGATTCCGAGGCGGTAAGGGTGTGGCCACGTTTCTCGGTGTATTGCTGGCAATGCAGTGGATGGTGGGCTTGGCAGTTGCCGGTACCTGGCTGATTATGGCCAAAGGGTTCAAGGTCTCTTCGTTATCCGCATTGGTTGCGGCGGCTTTAGCTCCTTTTTATCAATACTGGATCAACAATGATCAAATGCTGGTGATGGCGGTGGCCTTTATGAGTGTGGTTTTGATTGCACGTCATCATAGTAATATTCGAAATTTGATTACCGGGAAGGAAGATAAGATCGGGACAGACGTAGAATCCTGATCAAGGTACTGGTGTCAGTGTCTGCATGTCCCAACGTGCCTTAGCCTGAGTTGAAAGCGGTTCGCTCTGACCCGCCTTCAGGCGGTGATAACCGGCAAACGCGATCATGGCACCGTTGTCAGTACAGAACTCAGGGCGCGGGAAAAAGACCTGCCAGCCCTGTTTTTTTGCCTCTTTATTCAGTTGTTCACGTAAGCGCAAGTTAGCACTCACTCCGCCCGCCATAACTAATTGATTTAAATGGGTTTCATTAAGCGCGCGGCGGCATTTAATAATAATGGTATCGATCACGGCATCTTCAAAGGCAC
>JAOUJV010000045.1 GCA_029882995.1 Gammaproteobacteria bacterium | reverse complement strand
TTACTCATAAACTCAAATGCATCATCAATATAAATCCTGAGTCGGGGATCTTGCGGAAGCCGGAAATAACCTTGCGCCAGCTTGACTACATTGGGACGTCGATCAACAGCATCAATCACACATTCAGGGAAATGATGCAACAGGAACTTCGCCAGCGAACCGCCACCCATGCCGAGCAATAAAATACGTTGTGGATTATCGTTAAACAAAAGAAAACCCATCATCATGCGGGTATAGGAGAGGGCAAGTTTGATCGGATCATGCAGATACATACTGCTCTGTTTGGCACGACTGCCAAAATAAAGCGACAGGCTGGTTTGATCCTGCACTACATCAATGACACCTTCCGCGTCATGGCTGGAATGAATTATTTCACCTTTGTAGTTACCCATAAAGGAGCTTATTTTTTCTGATGAAAATCTTTGGCCAATGCAACGCGTTTTTCATAGGCTTCGCGTGCAATCCTGATATCTTCCAGAAAATAGGGGAGTTCCTTGAGCAATAATGCCTGCGGGCCATCGACCAGTGCCTTTTCCGGTACCGGATGAAAATCAGCCAGCACCATGTTGGCACCGGCAATTACACCTTGAGCGGTAACATGCATAACATCAAGCAGTCCATCCGGTGCCTGTTCACGGGAGCCGACGGAATGGGATGGATCAATGCAGACCGGCATGCGTGTCAGGCGTTTTACTACCGGCACATGGGAAAAATCAACAAAGTTACGATGCGGATCACCCATATTGGTCTTCATGCCGCGCAAGGCAAAGATGACATTACGATTACCTTCACTGGCGAGATATTCGGCTGCGTTTAATGATTCTTCGAGCGTAATACCAAAACCACGTTTAATCAGAACCGGAAACTGTTTTTGTCGACCAACAGCCTTGAGTAATTCAAAGTTCTGCGTGTTGCGTGTACCAATTTGTAACAGCACGCCGGTTGGATCACCGGTTGATTTCAATGCATCCTGAATCTCGACAATATGTTGCTCATGCGTGATTTCCATCGCAATGACCTTGATACCGTACTTGCCTGCAAGCTCAAACACATAGGGTAAACAATCCTTGCCGTGCCCCTGAAAGGAATACGGGTTGGTGCGCGGTTTGTACGCACCCATGCGTGTACAGAGCTGTCCATGTTCCTGCAATGCCCGCATCATAATTTCAACATGTTCGGGATTATCAACAGCGCACAGACCGGCGAACACATTCAGGTTATCCTGTCCAAAACGGACGCCGTTATATTCAAAGTGTGTCGGACGGCTCTCATCCTTATGACGTCCCAACACACGGTATTCTTGTGAAATACGCACAACACGTTCAACTGTGGGTAAGTTCTGGATTTCTTCCAGAGTGAGCGCAGCGGTATCACCGACCAGATAAAGTTCGGTCAGGGTTTGCTGTGTACCGACCTCTTCATGCAGACGCACCTTGATGTTTGGCAGGTTCTCAAGTGTATTCATGAGCTGCCGGTACTCATCACTGTTGCGGTCGGTATTGGGTTTAAGAATTACTATCATTCATCGATCATCCGTTGATTTATTTTATTATAGCTGTCAATGCGCCGGTCTCTCAGGAAAGGCCAGATGCGACGTGTATTTTCACAGTGTTTGAAATCAATTTCGGCAGTTAATACAGATTCTGAATTGGCATCTGCCTGTACAATGAACTCACCCTGAGGGCCTGCAATAAAACTGTTGCCCCAGAAATCAATACCACTGCTGTGACCGGAGGGATCATCTTCATGTCCAGTGCGATTACACGCAATAACCGGTACACCATTGGCAATCGCATGAGCGCGTTGAATTGTTTGCCAGGCATTTAACTGGCGCTGTTTTTCATCATCCGGATCTTCCGGTACCCAGCCAATGGCAGTCGGGTAACACAGTATGTCAGCACCGGCCAATGTCATTAAACGTGCTGCTTCCGGAAACCATTGATCCCAGCATACCAGTACACCGATTTTGCCGAGCGATGTTTGTATCGGGGTAAAACCCAGATCACCGGGTGTGAAATAGAATTTTTCATAATAGCCGGGGTCTTCCGGAATATGCATTTTGCGATACTTGCCGGCAATCTTGCCGTCACTATCAAGCACAACCGCGGTATTGTGATAGACACGAGCGGCGCGTTGTTCAAAAAGAGAAGCAACGATCACAATACCGAGTTCCTTTGCCAGCTTGCCGAGGGCATCACTTGACGGGCCGGGGATTGTTTCGGCCAGATCAAAATTAATCGTGTCTTCGGTCTGACAAAAATAAAGACTGGTATGCAGTTCCTGACAAACAACCAGCTTGGCACCTTTAGCAGCCGCATCTCGAATACCTGAGGCAGTACGGGCGAGATTGTCATCTCCTGATCCAGAGCAGGTGTGTTGTACCAGTCCGACAGTGAGTTTGTTTGTGTTCATTTCAAATTACTCCAGCAGGTAATTGCATGGTGGCACAATGCAGACTGCCATTTTGTTCAACCAGCGGCAGGCAATCAATACCAATAATATCCCTGTCAGGGAAACAGGACTTTATTATAGCCAATGCCTGTACATCAGCTGAATCATTATATAAGGGGACAAGTACAGCGCCATTAATGATCAGGAAATTTGCATAGGTTGCCGGGATCTGTCGGCCTTCATCAAATTTGGGCTCAGGAGAAGGCAATGCGATCAGTCGATAAGGTGAGCCATCCGGTTTGCGGAAGGCCTGCAGTTCGGCCTCCATTTTTTTCAGTTCTTCAAAATTGGCATCATCCCTGTTATGACAACTGACATATAGAATGGTATCAGCATCAACAAATCGGGCGATAGTATCAATATGGCCATCGGTATCGTCACCGTGTAATTCACCATGTTTCAACCATAGAAAGTGTTCTATACCAAACACCTCTTCCAGCATGGCTTCAATCAGATCACAATCCAGTTGCGGGTTGCGCCGCGGCGAAAGCAAACAGTTTGTGGTTGTCATTAATGTACCTTCACCATTCACTTCAATACTGCCGCCTTCAAGTATCAGCTTACTGGTTTCGATACCGGTGTGATTGAAGATGCCGTCTTCATGCAGTTTTGTCACAATCGCATTATCAAATTCAGAGTTGTATTTATCGCCCCAGGCATTAAATGTAAATTTATAAAGGATCGGTTTTTTATCCTTAATCACGGTCAGTGGACCGTAATCCCTGATCCAGACATCATTGGAAGGTGCGATGGTAAAACAGAGACGGGATAAATTGGCATCAGTTGACGACAATATCCCTTCAATATGTTGCCGGAGTGCTTCATCTCGACAAACAACAATCACTTTTTCATAGTGCGAAATATGCCGCACGATTTCGGTATAGGATTTTTCTACTGCGGGAAGTCGATCTCCCCAATCACCTTGATCATGCGGCCAGGTTAGCATTACGCCGCTTTGCGCTGACCATTCGGCCGGGAGAAACTGCTTGTTATTATTTGTCATGATTCCGGTATCCGGTATCAGGATACCGGAAAAAATATTATTTTTTCATGACGGAATGTATCACATATTGGCTTTCAAAATAGACTGCAAATTTTTCATAGTCCCAACGGATAATGGGAGGGTCACCGATAGCGGAGGCTTGCTGAAGCGGTGCGCCATATTGTGTCTGTACCATCTCCATACTCATTCCACGCTGAGGCAGGGTCAGTGCGAACGCCTTTTCAGTGTCAGTCTGGTTTTTTGGCAACGAAATTACATCACCTTGTGTCACAGGTGTTGCAAACAAACTCATAGCCAGTAACAATATTCTCAGGTCCTTCATCATTGTTGCCCTTGGATTATTTTCAGGAATTATTCATAGACCCTGAAAATGTAGCAGTAAAACATCCACTAGAGTGTGATTCAGGCCATTTTTTACTGAAAAACCACATATCAGACAGACGAATTTCGATTCAAGCCAGCGCGGGGTCTGCCGATATGACAAATATAACCGGTAAAAGTGCTACTATGAATCATAACATATTGAAATCATTAGTAATTATAGTATTCCTGACCTTGTCAGGGGCACTTTTTGCTGTGCCTCAACATCAGCTCGATGATGGCAATAGCTTTCAGGAAGGGCTGGATGCCTATGAAGAGCGAAATTACGAGTATGCATTTGAGGTCTGGGACAGACTCGCGCGCCGGGATCACAAGGAAGCACAGTATTATCTCGGGAGAATGTATGAATTAGGCCAGTTTGTCATAAACAATGACTTTCAGGCTTTTGACTGGTATGCCAAATCAGCCGCACAGGGCTATGTGCCTGCCATGTACCAGATGGGCAGGCTGTATGAGGAAGGTAAGGGCATTGCCAAGGATTATTACGAGGCATACCGCTGGTATGCACTGGCATCAGATGAAGGTTATGAGAAGGCAACTGATGCCCTCTATGCACTTAAATACAAGGAAAAACAATTAAAAGAGAAGGCCATAGAAGAAGCACTGGCTCGCGAAGAAAAGAAAATACGGGGCACCGCTGAAGATATCGCTCGTGCCAAGATGCAGGCCGAGCTGGTAAAAAAGGCACGTGAACGGGCTGAAATTGAAGCCAAAGAAAGAGAAGAGGCGGCAAAACGCAAAATAGCCGAGGCCAGAAAAAATGCTATTGCTCTTGAGAAGGCGCGCAAAAAGGCCATCAAGGATGCCATCACCCAAAACAAGCAACGTATTCTGGCTGAATCTGAAGCCGAAGTACGCAAAGAAATAAAACATAAAATTCGCAACGAAGTCGAAGAGCAGATCCGTACGGAAATCGAAAACCAGCTGACAACCTCCGGCAAGGGTCTTGTTCGTACCACAGTAACCAAAGAAGAAATCCAGACAGTGGCAGAAAAACTGGCACTGGTAACCCGTGTTGCCCCAACAGGTGCAAAGACAGAAAAGGAAAAAGAACAGCAGGCAAAAATTGCTGAAGAAATTGCTGCCGAGAAAAAGGCCAAACAGGAACAGGCCAATCGTTTTGTTAATGGCATGAAAGCATTCGATAACAAGAATTACAACACAGCCATGTCTTTATTGTCCCCGTTTGCTGAAAGTGGAATCCATCTGGCCCAATACCGGGTTGCCCATATGTATGAAAAAGGGCTGGGTGTTGAGCGGAACGTCGACAGGGCACAGGAGATATACAAGGTGCTGGCCAGCAAAGGTGATATCCGTTCACAAATTGCATTGGCTGATATTTCAATGGAGGATGATTCACGCGAAGTGGACATGGCACTATTGAAAGATCTCGCACGCAAGGGACATCTGAAATCACAATATCGTTTGGGTGAAATGTATTATTACGGCAAGGGTGTGCCTTCTGATCTGGTGCAGTCAGCAGTCTGGTATCGTATGGCAGCGGAAAAGGGGCATGCCAAAGCACAGTTAAAACTCGGTGAAATGTATGCCGACGGCAAAGGTGTATCACAATTCTATGGTGATGCTGCTAAATGGTTTGAAAAATCAGCACGTCAGGATCTGCCACGCGCGCAAGCCAGACTGGGACAGCTTTACCGTTTTGGTCATGGTGTCAAAAAGGACATGACACAGGCGTTGTTCTGGTTACGTAAGGCAGCAGGTCGTGATGATACAGAGGCCATGCGTACACTCGGTGAGATGTATGTAGAAGGTCAGGGCGTCAACAAGGATCTGGCACTGGGTGCGGACTGGCTGCAACAGGCATCGGAAAAAGGCAATGCACAAGCACAGTTTAAACTGGGTATCATGTATCGTGATGGCAAGGGGTTGCCTCAGGATTTTGGTGCAGCCGTTAAATGGCTGACCGATGCAGCAAGACAGGGAATTACAGATGCCTATTACTATCTGGGTAATATGTATTTTACCGGTAAAGGCTCCAATCTGGATTATGTTGAATCTCATAAATGGTGGAATATCGCCGCCGGTCTGGGTGACAAGCGTTCCCGTTCCTACCGTGACATTGTTGCGGCACGCATGAGTGAAGAACAGATCCAAACAGCACATCGTTTGAGTCGTGAGTGGCGCAGGGAATATACAAAACTGTCTGCCAACCTCCAGTAATACAATAACTTTCTAAAATCATAGTCTTATGGTTTAATGTGGCTTATGTTCAGGCCACTGGAACTCTTCATTGGATTACGTTATACGCGCGCAAAGCGACGTAATCACTTCATCTCTTTTATTTCTCTTATTTCGATGCTGGGCATTGCCGTCGGTATCTGGGCATTGATTACTGTTTTATCAGTCATGAACGGATTTGAGAATGAACTGCGTGAACGTATTCTGGGTATGACCTCACATTCCACTATTCGCAGTCTGGACGGCGGTCTTAAGGACTGGCGCAATGCTGCAAAAGCGGCCGCTAACCACCCTGAAGTCGTTGCAGCGGCTCCGTTTGTCAGTTTTGAAGGTATGTTCATGCGTGATCGACAAGTCGCACCGGCACAGATTCGTGGCATTTTACCGGCAGAGGAACCAAAAGTTTCCGAGGTCGCTGGCAAGATGGTGGAAGGCAATATCAATGATCTTAAAGCCGGCGAATACGGGGTTATCCTGGGTTCTGCACTGGCGCGTACGCTCGGAGTAAATAAAGGCGACAAGGTGACCTTGCTTACACCACGCGTCAGTGTGACACCAGCCGGTCTTTTACCAAGACTGAAGCGTTTTACAGTAGTCGGTATATTTCGTGTCGGCATGTATGAATACGATAATGGCATGGCATTACTTCACAGCAAGGACGCCGCTACCTTGTTGCGTATGGGTGATGACATGACCGGTGTACGACTTAAATTGACGGACATGTTTGATGCGCCCCGTATTACCCGTGAACTGACAGAGGAAGTATCCGGCGCCTATTACATCACTGACTGGACACGTCAGCATGCCAATTTCTTCAAGGCTATCAAGACTGAAAAAACAGTGATGTTTGTTATTCTGTTCCTGATTGTTTCTGTGGCCGCATTCAATATTGTTTCCACGCTCGTTATGCTGGTAACAGATAAGCAGGCTGATATTGCTATCTTGCGTACTTTGGGCGCAACGCCAAAAAGCATCATGTATATTTTCATGATTCAGGGGCTGGTGATCGGCATTATTGGAATAATAATTGGTGTTGTGACCGGCGTTGTTACTGCATTAAACGTAGAGAGTGTGGTCGGAAAAATAGAGAACATACTTGGATTTAAATTCTTACCGGCGGATGTTTACTACATCAGTGATCTGCCATCTGAAATGCACTGGAGTGATGTGAGCCTGATCACGACCGTTGCCTTTATTCTGAGTTTGCTGGCCACCATATATCCGGCGTGGCGCGCATCACGTACCAAGCCTGCCGAGGCATTACGCTATGAGTAACCCGGTCATTGAATGCAAGCATTTATCCAAAACCTTTCAGGAAGGAAGTCTGAATGTACCTGTTTTAACGGATGTGAATTTTTCTGTTGGTGAAGGTGAGCGGATTGCCATTATTGGTTCTTCCGGCGCCGGCAAGAGTACCTTGTTACACTTATTAGGCGGTCTGGATACACCCACCAACGGGGAAGTGTATATAGCAGGCAACAACATTTCCTCACTGAGTGAAAATGCACGCAGTCGATTGCGTAATCATACGCTGGGTTTTGTCTATCAGTTTCATCATTTGTTGCCTGAGTTTACTGCGCTTGAAAATGTCTCCATGCCACTACTGATCCGTGGAGATGAAGTCAGCAAGGCCAGACAAAAGGCTGAAACCATGTTGAACAGGGTCGGATTATCAGGACGCATTCATCATAAACCTTCAGAGTTGTCTGGTGGTGAACGTCAGCGTACTGCCATGGCACGTGCGCTGGTCATTGAACCACGATGTGTTTTGGCTGATGAGCCAACCGGTAATCTGGATCACAAGACCGCTGATCAGATTTATGCACTGATGCTGGAGCTGAATCAGGACATGAAAACCAGCTTTATTGTTGTTACACATGAATTACGACTGGCTGAGCGCATGGATAAAATCCTGAAACTGGAAGATGGTGTTCTGCAATAGACCCCAGGCCTTTTGTTTTACCGATTTACTTTTATTACCCTCCGATTTTAATGGTCAAAAACCCTTTTTTATAAGATGTTTTTAAGTATCTGTTTTCCAATAAATATTCTGAATAAATAATTTAAAAGTAATTCTTTACAAAAGGTTTTTAATAAATCTTTTACATTTTTTGTCTCTTTTCATCTTTATAGTGTTCGATAGATATATGAAGGAAGATCTACCCTTCCTTATTACTTCTTACACGATAGTGGATATAAGCCATGGATTCAGCTGAAATAATGGAAACAATGATGATTACCGGACAGTATGACTGGGGTCTGGTTGCATTGTCCTATGCGATTGTTTCTATTGCTGCCTATACAGCATTAAATTTTGTACTTAGCTTTTCCAGAACACCTGTTAAAAACAGAAACCATGCAATAACCATCGGCGCACTGTCATTGGGTACCGGGATATGGATCATGCATTTCATTGGCATGATGTCATTTAAATTACCTGTTGCGGTCTCTTTCGATCTTCTCGTAACCGTATTTTCATACGTAATAGCAATTGCCGCTTCATGGCTGGCATTGTATGTAGTGACATCAGGACATGTAACACATGTGCGGTTTTTTGTTTTTTCTGCCCTGTTTGCTGTGGCAGTGTCATCAATGCATTATCTGGGAATGTCTGCAATACGTATTCCGGCAGAAATAATATATGACGCAAAAATTGTTGCCATTTCTGTTGCAATCGCATTCTCGGCATCCGTTCTGGCATTGTATCTGATGCTTCATGTTCAGGAAAAAGGAAACAATAATAAAAAAATAAAAATACTGAGTGCAATTTTAATAGGTGGTGGAGCAATAGGGTTGCATTACACCGGAATGGAAGCAATCGAGATCAGGTTCAACCCTGAACTGCAGAATATCGAGCATGGTGTGCTCGATAATAATCTGATCGCGATTGGTGTTGGTCTGATGTCAGTATGGTTAATGGGATTGAGTATTATTTTTCCATTGATAAATGAGAAATCAATTGGCAAGGAAAGAATTGCCTTTATGATTATCACAATGGCAACAACGGTCACAATAATTGTTCTTGTTACAATCGGGTTTCTGTACAACTCCGCATACAATGAGAAAAAGAATCATTTAACAGACATTGCTTTAAGCAATGCAAATATGATTAATTCAGTATCCAGATTTGATAAGCAGCACAGTCAGGATGCGCATGAGGAAGGGGCAAAAGCGGCCACCCTTTTACAGGTTATGGACGCACTTCACCATCTGGATGGTATTTCATATGGTACAGACATGATGATCGTTGATGATCATGGCGACAATATCCGGATTCTTCACTCCAGTCGTCATCATGATGAAAGCGGCGATTTGCTGATTAATAAAACAGAGTACAGTAAATCAAATCCGTTAACTTATCCGTTTGTGCAAGCCTTGTCAGGAAAGTCAGGTGTTATGACGATTGATGATCTTGTATTGGGTGGAAAAATCCTGATTGCCTATATGCCTGTCAGTGAATTGGGTGTTGCACTGGTTGTTGAAACCAGTCTGGAGAAAATATGGGCACCGTTTAAACATGCTCTTTTTATAACGTTATTAATAAGTGCTCTTACAATTATTGGCGGTTCATGGGCTATCTATTCAATTAATATGCCTGTTATCAGGAGACTGCAACGTGAGATAAGCGACAGAATTGAGGCGCAGGATGAATTACATCAGATCAATTTGACGCTGGAAGAACGTGTCAGCGAAAGAACCGGGGAACTGGAGCAAGCTAATTCACAACTGGCGGAGGAGGTCAGAGAAAGAGAACATACTGAAATGGCACTGAGGGAAAGTCACCAATTTCAGGAAAAAATACTCGACAGCAGTACCAATGCCATTTTTGTGATCAACAATGAGGGTGAGCTGTCACGTGTCAATCCGACACTCATTGAACTTACCGGGCATAAGTATGCCGATCTGATTTATCATGATTTTTTCAAATTGATTCATTCTGAATACAGAGCTGAAATAATGCGTCTGTATGATTTAGTTAAAACCAGAGGGGAAATAATTAATAATTTTGAAGCTGTTTTGCGAAGAGAAGACGGAACCGAGGCGATAGTCATGGTCAGTCTTGCGCCGATGTATGATAACGGCAGGGTGTTTAGTGTCGTTGGTACCATGGATGATGTTACTGCACAGAGAGAAGCAATGGATGCGCTTGTGTTGGCGAAAGAAAATGCAGAATATGCAAACCGATCAAAATCGGAATTTCTTGCCAATATGAGTCATGAAATCAGGACTCCAATGAATGGTGTGCTTGGTATGCTTTCAATGCTTAAGGATTCAAAAATGAATCCTGAGCAAGAGGACAATGTAAGGACGGCAATAGAGTCAGGAGAGACATTGCTGGCTATTCTGAATGATATTCTTGATTTATCAAAAATAGAGTCAGGAAAACTGGAATTCGAGCGTTCTGAGTTCAAGCTGCACAGTGTCATAGAAGATTCTGCAGGTCTGTTTGCAGAAAGAGCAAACAGGAAAAATATCGAGCTGGCGATACATATATCAAAAACAGTACCGGAATTTGTGATGGGTGATCAAACCCGTTTACGCCAGATCATCATGAATCTGATGAGTAATGCTATCAAGTTTACTGATGAAGGTGAGGTAGTCATCAGTGTTGAGTCGGAAAATTATAACGGCAAGGCACAAACATTGTTCAAGATAAAAGACACTGGTATTGGCATCAATAAAGATCAGCGGGAAAAAATATTTGATTCATTTACACAGGCTGATGGATCAACAACCAGAAAATTTGGTGGCACGGGACTGGGTCTGACTATTTGTAAGCAGCTGGTCGAACTAATGGGAGGCCAGATAGGTGTTAATTCAGTTCCCGGAGAAGGAGCTACATTCTGGTTCAGAATCTTATTTGAGAAAGGCAGTGGTAATGTTCATCTGTTTTCACCAAGACAGGAATTCCACAAGATGAATGCATTGGTAGTTGATGACAATGCTACAAACAGAGCCATTCTGGAATATCAATTACGTAACTGGGGCATAAAACATGAAAGTGCCTTTGATGCGTTTGATGCATTAAGCAAATACAAGAGAGCCATGCGTGACGGGAAGCCGTTTGACTTGTTATTAATTGATTACATGATGCCAGGCATGAATGGACTGCAAATGATGGATAACATTAATCAAATTAGGGGGGAGAACAAATCACCGCTTGTAATCATGCTTAGTTCAGCAATGAGTGAAAAGATAAGAGAGGAGTCACATAATAAGGGAGTCCACAGATATATTAACAAGCCTGTTCGCCAATCCTATTTATATGACAGCATACTGGAGCTGGTACATGGGAAAGGGAAAAAAGACAAAAACCGACAGGAAGCGCATGTCATCGAGAATAAAAATGCTTCGAATAACGTGAGTGACATTAAAATACTGATTGCCGAAGATAACCTGATTAATCAGAAAGTGATCATCGGATTGCTTAAGAAGCTTGGCTATCAGTCCAAAGTTGTAAACAATGGTATCGAGGTTTGTGCTGAACTTCAGAAGCAGGATTACAACATCATTCTGATGGATTGCCAAATGCCTGAAATGGACGGTTTCTCCGCGACAAGAGAGATTCGTTCGTTGAGTTCGGGAAAAAGGAATATTCCGATTATTGCGATGACGGCCAACGCCATGCAGGGAGATCGAGAGAAATGCCTGAATTCCGGTATGACGGACTATTTGACAAAACCCATAAATATTGAAGGGTTAAAAATGGTTTTAGAAAAGCATATAAATGGACGAAAAGATAATGGGGATTCGGGAGTTTGCGGAATTATCAACATCTAGAGCAACATAAATATGTCTCATATCGATCTGGAAATATACAATTCACTAGGTGAGGTAATGGAAGATGAATTACCTTCATTAGTAATGGATTTTATCAGCGATGCAGATGGTAAAATAAAATTGTTGAAGCAGCATGTAAAACACGATGATGCTGAAAATATTTTCAGTGTGTCGCACTCTCTGAAATCATCATCAGCCAATCTGGGCGCAGTCAAGATGTCAAAAATTTGTGAGACCATTGAAGCCGATTCACGGAAAGGAAGCACAGAAAGAGCACCTGAGTTAATAGAGAACCTGACTGAGGCATTTCATCATTCATCAGAAGAGCTAAAACAGTTAATCGGATAATTTAAAGAGATTATGTCAATGCCAGATGATAACAAAAACACAATACTTGTTATTGATGATGACAGTATTATACGCAAGGCGGTTAACAAACTATTATCCAAGGAAGGTTATGTAGTGGTTGAGGCCGAGAGTGGTCAGCGTGGTATAGAGTTATTTAGTCAAAATATTCCCGATCTTGTACTGCTTGATGTCATGATGCCCGATATGAACGGGTACGTGACATGTAAGGAGATTCGTAAAATCGATGGTGCAGAATTTGTTCCGATGATTATGCTAACCGGTCTTGATGATGTCGATGCGGTTTCATCTTCATTTGATGCAGGTGCCACCGACTTTATCAGTAAACCGATTAACTGGGTATTACTTGCCCAACGTATCAGATATGCCCTGCGTAGCCGTGATATTCATAATGAGTTACAACGTAACCAGATGCGTCTGGAAAATGCACAAAAGCTGGCAAAGCTGGGGTATTGGGAAATTGATCCGAAAGCCATGGTTATGAAGTGTTCCAGTGAGATGTGTCGACTTATTAAATGTGAACAACCTCATCTGGAACTACCCATATCTGATTTCTTGTCAATGGTTGACGAGAATGAGCGTGACAATATTACATCGCTCATGACGGGAATAACAGAAAACAAATCCTATGTCGTTGATCACTATTTAACATGTAAGGATGGTTCCAGAATTATTGTTCAGAATCAGGCAGAGATCGAAACATCCAGCAGCGGCGAGATTTTGTCCATTGTTGGTACGATACAGGATATTTCAGATCGTAAGGAAGCGGAGTTACTTATCGAATACCACAGGACATATGATTCATTGACCGAATTGCCTAATAAAATGAATTTCTCGGGTCTGGTTGAAAATGCAGTACAAAATGCAATTGAACAACATAAAATGCTTGCAGTTTATTTTGTGGGTCTGGATAGATTCAAGTTGATTAATGATACACTTGGACATACAACAGGAGACAAACTGTTGATGTCAATAGGTGAGCGTTTATCTTTACTCACAAAAAGAGGTTATACCATAGCCCGTTTCAGTGGTGATGTTTTTTCAATACTTTCTCCAACCATCAACGATGTGAGTCGTGTCAATTCAACCGCACAAGACTTGCTTGATATCGTCTCGGAAAAACTTGTTATTGATGGACATGAATTGTTTGTTACAGCAAGTATCGGTATTGCCTTATTTCCAAATGAGGATGAATCATCCGAGGCATTATTAAAAGAGGCCGACTCGGCCATGTTTAATGCCAAGTCAAGCGGTGGTAATCGATATCTTTACTATGATGCAGGCCTGAACCTGAAGGTTGCCCGAAAAGTCGAGCTGGAGAAAGACTTAAGGAAGGCAATCGAGAATAAAGAATTTGTGCTCTATTACCAGCCTCAAATTGATACTGAGTCCCGAAGAATTATAGGTATGGAAGCGTTGATCAGGTGGCAGCATCCTAAAAAGGGACTGATTTCACCATTTGATTTTATTCCTGTTGCAGAAGAAAGTGGATTGATTGTTCCGATTGGGCAGTGGGTGCTTGAAGAAGCATGTATGCAAATTGCAAAATGGGTAAAACAATACGGCCCTTTGAGTATGGGGATTAATTTATCGGCCAGACAATTCGTGGATGGTGACTTGTCCAGAAATCTGGATATTTTATTAAAGAAAGAAAATCTGGATCCACAGTATCTTGACCTTGAAATAACCGAATCAATTGTATTATGGGATCTGGATGAAACGGTGGATATGTTGCTGCAGTTCCGGGAGAAAGGGGTTTCAACATCCATGGATGATTTTGGTACCGGTTATTCCTCATTAAGTTATTTGCATAAACTGCCTATTGATAGCCTGAAGATCGATCGGGCATTCATAAAGGATATTTCACCGGAAGATATAAACAGTGGTGCCATTGCCAGAGCAATTATTGCAATGGCACACAGTCTGGGTATGAATGTCATTGCCGAGGGCGTAGAAACCGAATTCCAGTTTAACTTTCTGAAAAAACACGGTTGTGATGAAATTCAGGGATTCTTGTTTTCCCCGCCTGTCCCCGCCGAGGACTTCGAACAATTGCTAATACAAACGCCAGAACCACACATTAAATCCACCGTTGCCTGAAAAACCCATTAGTTTCATTGCGTTATAAACCAGTATTATTTTCGTGGTTTTATAGTTTGAGATATCTGGTGCATGACCGATAAATAAACTAATAAATCGACTGAAAAAGCAGAATGGACGTCAAATTCATCAATCCGGTACTTAATTCTGTTCTGAATGTACTGTCCACCATGGCACAGCTGGAAGTCAGGCCAGGTAAACCATCGATCAAGGAAAATACCTCGGCTCAGGGTGATGTAACGGGTTATATGACCATGCAAAGCCCTCAGGCGAATGGCTCCATGGCCATTACCTTTTCCAAGCCGGCAATTCTGGATATCACCAAACGCATGCTGGGTGAGTCTCATGAAGAGATTAATGAAACCATACTTGATATGACAGGTGAGCTGGCCAACATGGCAGTAGGTGGAGCCAAGAATATCCTGATTGAACAGGGATATGATTTTAATATGTCACTGCCCTCTGTATTAAGCGGTGCAGAACATGATATAAAACATCTGGAGCAGGAAACCCCCGTCATTATCATGCCATTTGAAACAGATGCTGGTACATTCTATGTTGAGGCATGTTTTAAAGAATAACGACAAGATTGTCTATTAAACGCACTTACAATTCTCTCTTTAAGCAATACGGTCCCCAACACTGGTGGCCCGGCGATACCCCTTTCGAAATCATGGTGGGTTCGGTGTTGACCCAAAACACGGCGTGGCTCAATGTGGAACGTGCTATTAATAATCTGAAACAGGCCGATGCACTGTCAGCCGAAACAATCCTTTCCACCCATCATGCACGTCTGGCCAAATGGCTCAAGCCATCAGGCTATTTCAATATCAAGGCAAAACGACTGAAAAATTTTTGTCAGTGGTATGTTGAGCAGGGTGGTTTTAAATCATTGGCGAAACTGGATACCCATGACTTGCGTACACAATTACTGTCGGTGAATGGAGTAGGGCCGGAAACAGCGGATGATATTGTGTTATATGCATTCGAACGCCCGGTGTTTGTAATCGATGCCTATACCCGTCGCATTTTTTCACGCATTGGCATGATTGATGGTGATGAAAGTTATGAGGAATTGAGAAGTCATTTTGAAAGTGCTCTCAAATCCGATGTGTCATTGTTTAACGAGTATCATGCACTTATCGTGAAACATGGAAAAGATATCTGCAAAACCCGCCCACGATGCGATCAATGTTGTCTAACCAGTCTGTGTCACCAATATAAGCAGCGGCAATAAAAAAGGCGTACCGAAGTACGCCTTGTCAATTTTTATTATTAGTGGAGGAGTTATGGATTTACGCGGGAGTGGTTTCCGGAGTAAAAGCCTTAACACAGTTACGACCGGCCTTTTTCGCGCTATATAGCGCCTTGTCTGCATTAATAAACAGGCTTTCCGGTTCATCATCAATATCAAGACTGGCAATCCCGATACTGACAGTAGTTTTGATCTTTTTGCCTTCAGTAGCACATTCACCATTTTCAATGGATTCTCGAATACGCTCGGCCAAAAGCATGGAACCCTTTTTAGCGGCTCCGTTAAGTAATACAACAAATTCTTCACCACCATAGCGGAACAGAATATCCGAACTACGAATAGTGCGCTGGATGCAATCTACGGTACTTTGCAGAACCTTGTCACCGACATTATGACCATGGCTGTCATTTATTTTCTTGAAATGGTCAATATCAATCACCATCAGCGAAAGCGGCTTGCCATGACGGCGTGCCAAATCAATTTCACGACGTACAGTCTGATCAAGAGAAGAGCGGTTCATCGCGCCAGTCAGCGGATCTTTCATGGAGGCATCACGTGCCTGCTTGTACATAATCGCATTACGCAGTGGATAGACCAGACTGCATAACAGGTATTCAAGTAAAATCAGCTCATCATTGGTAAAGGCTTTCTTTCTGTAGAGAGCAAAGTCTCCCAGCGATTCACCTTTAATAACCAGACGATAGGTACAGCTGTTGGCAGAGAGCTTGCCGGTTGAAACATCAATATTGTGTGCTTCATTGATATAGGCCGCACCATCATGTGCAACCAGTGATTTCACATCATTACTGAAGAAAGTAATGACTTCATCGATATCAAGGGTGGTCTGAAGATTACTGGCAATTTGCAGTGCCTGATCCAGAATCTGATGACGAATCTCGGATTCCGGTTTGTCACTTTCCAGTTTGTGCACAGCACGATTACGAGCGTCATAACCCGCAATAAAGTAGTTGCTGTCTTC
>JAOUJV010000044.1 GCA_029882995.1 Gammaproteobacteria bacterium | reverse complement strand
ATACAGATGAAAATGACGCGTTGATTGTTATCAAAGGAAAGGTGAAAGATGTGCCGCTGGTCGCTGCTGCATTTGAGTTTAGTTATATGGGCGGTTCTATGGGGTCGGTTGTAGGTGAAAAGTTTGTAAGAGCCGTTAACGTCAGTATTGAAGAAAATATTCCACTGGTGTGCTTTTCTGCCAGTGGTGGTGCGCGTATGCAGGAAGCGCTGTTTTCATTAATGCAAATGTCAAAAACCAGTGCCGCCTTGTCTCGTCTTAACAAACGCGGCATTCCATTTATATCCGTCATGACAGATCCGACTATGGGCGGTGTTTCAGCCAGTCTTGCCATGTTGGGTGATGTGAATGCAGCCGAACCCAATGCACTGATTGGTTTTGCCGGCCCTCGCGTGATAGAACAAACGGTACGTGAAACATTGCCGGATGGTTTTCAGCGTAGTGAGTTCCTGCTGGAACATGGTGCCATTGATTTAATTATTGATCGACGTGAAATGCGTGACAAAATTGCCAACTTATTTGCAATGATGACTAAAAGGCCAACACCTCATTGAATAAATGCTGATCAATATTCGGTGAATTAAACAACACAATGATCACCAGAATTGGTTTCCCACCAAGGCCATGCTGTCTAAGAAACAAAAGCTGACGGAGTGGATGATCGTCAGTAAAAAACTGAAAGGACAGGGGTAGCCATTATGCGATTTCAGACACTTTCCGATTGGCTTGAATGGCAAGAGACATTGCATCCGGAAGAAATTGAGCTAGGGCTGGAAAGAGTAAACAAGGTTTATCAATCTCTGAAACCTGAACAACAGAATCATGTTGTAGTGACAATTGCCGGCACAAACGGAAAAGGTTCCTGTGTTGCCTTCCTTGAAGCTATTTTGCTCGCGGCCGGTTATCGCGTAGGCGCGTACACTTCACCTCATTTTCTGAAATACAACGAACGTATTCGAATTAATGGCAAGGATATTGATGATCGATCCCTGTGTGAATCATTCGAGCGTATTGATCATGCCAGGGGTGATATTTCGATCACCTATTTCGAATTCGGCACATTGGCGGCACTCGATGTTTTCAATCAACATGATCTGGATGTCGTTATCCTTGAAGTAGGGATGGGTGGTCGCCTTGATGCGGTTAATATTATCGATGCTGATGTTGCGCTGATTACCTCAATCGGCATTGATCACACTGCCTGGTTAGGTGCCGATCGTGAGACGATTGCACTGGAAAAGGCAGGCATAATGCGCAAGGGTAAACCGGCTATCTACGGCGATCTGGATCCGGCGCTCTCTTTGCTGAAATATGCAGAAAAAAATGAAGTGCCTTTGTTTCTGGTGGCGCGTGATTTTCATTATGGCTGGTCCGATGACGACTGGGCATGGTGTGATTTTGAAACCAAATATGAGCATATGAAAAGACCGTTCATGTCCGGTGACTACCAGTTGCAAAACGCAGCGGCTGTTCTGGCGGTCTTAACGAAACTACCCGAACAGATCAAGGTCAAACGGGAGGCTATTGAAAAGGGATTACAGACAGCGGTATTGCCGGGTCGATATCAGATAGTCCGGGAAAATCCGCAATGGATTCTGGATGTCGCTCACAATCCGCATGCGGCCGAGGTGCTGGCTGAAAGTTTGTCTGCCAGCCCATGTGCGGGAAAAACACATGCTGTTTTCGGGATGTTAAATGATAAAGACGTGAAAGGCGTGGTTGCTAATATGCAAAATGTGGTTGATGAATGGCATGTCTGTAGTTTGGCAGTGCCGCGTGGTCTTGGCGCTAATGAACTGACCAAATCCATTCATCAAGGGAATGTCTCTCAACATGATTCGGTAGGTGATGCCTGTCTGGCCATTATTCCACAACTGGGCAAGAATGATCGTGTTATTGTATTTGGTTCGTTTTACACTGTCAGCGATGTGCTCGATAACATGTATTATAATTAAACGATGGATCCGCAACTAAAACAAAGACTGGTTGGTGCAATTGTTGTAATAACACTGGCCGTGATTATTATCCCCAATATTCTGGATCAGCGTCCATCGACGAATACAGATGATGCTGTGACCTCTTTTGAAATCAGTCCTGAACCAGAGGAAAAATTTTCATCTCAGGTTATTCCTCTTGATGGAGACCAAAGCAGGGCACTGATTCCAATTGAGAAGCAACCCCAGCAAGTTGTTAAATCAGCCAATAAAGAAACAGCCAAACAAACAAAGCCGGAGCCGAAAACAGGCATTGTTTCATGGACAGTGCAGGTGGCCGTGCTTTCAAGCGAAAAAAGCGCGAAAGATCTGGTCAAAAAACTCTCTGATAAAGGATATCAGGCATCTTATGACAAATCATATGGAAATAGTGGTGCTCGCTATCGTGTACGGGTCGGCCCAGTTTATAGTGAAATTGATGCAGCCAAATTGAAAAAAAATCTGGACAATGAAACAGGGCTAAAAGGCCTGATTGTCCGTTATCCGTAATATCTTCCTGATTCAGGTGGAATGAGGCAGATTACTTCTTTTGGTTTCATGACTTTGATAGAATGCGGACTTGGTCGGCACGGGGCACAACAAGAATAAATCATGGTTTGGATAGATTACGCCATTATTGGCATTATTATCATTTCAGCAATCATTAGCCTGTTTCGTGGTTTTGCCAAAGAGGCACTTTCACTGGCAGTCTGGATTCTGGCGATCTGGGTTGCGTTGACCTTCTCAAATCATGTTGCTGCTCTAATGCAGGATCTGATAAGCATCCCTTCAGTGCGTATCACCGTTGCATTCAGTATCCTGTTCGTAGCCACGATCATTCTTGGCAGCATTATCAATTATTTTGTTGGAAAGCTGGTCACCAAATCTGGCCTGACCGGTACTGACCGCATGTTAGGTGCCTTGTTCGGGATCGCGCGTGGCGGCGTAATTGTCGTTATTATTGTACTATTGGCGGGGATGACCGCATTGCCACGTGATAACTGGTGGAAACAATCCTTGCTATTACCCTATGCCCAGCAGTCAGCACTTTTTGTGCGTGGATTTTTGCCAGACAGCGTCAGCAAAAATATCGTTTATTGATCATATTCAGGTTATCATATGCCCGAACCGCTATACTTCTATAGTCGTATTTTTTCTGGATTTAGCTCATGTGCGGAATAGTCGGAATTGTCGCTAAAAGCAATGTAAATCAGGCCCTTTTTGATGCGCTGACAATCTTGCAGCATCGTGGTCAGGATGCGGCTGGCATGGTGACCAGTGATCAGGGTCGTCTGTTTTTGCGCAAGGACAACGGGCTGGTACGCGATGTGTTTCATACCCGACACATGCGTCGTCTGATAGGCAGCATGGGTCTGGGGCATGTGCGTTACCCGACAGCAGGGTGCTCCTCATCATCAGAAGCACAGCCTTTTTATGTCAACTCACCATACGGTATTTCACTTGCCCATAATGGCAATCTGACCAACGCAGAACAATTAAAAGAAGATTTATTTCGTGATGATTTACGTCACATCAATACAAACTCGGATTCTGAAATCCTGCTGAATATTTTTGCACACGAGTTACAGCAGCAGGGTAAATTACGTGCAACCGAAGAAGATGTATTTTATGCCGTTGCAGGTGTGCATCGACGTTGTCGCGGTGGTTATGCGGCTGTTGCGATGATTACCGGTTTTGGGATTGTCGGTTTCCGTGACCCTTATGGAATTCGCCCGTTGATTCTGGGCAAACGTGAAACCAGTGATGGCGATGAATACATGTTTGCATCTGAAAGCGTGGCTCTGGATGCATTGGGCTTCAAGATTGTGCGTGACGTTGCACCGGGCGAAGCTATTTTCATTGATGCCAAGAAGGGCATGTTTGCCAAACAATGTGCTGACAACCCGATTTATTCCCCCTGTATTTTTGAATACGTCTATTTTGCGCGCCCTGATTCCATTATGGATGGTGTGTCTGTATACAAGTCACGCCTGCGTATGGGTGAGAAGCTGGCACAAAAAATCAAACGCATAAAACCGGATCATGATATTGATGTCGTTATTCCGATCCCGGATACCAGCCGTACATCTGCTTTACAAATGGCTAATGAGCTGGGCGTCAAATACCGTGAAGGCTTTATCAAGAACCGCTACATTGCACGTACCTTTATTATGCCAGGTCAGAAACAGCGCAAGAAATCAGTAAAACAAAAACTGAATGCGATCGATCTTGAATTCAAGGGCAAGAATGTGATGCTGGTTGATGATTCCATTGTGCGTGGCACAACTTCCAAACAGATTATCGACATGGCACGTCAGGCAGGGGCAAACAAGGTCTATTTTGCATCTGCAGCGCCACCAGTACGTTATCCGAATGTTTATGGAATAGACATGCCATCAGTCAAGGAACTGATTGGCCATGATCGTGATGAAAAGCAGATTGCTAAAGCCATTGGCGCTGACTGGCTGGTATATCAGGATATCGAGGATCTGATTGAAGCAGTACAAAAGGGCAATAAACTAATCAAGCATTTTGATTGTTCCTGTTTTAACAATGAATATGTGACTGGTGATGTCAGTGCCGAGTACCTGACCAAGATAGAAAACCTGCGTAATGATTCTGCCAAGGAACAGCAGGACAAGGAAGAATCAGGTGATATGGCCAAAGACAGCACCATTATCGAGCTGCATAATTCTGCCTGAGTATTGACAACAGCAGAGGCATTGCCTAAGCTACTTTTCAGCGCCGATTTGATATCAGCTTGCGGGCGCATTAAAAATACAGCTAAAGCGAGGGATGAAACCTGCTTTAGCTTAAGCGGGTTTTTTTGTGCCTGAAAATTGATCTTTTGCCCGATGGCCGTGTTGTGGTACTTGTTGCGTTGCTCATTAACTAACGTGTTAACTGCGCTACTCACAAGCACCACGCCTTGCCCTCAAACAAAATTTCAAATTTTCCGAGATATTAAAAACCGGGAATTTGCATAAATAAAGGTGAATCTATGACAGACGAATACGGTTTTGACACATTGGCGGTACGTGCCGGTCAGGTGCGCACAAATGAAGGCGAACATAGCGAAGCTATATTCACGACATCAAGCTATGTATTTGACAGTGCGGCACAAGCAGCAGCGCGTTTTGCCGGCGAAGAGCCAGGCAATATTTATTCGCGTTTTACCAATCCGACAGTGCGCACATTTCAGGACAGACTGGCTGCACTTGAAGGCGCTGAATCCTGTGTGGCAACCAGTTCCGGCATGGCGGCGATTTTAAGTACCTGCATGGGGTTGCTGAAGTCAGGCGATCATATTGTGTCATCGAGATCAATTTTTGGCAGTACCGTAGTACTGTTCAATAAATATCTTGCACCATTTGGTGTTGAGACAAGTTATGTGTCACAAACGGATCTGTCAGACTGGGAAAAGGCAATTAAACCCAACACGCGCCTGTTATTTGTCGAAACACCTTCCAATCCGTTGACTGATGTTGCTGACATTCGTGCGCTTGCCGATCTCGCGCACCGTAAAAATTGTTTGTTGGTCGTGGATAATTGTTTTCTTACGCCGGCACTGCAAAAGCCGCTTGAACTGGGTGCTGATATTGTTGTGCATTCAGGCACAAAATACATTGACGGACAGGGTCGTTGTGTTGGTGGTGCAGTAGTTGGAAACAAGGATCTGGTTGGCGAGCAGGTATTTGGTTTTCTGCGTACCGCAGGACCATCATTGAGTCCATTTAATGCATGGGTTCATTTGAAAGGTCTGGAAACATTATCGTTACGCATGAAGGCGCATTCTTCCAATGCGCTCGAACTTGCTACCTGGCTTGAAGCGCAACCGAAAGTGGAGCGTGTGTATTATCCAGGGCTTGCCTCCCATCCACAACATGCATTAGCCAAACAACAACAATCCGGTTTTGGTGGTGTGCTTGCATTCGATCTCAAAGGTGGGAAGCAGGCGGCATGGAATGTCGTTGATAATACAAAACTGATTTCAATTACAGCTAATCTGGGGGATGCCAAATCAACAATTACGCACCCTGCAACCACGACACATGGTCGTCTGACACCGGAACAGCGCGCAGATGCCGGTATCGGTGACGGCCTGTTGCGCATTGCTGTCGGCCTTGAAGACATTAATGATATCAAGGCAGATCTGTCTCGAGGTTTATAAGACATGCCTGAAGGACCGGAAATACTGCGTGCATGCGATGAGCTGGCCGGTGTTTTAAAAAATCAAAAAGTGCGACAAATCACTTTTGCTTTTGATGAATTGAAGGGTTTTCAATCTCGTTTCAGGAATAAGAATATTGTTTCTGTTACAGCCAGAGGCAAGGCTATTCTTATTGGGTTGTCTAACGGCTATACCATTTACAGTCATAACCAGCTATATGGTCGCTGGATTGTTAAACCAGCGGGGATATATCCGGAAACAAAACGTCAATTGCGGATGGAGATCAATGTAAACGATTATTCTGCGCTTTTATACAGTGCTTCTGATATTGAAGTCCTGAACAAGAAAGAACTAAAAAATCATGCTTACCTGAATCGTCTGGGGCTGGAGTTGTTGTCACCGAAAACAACTGAGCAAGTGGTGCTGGAACGGCTCTCGGAAAAACGTTTTTCCAGACGTTGTCTGATGGGGTTGCTACAAGATCAATCTGTATTGGCTGGTATGGGAAATTATCTTTGTTGTGAAGTACTGCATATCGTTGGACTCCATCCTGAAAACAGGATTATCGATCTAAACATGCGTGAGTTAAAAAAACTGGCTGGCATTTGTCTGAAGCTGACACGCCAATCCTACAAAACCGGGGGGATAACAAATTTGTTGTCTCGCGCCAAAAAATTAAAAAAGCAGGGACTTGAGTTTGAGGATTATCGTTTTTATGTTTATCGCCGTGCCGGGCAGGATTGTTACCAGTGTGGCAATGCAATAATCAAGGACAGCTTTTGTGGCCGGATGGGTTATGTTTGCCCTGACTGTCAACAGTAGAATAATTATGAACAGTACATCTCTTTTATTAAGCGTTGTAGAGTTAGGTGGATATCCTAATTACACCAGTTTGTATCAACAGGCCGGGTTTCAGGTTGAGATGGTCAATTCTGTGCGCAAGGCAAACAGCTGGCTTAAACGTAATCAGCCGAAAGTCGTAGTAGCGGAATTCAACTATCAGACTGATTTTCGTGATCGCACCAGCAATGTGGAATCGCTCATGGCTTCATTGCAAAAGTACCCTGACACAGAAGTAATCGTCTTTTACGATCGCGGAGTGGAGGTGCCATTACAAAAACTACTTAATCAATATCCGAACATAAACACATTGGCATTCCCGATTGTGGAAGAAAAATTGAAGGAAACACTTCATGCTATCCATGCCTGACTTTCAGAAATCTGTAGAGGCATGGGGTACAAAACAGTTTTCACAAGTACTCAAGTGTGAAATTGAAAGCCTTGCTTCCGGTATCTTGCCACTTGATAAAGCAACCACTCAGGGCGGGGTGGTTGAGGATCATAATATTACGGTCACTATCCTTGGCTCAGTTGAGGATGAATCAACTATTATTGCAAAAGCCGGTGTGTTTTTTGGGGAAATAGTTGGCGGTTGCAATTGTAGTGAAGAACCCGTCACTCATAACGTATATTGTGAAATTGAAGTTTTTATCAACAAAATATCGTCAAAAGCAGATATTCAGCTGCTTTGAACTCTACAGTTATTTATAAAACCACTAGTTATATTAATGTTATTTACAGTCGATTTTATATCCAGTTAGTCTGTAAGGTATTCATAAAAAATCGTAGTATTTATGCCGATGAAATATATACTTTTTGTAATAAAAAAAGTATGTGGGCTTTATGCTGCAATATAAATTAACAGAAAATCGATTCGAGACGCTGGTTGAAAATATTCCCGGTATTACATACCAATGTGCATTGGATGAAAACTGGACGATGGAATACATCAGCCATGGTGTTGAAAAGATCACTGGATACAGTGTCAGTGATTTTCTGGGTAATAAAGTACGCAGTTTTGCCAGCATTATTCATCCGGAAGATATCGGGAAGGTTGAAAAAGAAGTTTCACTGGCTGTAAAAAAGAAAGTACCGTATACCGTTGAATACCGGATAATAGACTCCGCTGGAGCCAGTCATTGGGTGTATGAAAAAGGACAGGCCACCTACGAAGCAAATGGAAAGGCGATCTGGCTTGATGGTGTCATTTTTGATATTACCCTGCGTAAAACACTCGAACAGGTTGAATCGTGCAGTTTGCTTGTGCTTGAAAATCTGGCCAGCGGAGCAACCCTTTATAAAGTACTTGATGTGCTGGCACACAGCATAGAAAATATATTTCCTGAAATGATTTGTTCTGTCCTGTTGCTCGATGAGGATGGAGTTCATTTAAGACATGGTGCTGCTCCAAGTCTTCCTGAATTTTATAACGATGCAATTGAAGGACTTGCTATTGGGAAAAATGTGGGCTCATGTGGTACAGCCGCCTACACGCGCAAGCCTTGCATTGTTGATAATGTCAGAACACACCCAAACTGGCTGCCATTTATTGAGTTAACCAGCAAGGCAGGGCTTCATGCCTGCTGGTCACATCCTATTCTTTCTTCTGATGGTAATGTGTTGGGCACTTTTGCCTGTTATTACAAAGTAGCAAGAAAACCCACAGAATCAGAACTTGATATCATCAGGAAAGTAACCAATCTGGTCGGCGTTGCTATTCAGAGAAAGAACGAAGAGTCTGCGTTGATTAAAGCCAAGGAAGAGGCTGAAGAAGCGAACAAGGCAAAATCAGAATTCCTCTCAAGAATGAGTCATGAATTACGCACACCGTTAAATGCCATCATGGGATTTTCACAGGTACTGGAAATGGATGACACACTAACCCAGCTACAGAAGGAGCATTCCCTTGAGATATACAATGCAGGTGAACATCTTCTTCATTTGATTAATGACATTCTTGATTTATCAAAGATTGAAGCCGGAAAACTGGAAATCACCAAGGAGAAAGTGAACATGACAAAACTCCTGGATGATTGTTATAACCTTCTGACCCCATTTGCTGATTTAAATTCATCAAATCTGGTTATAGATTTTGATAGCCAAGGTGAGGTTTTTGTAAGCGCGGATACACTCCGACTAAAACAGGTTTTATTAAATATTCTTAGCAATGCCATTAAATACAACCGTGAAAATGGAACAGTAAATGTTACAATATCATTTCCTTTTGATGGTTGCGTTCGTATTTCGGTATCAGATGAAGGTCAAGGTTTGGATGATAACCAGATATCCAGATTATATAACCCATTCGACAGGTTGGGTGCAGATAATACCAAAGTAGAAGGCGTTGGTATTGGTCTGGTCATCAGTAAGAATCTGGTCAATATGATGGGTGGACAACTGGGAGTTGACAGTGCTGTAGGCAAGGGCTCTGTCTTTTGGGTAGAGTTGGAGCAGGCCTAATACTTGTTGGTAAGTAATCAGGATTACTTCCTGTTTTCTGTCCTGCAATTCGTTAATCTATAGCCAGATAATAATAAAAAGAGGCATCTGGCTTGCTCAATCAACTGGTTCAGTTTATTTTATCTCCATCAAGGTGATTGGGACTGTCAGTTTTGCCGACATGGTATTAAATAAACAACAATATGCTTGATCGTAACAGGCAGTTATTGCTTTCCTTTTTTCAGTATGCACTGGATGCTGTTAATGGGAAACGTTGTGTACAGGAATTTCTGAATCAAAAAGTTTTTAATAAAGATTTATACACAATTGCCATTGGCAAGGCATCAATAGACATGATGCAGGGTGCGATAGAAGTAACGCATAAAGGACTGGTTATTACCCGTTACGGTTACTCCCATAATTCGTTTGCCAACGATGTTAATATTCAGGTTATTGAATCAGGACATCCACTGCCCGATCACAACAGTCTTACTGCGGGCGATGTACTCATTGAATTTATTCAGCAAATCCCTTCCGGTTCTGAATGCCTCTTTCTGCTGTCAGGCGGGGCTTCTGCATTAGCAGAGAGATTACCCGAAGGGCTGGAACTTGCTGATCTTGAAAACATCAATCACTGGTTGATTGGTTCAGGGCTGGATATTCAACAAATCAATCTGATTCGGAAACAGCTTTCCTGTATTAAGGGCGGACGGCTGGCCAGCTATTTTACTGAAGTAAAAGTTACCCAGCTGATCCTGTCTGATGTTATTGGTGACCATTTTGATGTGATTGGATCAGGCATGCTGGTTGCAAACGAACAAAAAGAAGAGATAGCGCAAATACCGGAGTGGGCTCAAGACTTAATCAATCAGGCGCCTCCTATGCCTGAGCCAGGAGATATCTCATTCAACGCCATCGAATCATGTATTCTGGCGAATAATAGTACCGCGTTACAGAGTATAAAAGAACGGGCTGTCTCAGAGGGTTTACCGGTCTTTATAGAAACTGAGCCATTAGTAAACGAAGTACAGAAGGTTGCCGAGTTTCTTGGACAATATATCAAAACAGCAAAATCCGGTTTACATGTGTTTGGTGGCGAGCCAGTCGTGTGTTTGCCAGATCAGCCGGGACGAGGCGGTCGAATGCAGATGTTGGCACTGCTACTGGCAAAAGAAATTTCGGGGCGTGATGATGTGTTTATACTCTGCGGTGCAACCGATGGCAGCGATGGATCGGGAGAAGATGCCGGCGCACTGGTGGACGGTAAAACAATCGAGCGAGCTGATATTGAAGGCTTTGTATTCGATGACTGTGTATGTAAAGCAGATGCCGGTACATGTCTTGAAGCGACCGGCGATCTGATTCAAACTGGTCCTACTGGCAGTAATGTAAATGATGTTGTAATTATTCTTAAAAACTGAGCAATATCAGTTGTTTAAGAATGTTTCTTAAAGTGATCAATCTTCCGTATGCAAAATAGTCTCTCAAATGCCGCATTAAATGTATTAAATGCCACTATTCCCGATCACAAAGTTGATCTATCGATAGGTATGTCTGATGCGTGGCGTTGCAAAAAACTGGTGTTGGATAGAACAGGTATACCCGAACATATCGAATATCCAGGACGTCCGGAAAAACCGTTACTCGTCCCTATCTCGCAATTGCCAAAGAGAAAATTATCAACGGATGAAGGTCATGCAGCATTGATTCACGCCATTACGCATATAGAGTTTAATGCCATCAATCTGGCATGGGATGCTGTCTACCGATTTCGTGACATGCCGGAAGACTTTTACAGCGACTGGGTTCGTGTCGGCGAAGAAGAGGCGCATCATTTTATTTTATTGCGCGAGCATTTACGGGCATTAGGGTATGATTACGGCAGTTTTGAGGCGCATAATGGTTTATGGGAAATGGCATTTAAGACAGCGCATGATCCACTTGTACGTATGGCGCTGGTTCCGCGTGTGCTGGAAGCACGTGGGCTGGATGTTACGCCGGGGATGATTGAGCGGCTCAAGGAACGCGGTGATCATGATGGTGTTGAAATACTGGAATTGATCCTGCGTGAAGAAGTCGGTCATGTTGAGATCGGTTCACGCTGGTTTCATTATTTGTGTGATCAGCGCAATCTGGATTCGCGCAAGACATTTATAGAACTCATGGAACAATATATGAATGGCCAGTTAAAACCACCGTTTCACACCGAGGCACGATTGAAAGCCGGTTTTAGCAAGGAAGAGCTCGAACTACTGGAGAAATTAAGTTGATACGCTTATTGATAATGAGTGCAGTATTGTTTTCAAGTCTTGTGCATGCCGACGGGAAAAAAGGGAATGATATATTGCTGATGTTTCAGGAACAGGAAACGGGCAGTGAACCTTATCAGGTGCGAATGATTTTCAAAAACCATTTGATGCGCATTGATGAGGGTAATTCGGACAATAATTTTGTTTTGTTTAACAATAAAGAACATGTGATATACAGCATTTCCTCTGATCGAAAAAGTATCCTGGTTATTAATTCGAAGCAGGTAAAATATGAACCACCGATTAAACTGGATCTAAAAACAGAGAAAATAGACTCTGTGATGTTTCCAAGTGTGTCCGGGAAAAAACCTCAGGCTTATAAGTTTAACGTCAATGGCGAAACCTGTAATCTTGTAATTGCAGTACCTGGGTTGCTAGATCATGCGCTGAATATGATGCGTGCTTATTATACCTTGTTGTCGTATGAACAGGCTGACGCACAGGCCAGTATTCCTGATGACATGTTGAACCCATGCGATGTGGTCAACAACATAGTTGCACCTGTCCATCACCTGTCATTTGGCTTTCCTATCAGGGAGTCGAGTAAATCAGGCAAACAGCGGGCGATGATTGATTTCGACGAGCATTATCTGGCCGATGAAAAATTGTTTATGCTTCCGAAAGATTACACTCGATTCTCACGTCAAGATACAAACTGATACCAGCCTCAGAAATATCTGAATTAAAATACCGATAATACCACCAGTAAATTCAGTCTCTTCCCTGAAGAGTTCAGTATGTCTTTATGTATAGTTCGCTCACGAAATCAGGTTGTTGCATGGAATATCAGCATGATGCTCGATTAGGCAAATTAAACACCAGGACGGTGGGATTATCCTGATTCGTTATCAATAAATAACAAGGAGTGTTTATTATGAACAGGAAAAGGATTTTTTCCTCTGTTTTATTCTTCGGTTTGTTTTCAAATTTACCACAAGCGCATGCAGGACTGATTCTATCTGAAGTGATGTATGATCCAGTCAGCGCCGATGACAGTTATGAATGGGTCGAGTTGTTTAATAATTCAGCAAGCACCATTGATTTATCCAATTACAGTCTTGGCTGGGGCGGTAGTGATTATACCTATGGCACCATGCAGCTCAGTGGTTCAATAACATCAGGCAGTTATTTTGTCGTTGGTGGACCATTGAGTGGAGTCACTAACGGTAGCCCGCTATTTGATTTGGCACTGGATTTTAATCCTGGATTGCAAAACGGGGGAACCCAATCAGATGGAGTAGCATTATTTGATATGACCTCCGATCTTATTACAGCAGTTACTGTACCGATTGATGCAGTGATTTATGATCTGGATGGTAATCTTGCCGGATTAATGGGGAGTGATGGGTTGCCTGCATTACCAATGGTAGGGGATGCCGCGAGTGGTTACAGTATTGAACGCCTTAATCTGGCAGGTGATTGGGATATTCAGTCAGCTCCCACTGCCGGCTACGGACCCTTAATGTATGAGCAGGTAGCAACCGTACCTATTCCATCAACATTACTGTTGTTCGTTCCGGGTTTGATGAGTTTACTGGGTGTTCAGAAATTTTCGAGACGACAACCATCCTGATTACATCGCAGGACACTGCCTTGTTCATACCAGTCGCCCAACACAATGCGTTGCATGAGTTGACCATTTACCGTGAACTCATGCACATTAGGGCGATGGGTATGACCATGAATCAGATGCATGACATTATTTTTTAGCATTTCTTCTTCTACTGCCGACGGATTAACATCCATGATGTCATATGCTTTATCACCTTTGGCTGATTCGTTTTGTTCACGAATATTTCTGGCAATGGCAGCACGTTGTTCCAGTGGCATAGCCAGCATTTGCTTTTGCCAGACAGGATTGCGTACCTGCTGACGAAACTTCAGGTAATCGATGTCATCAGTACACAGCGTGTCACCATGCATAATAAGGGTAGGGGTGCCATACAGGTCGATTATTTTATAATCTTCACTTAATAGCGTGCAGTGACTGTCTGTTGCAAATTTCTCACCCATGAGGAAATCCCGATTACCGTGCATCACATAAACGGGCGTACCCTGATCAGCCAGATTCTTCAAAGCAGAGAGCACTTTTAGATTATCGGGTGAATTGTCATCATCACCCAGCCAGACCTCAAACAGATCGCCAAGAATATATAACGCATCTGCCTGCGGACACTGATTTGACAGAAAATCCAGAAATAATCCGGTGATCTCGGGGCGCGAGCTATCCAGATGCAGATCAGAAATAAACAGGGTTTCACTCATAGGGGAGAATAATACCCTATCGATTCAATAAACGTAACTAACAGAATTTTGTGGATTTTCCGGCTTTCGGATAACATAGGCGCTCGATTTAACCTGATTTTGAGAATGCCTGTTCGATGTTGCAGATACACAATAACCTGACCAAAAAGAAAGAACCCTTTCAGCCTATCGATCCGAACAATGTGCGTATGTATGTGTGCGGCATGACGGTGTATGACATGTGTCATCTTGGGCATGCACGCGTATTGATTGTTTTCGATATTGTTTATCGTTATTTGAAAGAGATTTTTGGCGAAGGCAAGGTAACCTATATTCGCAACATCACTGATATTGATGACAAGATCATCAAGCGCGCCAATGAAAACGGTGAGGAGTTTGGTGCGCTGACTTCACGTTTTATTGCCGAGATGCATAAGGATGCCGACGCATTAGGTGTTCAACGCCCGGATCAGGAGCCATGTGCGACCATGCACATGCAGCAGATTATCGACATGATACAGACACTGGTGGAAAAAGGTTTTGCCTATCCTGCATCGAATGGTGATGTTTATTATTCAGTCAGCAAGTTTGAAGGCTACGGCAAATTGTCGGGTAAAGACATTGAAGATTTACGTGCCGGTGAACGTGTTGAAGTCGACGAATCCAAAAATGATCCGATGGACTTCGTATTATGGAAAGCCGCCAAACCGGATGAACCACATTGGGATTCACTGTGGGGCAAGGGCAGGCCGGGCTGGCATATCGAGTGTTCTGCCATGTCCACGCATTGCCTTGGTCATCATTTTGATATTCACGGCGGCGGACTGGATTTGCAATTTCCGCATCATGAAAATGAAATAGCGCAGTCTGAAGCAGCCACAGGTAAAAAGTTTGTCAACGTGTGGATGCACAATGGCTTTGTACGCATTGATAATGAAAAGATGTCCAAGTCACTCGGTAATTTCTTTACCGTGCGTGAGATACTGGAAAAATACAAACCTGAAGTGGTGCGTTATTTTATCCTGACCAGTCATTACCGCAGTCCGTTAAATTATTCTGATGTACATCTGGATAACGCCAAACAGGCACTGGAATCCTATTACACTGCCTTGCGCGGAGTAGAGGTGTTGGACAGTAAAGATGACAATGAATTTGTCGCCCGTTTCCGCACGGCAATGGATGATGATTTTAATACCTCCGAAGCCTTGGCCGTACTTTCTGATGTGCGCCATGTCATTAATAAAGCCAAGTCTACAAGCGATAATGATGTGGCGAGTCAACATGCCGGGATTTTAATCAGACTGGGTCAGTTATTAGGTATTTTGCAAGATGATCCGGAAGCCTACCTGACTTCAGGTGATAACAGTGGTTCGCTTTCAAATGATGAAATCGAAAACCTGATCAAGCAACGTAACGAAGCCCGCGCAAATAAAGACTGGGCAGAATCTGATCGTGTTCGTGATGTGTTACAAGCCGACGGGGTAATCCTTGAAGATGGAGCGGGGGGGACAACCTGGCGCAGGTTGTAATTTATTTTTGATGTAATTCTGCTGCTTCGAGTGTATTTTGCAGTAATGTTGCTACCGTCATTGGTCCAACACCACCGGGTACCGGTGTAATCCAGCTTGCATGTTGGCTCGCACTTTCAAACTCAATATCACCAACAAGACGACCGTCATCAAGGCGATTGATGCCGACATCTATCACGATGGCACCATCTTTGATCCATTCTCCTTTGACAATGCCCGGTTTACCAACTGCAACGACAACGATGTCGGCGTCCTTTACCTTTGAAGCCAGATCTTTGGTGAAACGGTGACAAACTGTTGTTGTACAACCGGCGAGTAACAGCTCAAGCGACATCGGGCGGCCAACAATATTGGATGCGCCAACAACGACGGCATCCATTCCACGCACTTGCTGACCGGTAGATTCGAGTAATGTCATGACACCACGCGGTGTACAGGGACGTAGGCGCGGCATGCGTAATGCGAGGTTGCCAACATTAAACGGATGAAAGCCGTCAACATCTTTATCCGGATGAATGGTTTCAATCACCTTGTTACTGTCGATGTGTTCCGGTAACGGTAATTGCACCAGAATACCGTCAATGGTGCTGTCTTGATTCAGCTCGTTGATGAGGGATAGCAATTTTTCCTCAGAAGTATCATCAGGCAGATCATGGGAAACAGAATGGAAACCGGCTTCATCACAGGCTTTGCGCTTGTTACGGACGTAGACCTCGGAAGCGGGGTTTTGCCCAACCAGAATGACAGCCAGTCCGGGTGGACGTTGTCCACGAGCAGAACGTTCATCGACATGTTGTTTGACGCGTGTTCGGAGCTCTGCGGCTACAGCCTTGCCATCGATGATATGAGCGGTCATAAGTGTTTGAAATACTCGAGTAAAAATGGTTTAGTGTGATATGATCTCATGACAGGCAAATTTAGCCAAGGCAATTATGTAATTGACGTCTTGGCTGGTGGCACGTATCATCGCCGCCCTTTAGGAAACAGCTAAATCGGGGTATAGCGCAGTCTGGTAGCGCGCCTGCTTTGGGAGCAGGATGTCGGGAGTTCGAATCTCTCTACCCCGACCATTTTTT
>JAOUJV010000133.1 GCA_029882995.1 Gammaproteobacteria bacterium | reverse complement strand
GTAATGCCAATCCGCGTCTGGCGCAGGATATTTCCGGTTATCTGCAAATACCATTGGGCAAAATCACGCTAGGTCGTTTCAGTGATGGTGAAGTCATGGTCGAGGTCATGGAAAACGTGCGTGGCAAAAACGTTTTCATCGTACAGCCAACCTGTGCACCGACCAATGACAATTTAATGGAGTTACTTGTGATGGTGGATGCGATGCGACGTGCATCAGCCTGTACTATCACAACCGTGATCCCGTATTTGGGTTATTCACGGCAGGACAGACGTCCGCGTTCAGCGCGTGTACCAATCACAGCCAAGGTAGTGGCAAAGATGATTGGTTCAGTTGGTGTGGATCGCTTGTTGACAGTTGATTTGCATGCTGATCAGATTCAGGGATTTTTTGATGTCCCGGTCGACAATGTTTATGCCTCACCGGTATTGCTGGGTGATGTATGGAAACAGTATTCGATGGATGATGTCATCGTTGTTTCACCGGATGTCGGTGGTGTAGTTCGTGCACGTGCGTTGGCAAAACGACTGGACGATGCCGATTTGGCGATTATTGATAAACGTCGTCCACGCCCGAACGAAGCCAAGGTGATGAATATCATTGGTGATGTTGAAGGCAAGATTTGTATTGTTATTGATGATTTAGTGGACACTGCAGGTACGCTTTGTGAAGCAGCACGTGCATTGAAAGACAACGGAGCATCACGGGTTGTTGCCTATTGTACGCACCCGGTGCTGTCCGGTAAGGCAGTATCCAATATTGAAGGCTCGGTACTGGATGAACTGGTGGTAACAGACACCATTCCATTACGGGAAGAAGCCAAGGCATGTAAACGTATTCGCCAATTAAGTGTGGCGGAAATGCTGGCAGAAAGTATGCGCCGAATTAATAATTCGGAGTCCGTCAGTTCGTTGTTTATGGATTAGTAAAGCAAGGTTGAAAAACTGCAAAATTTTTCAATCTGATTTAAATGTCTTTCCTGGTCGCGGGAAAGGTTGAGTATGTCACCTTTATACCAAGGTGATTAATTTGAAGTAAGGAGAAGTAACATGGCTATTAGTTTTGAACTAAACGCGGAAGCGCGTACAGATGTAGGGAAAGGAGCGAGCCGCCGCCTGCGTCGTGAAGAGAAAGTACCTGCAGTTGTTTATGGTGCTGGTAAGGATGCCGTCTCACTCACTATGCAACATAACGAACTCATGCATGCACTTGAGAACGAGGCATTCTACTCGCATATTCTTGACCTGAAAGTTAACGGTAAAGGTGAACAGGTTATTTTACGTGATCTGCAACGTCACCCAAGCAAGCCCAGAATTCTACATGCGGATTTTCAGCGCGTAAGTGCATCAGAAAAAATTCATATGCATGTACCATTACACTTTATCGGTGAAGAAGTGGCTCCAGGCGTCAAGATTGATGGCGGCATTGTCTCTCATCTCAAGAACGATGTTGAAATTACCTGTCTGCCAAAAGACTTGCCTGAATATATCGAAGTTGATATTTCCAATCTGGGTCTGAATGAATCTGTCCATTTGTCCGAGTTGAAACTGGCTGCCGGTGTCGAGATTCCTGAACTTGCACTGGGTGAAGAGCATGACCATGCTGTTGTCAGTATTCACTTGCCACGTGCTGCCAAGGAAGCTGAAGAAACACCAGAAGCTGAAGCAGCACCAGAAGCCGAAGCTTCTGCTGAGAAACCGGCTGAAGGTGAATCCAAGGATTAATCTGAAAGCGCACATAATCGGACAAGGCATTGCAAACGGGTATTGCACTTATCGTTGGGCTAGGTAACCCCGGCAAGGAACACGATAATACCCGTCACAATGCCGGGTTCTGGTTAATTGATGAACTGGCTTCCGGTTCCGGAGCCACATTTAAGCATGAGAGTAAATTTAATGGTGATGTTTGCAAGGCAAATATCAACGGTCATGCGTGCTGGTTATTAAAGCCGGATACCTATATGAATCGAAGTGGTCAGGCTGTTGCAGCGTTGGCCACTTTCTACAAGATTCCATCAGATGCAATGCTGGTGGTACATGATGAAATCGATTTACCTCCGGGTGTAGCAAGGCTTAAACAGGGTGGTGGTCATGGTGGACATAATGGCCTGCGTGACATCATTGCGTGTACCGGCAAGAAAGATTTTTACCGGTTGCGGATTGGTGTTGGACACCCCGGCACGAGTGATGCGGTCAGCGGTTATGTTCTGAATAAACCACCAGGTGCTGAAAGGGACATGATTGATACATCAATTCGGGATGCGCTGGATGTCATGCCGGAGATTATAAGCGGTAATTTTCAGAATGCCATGCAGGAACTGCATAGTAAAAACTGAACATTCAACACTAACAACTAAACACTGGTTTTAATTTATGGGATTTAAATGTGGCATTGTCGGTTTACCCAACGTTGGTAAATCAACACTCTTCAATGCGTTGACCAAAGCTGGCATTCAGGCGGAGAACTATCCGTTTTGCACCATCGATCCGAATGTCGGTATTGTGCAGGTGCCGGATCCGCGCCTGGATAAGCTGGCTGAAATTGTGAAGCCGGAAAAAATTATTCCGACAACCATGGAGTTTGTTGATATTGCCGGTTTGGTAGCAGGCGCATCCAAAGGGGAAGGGCTGGGCAACCAGTTCCTTGCCAATATTCGTGAAACTGATGCGATTGCACATGTTGTTCGTTGTTTCGAAAATGATGATGTTATTCATGTGGCAGGCAAGGTCAGTCCACTGGACGATCTCGAGGTCATCAATACTGAACTGGCACTTGCCGATATGGACAGTGTGGAAAAGGCCATTACCAAAACTGCCAAGCAAACCAAGTCAGGTGACAAGGACGCAAAAACAAAACTGGCCTTGCTTGAAAAAATCAAGGCGCATCTGGATGAAGGTAAACCGGTGCGCAGCATGAACCTCGATGCGGATCAAAAACTGATGATCCGTGAACTGTTTTTACTCACCATCAAGCCGGCAATGTATATTGCCAATGTGGATGAAGACGGTTTTGAAAACAATCCCATGCTGGATGCATTGAGAGAAGCAGTAGCCGAAGAGCATGCCCCGGTGGTACCGATCTGTGCGGCTATCGAAGCCGAGATGGTAGAACTGGATGAAGAAGAGAAAAAGGAATTCCTGTCCGAGATGGGACTGGAAGAACCGGGACTGGATCGAGTGATTCGTGCCGGTCACAAATTATTGGGATTGCAGACTTACTTTACCGCGGGTGTGAAGGAAGTGCGCGGCTGGACCGTTAAAATGGGCGCTACTGCCCCCGAGGCTGCCGGTGTAATTCACACCGATTTCCAGAAAGGTTTTATTCGTGCAGAAGTTACCTCGTATGATGATTTCGTCAAATTCAATGGGGAGCATGGTGCCAAGGAGGCAGGCAAACTGAGATTGGAAGGGAAAGAGTATATTGTGAAAGACGGGGATGTCATGCATTTCCGCTTCAATGTCTGAGGCTGGCTATTTTGCCCTCTGACTGCGTTGCAGTTCGCTGTTCATTTGCTCATTTACTATATGTAAACTGCTCAATCCACAGCTCCTGCGCCTTGTCATAGAACAAAATTCCTCAGCCTCAGTATTTTGTTGTACTCAAAAATATTTTGTTTGGATGTCAGTAGGTTAGGTGATTTTCTGGACATCGGGGGTGGCAGGCCTTAAAATTGCGCCTCTTTTTTGCCCATCAGGGTAAAACACGGTCTATGGCGATGTAGCTCAGCTGGTTAGAGCACAGCATTCATAATGCTGGGGTCGGTGGTTCAAGTCCACCCATCGCTACCATCTTTTTCACTACCTGTTAGTGAATCCCTACTGGCGGTTTTGCCACCTCCGGTGCATTGATAAACATAATCCTGTTATCAAAACTCATCGGGCTGATGGTGATGTGTAGTGGCACATGAGCACCATGCCTGTTTACACCATTGGCATTACAAACCTGACAACCGGCGGGCTCAGTGGTTTCCATTGAAAATTGTTTCATCGCACTATGACATTCCGGATTCTGTTTCTTTTTTATAAATTGCGAGACATTACGTCCGATGGCTTCATGTTTACTAAACCCGAATATCTGTTCTGCTGTCTGATTGAAAACCAGAATCTCGCCATTTAGATCCGTAATGATAATTCCGGCATAGACATGGTCCATGATTTCCCCGGTTAATGATTTTGCAATTTCCTGAGTAACATCATTTTCAAGGTTCATAACTTGACTCCGCTAGGTTAAAACTAAATAACAACCTTTATTAAAAAAAGGCGGGGTTTGGGCCATATAGTTAAAGACAAATTGCAGGGGTTGGGCAATTATCAAAAAT
>JAOUJV010000132.1 GCA_029882995.1 Gammaproteobacteria bacterium | reverse complement strand
CCAACCAATGTTGTTGCAGCTGCAGCAGACGGGCAGTTATTGGGACTGATCTTTTTCTGCCTGTTATTCGGTTATTTTGTTACCAAGGTGCATGACAAATACACCATGGTCATGGTGGATTTCTGGCAGGGAGTGTTCGAAATCATGATGCGTATAACCGACTGGGTCATGAAGTTTGCGCCCATTGGTGTGTTTGCATTAGTGGCAAAAGTAGTTGCCGCTACCGGTTTTGCTGCATTCCAACCGTTGCTGTTGTTTATGATCACGGTATTAATGGCACTTGCAATCCATGTATTTGTTTCACTGCCGTTGTTGTTGCATTTTATTGCGCGTGTTAATCCGCTTAAACAATTTCGTGCTATGGCGCCAGCACTATTGACGGCATTCTCCACGGCTTCTTCTTCAGCTACGCTTCCATTAACCATGGACTGCGTGGAAAATAATGCAAAGGTCTCCAATCGCACTTCCAGTTTTGTATTGCCACTGGGTGCAACAGTAAACATGGATGGAACAGCATTGTATGAATGTGTCGCTGCCATGTTTATTGCGCAGGCCTATGGACTGGAATTGGGTTTTGCCACCCAGTTTACTGTGGTGTTAATTGCCCTACTGACATCTATCGGCGTTGCCGGTATTCCGGCGGCGAGTCTGGTGGCCATTGTGGTGATACTGGGTGCGATTGGATTACCGGCTGAAGGTATTGGTTTAATACTGGCTGTTGATCGTATTCTTGATATGTGTCGAACCAGTGTGAATGTGTTTAGTGATTCATGCGGGGCGGTGTTAATAGCAAAGACTGAAGGCGAAACAGAAGTCCTTAAATAAAAGTTTCTTCTTCCAATACTACGATAAACGTTCCAGTTCTTCTTCAGCGATTTCTCTGACTTCCTCATCTGGATCATTCAGCATTTTTTTTAATGTATTAATAGCCTGTTTGTTTTCGGTAAGGCCAAGAAAGTGTGCACAGTCAGCACGTATCTTTTTGTCAGCATGGTTACAAAGGGTTTGTAGAGGTTCGGTGATTGTTTTCGCCAGACCAGTTCCTTGCAGATTTTCCAGTAATGCACCAATCCCGATACGAGTTGCCATGGCTGTTTCAGGGTTAGCAGTCAGTTTAACGAGTTCGTGTAAAAGTTCAGGTTTACGTTTAACCAGCTCCATGACCTGAGGTAGCTGTCCACCCGATAATAATTCATCGATATAGATTTGCATCCCTTCGGGATCACTTGCCTTGCTTATCCAGTCTTGTAATTCCTGTTTTGAGTGCAGTCCGTGTAACTCGAAATCACCGATACGTATCCAGGGAACAGAACGTACATGACTGAATTCATCTGTCCTGTCCTCAATATCAATAAATTGTACATCATCGATGAGACCGATTTTTACAATATCATTCAGTGATTGTTTTACTGCATTGCAGTGCGGGCATTGCTTACTGGTCAGTACAGTGACAACCGGTTTTCGGGGTTGTGGTTGGTCAGGCATCAATATCAGGAATCAGCATGTCTTCCAGTTTGGCAATAAAATCCTTGAGCTGGAGTTTGCGTTTTTTTAGACGCTGCAGTTTAAATTGATCAATTTTAGGATCCTCGCTCAGACGTGAAATAGCGTCATCAAGGGCGCCATGTTCAAGTCGGAACTCCTGAAGTTTGAGTTTAATATTTGTGTTCTGATCCACGGATACCATTTTCCCATCGGTTTTGTTTCATTATGGCACACCAAAATCAAGGGAGACATAATTTGGTATCTATCTGATTATAAAAAGATTATCTATATATTATGCACTTGGGTATAAATGCAATTTACCTAAAGTAAACAGAGGCTTAGAACGATATATAAGGTACATCATCATCGGATTCGAATTATACATGAGCGTCTTGCAGCTGGATGTTCCCAATCTGACCGTTCACAGTGTTTCATCATCAGCCATGGAGACAGCTGAGTTACAGGCATGGCTGGATGGATTGCATCTGACCGATGTGGAAAAAAGTACCCGTTCGATTATTAATACCATTAATCAATACAACCAGAGTACGCTGGATCCGATCCAGCGTATCCAGTTCATGGATCAATTTATCCCGGTTGGTGCACAATTACTTGAGTCTCTCCGTGGAAAGTTGAAGGGAAGTCCATTTCCGCTGAGTAACAATAGTCTTGAACGTGCCGAGCTTGTTATCAAAATGATGGAAGCCATGGCAAATGGCTACAAGATTTCAATTCTTGATCTGGATGCTGGAAAGGGGGATCCGGAACAAGCCAGCACGGCCTCGTTAAAGGCAACCTTCTTCTCAATCAAGTATCTGTCGGAACAATTGCTTTCTGCATGGCTGATTTATTATCCCGAGCCACAAGGTGTCTGGGCGCAGATTCATCGCCTTTATCGTTATGCTGAAGAGACTGGCATGCATGACAAGGTATTACCGGCGCAGGTCGGTGAGAACCTGACTGCAAATACAATCCTGCACATGTACAAACGGATTGTATTGCTTGCTATATCCAATCCTTATCACCTGATGGAAGGTGAAGCCGCCGCGATTCTGGATTACCTGAGAAACTGGGCAACAAAGTGCACCATTACTCCGCACACTCAGGAGACTAAAGTCACAGGACAGTTCTATGTCGATCTTGAATCAGGTGATGCCCCACGCTTTGCATCCGATCATATTGAGCATAAGCCTAAACAGGGAAAGATCATTGGTGTTGATGCACTTGCTGCCGGACTGGCTAATTTGATCCACAAGATTACCGAGCAATCCAGAGGCAAGAACATGTCACTCAAGGATCGCATGAATCGTGACATGCTCATAAGACTGCAAAATGCATGGGGTGGAAGAGTAGACAGACAGGAGCAACGTTTGCCTGGTTCGGAAAATGTTTTGTTGTCTGTTGGATTGGGTGCGAGCCATTATTTTGTTAGCGGGTTGAAAAATTTTGATCCGGAAAAGGATGAAGTAATATCGGGTGGCACTATTAGCGGATCGGAATCCGGTTTGTCACTTGTCCCACTGGAAGAGGATGGATGGAAAAAACAGGAGTTAAAAGACAAGATGGAGTCAGGGGTTACCCAGCATCGTGTATCCACCTTTGATGATAAAAGTGCAGATGCCTGGCAAAAGATCAATGCGACCAAGGCATACCATCAGTCAATTGTTGCAAACAGAATTCCGGAATTTAAGTCGACCGAGTGGAGCAAGTTCAATGAGAGTCAGGGTGGTCTTGGACTGACCAGTTCAGACATCAGCAACCTGAAAATTCGTGTCGGTGATTTGATTAGTTTCAGTAAGGATAGTGGTAACAGCTGGAGACTGGGAGCATCTCGCTGGTTGATGAACAAGAATAACCGAACTCTTGATTTAGGCATAAAGATAATTTCGGAAAATGCGCATGCAGTTGGTGTCAGGGCAATTTCAGGTGTTGGGGAGGGTGGCGAGTATTTCCGTGCCTTTGTCTGCAGTACAAAAAATAATAGTGAAGCAGTGCAAACGGTCATTGTCCCGGCCAATATTTTTGATATTCAGTCAGAGCTTGTTCTGAATCAGGACGGGAATATTGAATATATCCATTTGCAGAAACTGATTGATACCACTTCATCATATTCACAGTTCCAGTTTGAAATTATTGCCAAACCGGATGGTAACCCCTATCTGAATAAATACCTTTAGGGATAACAGAGTTGTTACCCGTTGTTTTCCTTTAATACCAGATCTTTCATATTTCTTCGATCCAGCCTGTCTTTTGATGCCTGTTCCAGTTCATTCATTATATTATCGATGGTCGCATTGGATGGAAGTCGTTTCAGATTTAAATAACTTTCTTCACCGTGGGAACGTACGGCATTAATGACATCTTCTATCATAATGTTTTCCAGTGATTGTGAAGGTTGGTAACAGGTAGTGTCATCACAAGTGCGTTTCAGCAACTCATGATTAATCAGCAAATCGATTATCTCTTCCATAATTTCCATTGGAACATGGAGATATTGTGCCAGACGGTCAACCGACCAGCCATTCCCCTTTGTGTGAAAATCCTTACTGATAAGATACATGGTATGTAATGCAAGACTTTCTTTCATGCGGTTGCTGGGTTTGAGTTCTCGTTTTTGTATAGACAAATATTCAGGATGCTGGTGATAAAAGGCAATACTGGTGCCGGTTAATAAAATCAACCACGCAAGATAAAGCCAGATCATGAATATGATCAATGTTGCAAATGCCGAATAGATGGCAGTGTATTTACCGGAAGAGGCGACAAACGAAGCAAATGCCCAGCCAGTAGTTTCCCATAAAATACCTGCAGTGATAGCACCAATTAATGCCGAACGTATTTTTACCTTTGTATTTGGTATCAACACATAAACAAATGTAAATGCGGCGATAATAAGTAAATAGGGGGCAAGTCTTGCAGTAAAGCTGAGAA
>JAOUJV010000131.1 GCA_029882995.1 Gammaproteobacteria bacterium | reverse complement strand
TTGATTTCGCCTAAATCCTTTGTGATTCGCAGTTTGGTTTTACCGTCAAATTTATAAATATTCGGCTGTTTCTGTATCATTTGTATTAGTTGGGCCGGATCTATATTTGGCTCAGGGCCAAAAACAAGTTTGGCATAATCAGGGCTGGCCTCTATTTTTCGTATACCGAGCGGTGTCGCCTTTAGCTTCAGTTCAGTCACCTGAAACAGGTACTTGACCGGTTCTGGCAGGAGTCCAAATCGATCAATCATTTCAACCTGCATATCTTTCAAGGCATCCCGACTGTTTGCACTGGCAATACGTTTATACATGAGCAGGCGGGTATGAATATCCGGTAAGTAGTCTTCCGGAATTAATGCCGGAATTCGTAAATCCACTTCTGTACCATGATCCAGTGGCCTGTCCAGTTCCGGTTGCTTACCGGCACGTAGAGAAGCAACAGCACGTTCCAGTAATTCGGTATACATCCCAAAACCGATTTCCTGCATATTACCACTTTGTTCTTCACCCAGCAGTTCTCCTGCACCGCGAATTTCGAGATCATGGGTTGCCAGTGTGAATCCGGTACCCAGCTCCTCAAGTGATTCAATTGCTTCCAGCCGTTTACGGGCATCAGCAGTCATTACCTTTTTATCCGGTACGATCAGATAGGCATAGGAACGGTGATGAGATCGACCAACTCGCCCACGTAATTGATAGAGCTGAGCCAGTCCGAGTTTATCGGCACGGTCCATAATAATGGTATTGGCAGTTGGAATATCGATACCGCTTTCAATAATGGTGGTGCAGACAAGCACATTAAAACGCTGATGATAAAAATCGAGCATGACCTGTTCCAGATCATGTTCACGCATTTGGCCATGACCAATCCGGACTGTGGCTTCAGGCACCAGTTCCGCAATTTCTCTTGCCTTCTTTTCAATGGTCTTGACTTCGTTATGTAAAAAATACACCTGACCACCGCGTTTTATTTCACGCAAAATGGCTTCACGTAATAAATGATCCTGCCATTCCGTGACAAAGGTTTTGATGGCAATACGCTGACGTGGTGGAGTGGCAATAACAGACAGATCGCGAATACCGGACAGTGACATATTCAATGTGCGCGGTATTGGTGTGGCAGTTAGTGTCAGTATGTCGACTTCGGCACGCAGTGTTTTCATTTTTTCCTTATGCCGCACACCAAAACGATGTTCTTCATCAACGATCACCAGCCCCAGATCAGAAAACTTCACATCATCCTGTAACAAACGGTGTGTGCCGATGACAATATCAACCTTGCCATTAGCTAATCCTTTCAGTATTTCTTTCTGTTGCTTGGCGGAACGAAAACGTGACAGTGATTCCACTTTTACCGGCCAGTCGGCAAAACGATCAGTGAATGTCTGGTAATGTTGTTCAGCAAGCAGGGTGGTGGGTACCAGCATGACGACTTGCTTGCCACCTTGAACAGCAACAAAAGCCGCACGCAGGGCAACTTCGGTTTTACCAAAACCAACATCACCGCAGATGACCCGATCCATGGGCTTATCAGTAACCAGATCTTCCACGACAGAGTGAATTGCGTCTTCCTGATCAGGTGTTTCTTCAAACGGGAAGTTGGCAACAAAGGCATTGTATTGTTCATCCGGCTCGGGAAAGGCATTCCCCTTGCGTGCCGCGCGGCGTGTGTGAATATCAAGCAGTTCAGCTGCCACATCGCGTACCTTTTCGGCGGCCTTGCGTTTGGCACGTTCCCACTGACCACTTCCCAGTTTATGCAGCGGCGCCTGATCAGGATTAACGCCGGTATAACGGTTGATAAGTTGAAGTGAGGAGACAGGCACATACAGTTTGTCACCGCCGGCATATTCCAGTGTCAGAAATTCGGTTTCCAGATCACCAAGTGTGAGCATCTGCAAACCAAGATAGCGACCCACACCATAATCATCATGTACGACTGGCGCACCAATACTCAGTTCGGTCAGATTACTGATAATGGATTCAGTGTCACGACCACGTGTCTTGCGCCGACGACGCTGCATTACCTGTTCACCGAATAATTGCGGTTCAGTAATAACAGCGATGGAAGGTGATGTAATCAGTGCACCATTTTCAAGAGGACTGATGGCAATACCGATCCTGTTTTCGGAATGGATAAAATCATTCCAGGTCTCAAATACCCTGGGATGAATATCTGCATGTTTCAGTATTTCGAGTAATAATTCACGCCGTCCGGCAGACTCGGCCACAAACAGGATGCGGCCATCAAATTCATTGGTGAAACCAAGTAATTTCTCGGCCGGTTCATGAGCACGTTTATTCAGGGTCAGAACAGGAGGTGAACCGGTTCCGAAGTTTTGTCCGGTATCGGTTTGTGTAATTTCGAAGCTTTGTAACTGAACACGTTTTCTGGTTTGCAGAATACCCAGCAATTCTTCTTCCGGGATAAAATCAATTTCAGGAGACAATAATGGCCGTTCTATATCAAACCGGTTTTGTTCATAGCGATCACAGACTTCTTTCCAGAAACCGGTGGCAGCTGTCTCCAGTTCATTTTGTATAATAAATAATGAATGCTGTGGCAGATAATCAAACAGAGTCGATGTGTTTTCGAAAAAAAGCGGCAGATAATATTCAATACCAGGTGGTGCCAGCTGTTTTGTGACATCACGATAAATAATGCCATGATGAGGTGATTCCGGAAAAGCCTGATCAAATTTTGATTTAAATAATTCTATAGCCTGTTCATCCAGCGGTATTTCACGCGCAGGTAACAGATGAATATCCTGCACTTTCTCAATCGAACGCTGGTTTTCCGGATTAAAGGTTCGAATGCTTTCAACCTCATCATCAAACAGTTCAATTCGGTAAGGGTGCTGACTGCCCATCGGAAAAATATCAAAAATATTTCCCCGTAACGCAAATTCACCGTGTTCCATTGTCTGGTTAACAAAGTAGTAGCCTCTGGCAATCAGATCAGCACGCAGTTTTTCGAGATTTATTTTATCTCCGGTGTTAAGCACAAAACTGTGTGCCTGCAAATAGGTGCAGGGTGGCAGGCGATGCATCAGGGTGGAAACAGGGACAACCAGAATTCCTTTTTTCAGTGTCTGAAGTTTGTGCAGGGTTTCGAGACGCTGGGAAATAATATCCTGATGTGGAGAAAAAATGTCATAGGGCAATGTTTCCCAGTCAGGAAACATCAGCACAGGCAGACTCTGCTCACGTGAACTGTAAAATCGCAACTCTTGCTCAAGTTGGTAGCAGGCCGACATATTGGAAGTGATAGCCACCACGACCCCGTCAATCTGGTGCGCAGCCGCAATAATTGACATTGCGCCGGCACTGCCATAAAGCTGCCCCCAATATACGGGTTCCTCAGATTTTTCTGGAAGCTTGATGTGTGATTGCAGTGGGTAGGTAGTTGTTTTCATGGATCGTTATAAAACAGGGTGTTGTTACAGGGAATACACGACGATTTATGGCTAATAATTCCGGATTCAGAACCGCTATTGTAAGGGATTGTGGACAATTTTTCATAGAATAAATCAGGAAAGAGGGCTGTGAGATGGAATGGGCATTTACCCCCAAAGATGTAGAGAATGGCAAGACTGAATATTCACTTGCTCAGTTCCGTGATGATCTTAAAAAGGAAATTGCTGCTCAACATGGGGTGGACGGCGGTGATGCCGAGCTTTTATTTCGTCTTGTGTATGATGTTTGTTACTGGCTGGCGACAGAATCCACACTGGAAAACCTGATTGAATTTTATGGCGGCAGTATGATGGATATAAAAATGCTGGAAATTATCGCCGAACAGAACAAGGATAATGTTGGGATGCTGAAAGCGGTGATTAAACGCAATTATGACAGTGGTTTAAATGCCGGTCTGACACAGGCAGAGGCATTGAAACTTCTGGTTGCCAAATAATCAGGCCATGCCCAGCGCACGCTGATACCAATGGGTGTTGTGTTTGCGTAACTGGCCCAGAACAGCGGGTAATTCCAGATCAAGTTTTCTTCCCATTTCAAGCGCCTTGCCATTGAGCTTATTCAATTTTTTATGTGGCATTGATGTTTTCAATACAAAAGTAACCAGATTTCCTTTTTCAGGGATGGGCAGTTCCAGACAATTATTGCCGAACACATTCTTTATATCGCTTAGTGTTTTTTTAAGTTCAGATTTATCAGTACTCCACAGGTTCATTGAAATAACTGCGTCCTTGTTCATCTGTACATAACAGTTTTCAAAAAAACGTTCATGGCTTACTGAATCAGACATACCTTTACCATCATAGGCATCAATCAGTATGGCATCGTACTGGTTTGTATTTTTACTCATAAACTCAAATGCATCATCAATATAAATCCTGAGTCGGGGATCTTGCGGAAGCCGGAAATAACCTTGCGCCAGCTTGACTACATTGGGACGTCGATCAACAGCATCAATCACACATTCAG
>JAOUJV010000043.1 GCA_029882995.1 Gammaproteobacteria bacterium | reverse complement strand
GCGTTCAGGCGCACTATTTAACGATAGAATCCGTTTTTTCCAGAATTTCTTTTACTACATCCTTGGCAGAGCGATGACCGGTATTAATAACCAGATCAGCCACTTCCTGATAGAAAGCTTCCCTTTCATGTAACAATGCTTCGAGTTTTGCCTTTGGATTATCAATTTGCAATAAGGGTCGGTTCTTATCGCGCGCAGTCCGTTTCAGCAATTCACTGACTGGGGCTTCCAGATAAATAACAATACCGTTATTGGCAAGGGCAGTCCGGTTATCCTTATCAATTACAGCGCCACCACCGGTGGCGAGTACAATACCGGATCTTGAGCAAAGCTCATGAATCATATCGTGTTCTCTTTTGCGGAATCCATCTTCACCTTCCTTTTCAAAAATGAAAGGAATATCAACACCGGTACGGTTCTCAATTTCATGATCGCTATCGATGAATTCCAGTCCCAGTAATTTGGCGATCTGGCGACCGATGGTGGTTTTGCCTGAACCCATTGGGCCGACAATAAAGATGTTCTGCTGTGCTTGTTTAGTTGACATATCCTGGTAATCATAACACTAGTTTGGGTCAGATTTCAGGGCAAAAAAAAGGATGGCCAAGCCATCCTTTTTTGGTTATTGCATCAACTTATCAACGCAGGCTAACAGAGTCTTTAAGAATTTTTGGCGTTACAAATACCAGTAATTCATTCTTGTTATCTGATTTGGTAGTGTTTCTGAACATGTAACCGACCACGGGTAATTCCCCAAAGAAAGGAACCCGGTTTGTATCATTACGGGTTGTGCGTTCATAAATGCCACCAAGTACAATGGTTTCTCCATTATCAACCAGAATTTCCGAGGTCACAGAATTGGTATTGATTGTAGGGATACCACTGGCTGTGTTATCACCTTGAGAGTCCTTGGAGACTGTTAGGCTTAAATTGATGCGATCATCTGGTGTAATCTGTGGTGTGACATTCAGACTGAGCACGGCCTTCTTGAATGAAGTGGTTGACGCGCCACTTGAGCTGGCTTCCTGATAGGGAATTTCTACACCAGATTCGATTGTACCGGTCTTCTGATTGGAAGTGATGATACGTGGACTGGAAATCACCTCACCGCCTTTTTCTTCTTCCATCGCAGAGAGCTCCAAGTCAAGCAGTATTCCAAATGGTAATCTTGAAAGTGCCAGACCAATTGAGCCTACACTGCTCGCAGCAGGTAAGCTTACATTCATGCGATCTGATACAGCTGATGCACCGTTACCACTGCCTTTAATGGCATTGGCAGATACAATATCATCAGATATACCAATAGCCAGATTATCACCTCTGGCTGTTGAACCATGAGAGATCCCGAATTTTGCGCCCAGATTTCTACCAAACTTATCATCCGCAATCACAATACGTGATTCTATTAATACTTGTCGAACAGGTATATCCAGTTTGGCGATTACTTTACGAATTTCACCCAGCTTCTCTGCTGTATCCTGTACAAGCAGTGTATTGGTACGATCATCAACCGAGACATTGCCACGTGACGTCATTAAACTATTTTCCTTGGCTTTCAGTAAAGAAGCGATATCAGCCGCCTTGGCATAATTGATCTGCATAAATTCAGATTTGAGTGGCGCCAGTTCAGAAACCTGTTTTTGGGCTTCTAACTCAACCTTTTCTCTGGCAGCAATTTCTTCTGCCGGTGCCACCAGCATCACATTGCCTTTTTGACGCATGGCCAGACCCTTGGTCTTTAGGATAATATCCAGCGCCTGATCCCATGGCACATTCTTTAAACGTAATGTCAGGTTACCGGAAACGGTATCACTGGTAACCATGTTGAGCTGGGTAAAGTCAGCAATTAACTGCAGAACTGCACGGACCTCAATATCCTGAAAGTTGAGAGACAGGCGTTCACCGGTGTAACCAAATTTTTCTTTCTTGAGCGCTTCCTCTTCTTCCTTGGACATGGGCTTAACATCAATCGTAAACAGATTATTTGATTGATAGGCGAGGTGATCATAATTACCGGAAGCCGCCACTACCATACGGATATTATTACCTTGTGCATAGGTATCAACAGTCTTGACCGGAGTTGCAAAATCAATCACATCAAGACGGCGTTCAAGATTGGAAGGTAGATTAGCATTGAAGAAATCCACAATGATTTGACCACCTTCTTCTTTTATATCAACCTTTGTGGTCGGGTCAGAAAGAGTGACAATTACCCTGCCTTCACCGCGTTCACCACGACGGAAATCAATATTGCTAATACCTTGACTGGATGTGGAAGATGTTTTGCCTGAGAAGGGAAGTTTGCTCGGGCTGGAGGCCGCTATTGCAGTACTGCCGGTATTACCGTTTCCACCTAGCGTAATAATAATATCATTGCCTCTGATATCAGTTTCATAGTCAACGAGCTGGGCAAGGTTTAAAATAACACGAGTACGACCCTTGGCCTCAATTGCACGAATACTTTGTGCAATCCCGACACCAATTGTTTGAGACTTGGGTACATTACTGTTTGTTTCTGCCAGGTCGAGCGCAATACGGGCCGGATTATCAATTGTAAAGCTTAACGGTTTCGTGGCAGGTTGTGACATGGTCAGTTTTACCTGTACCCTGTCGCCAGGAAGAGAAGTATAGGTAATTTGCTCAAGACTATTTGATTGCGCATGAGCTGTGCCGGACATAAGTATTATTGTCATGCAGGTTAAGAGCAGACCTTGCAGCAACGAGGCAAACAGGCCTTTGGTATTAGTTGTGTTTTTCATTGTAGTATCCATCATGGTGTTGCCCTCTTGTACATCACTCACTTAGTGCCAGTGAAGCGTCACGTTCAATCCATCCCCCTAAGCCATCGGGAGCAATTTCCAGAAGTTTAATTTCATCTTCTCTGACTTGTGTAATCTTGCCGTGATTCTGTCCAACATAGTTGCCAGTTTTAACGCGATGAACCGTGCCATCACTTGCCTTGATAATGGCCCACATACTGCTCTTTTGTTCCAGACTGCCCACCATACGAAGTGTATCCAGAGGAAATTCTTCCAAGGCTTCTTTCCTGCGGTTTGCATCCGGCCGCAGGCCTTTTGCATTTCCATTTGAGGTTGTCTTGGCCAGTGTTTCAGGTTGCGCAGTTAACGCTTCTTCAAAAGGGTCTCTTCTGTTGGAAGCTTCATAAAAAAATGTTTCATGCGGCTTTAATTCAGGTAAAGGCTGGATGCGGGCCTTCTTTCTGGACTTTACATCCGCAACATAGTCACGCAGGTCACCCAGATTATCACTGCCGCAGGCAACCAGTGTGATTGCGACAAATGTAATGGTCAATACACGCAAACTAATCAGGTTTTTGATAGTTGTTATACTCATTGACTATCTTCCCTTCCTCTTGCCTTTCTTTTTCTTGGTTGGTGTCTGTTCACTTTCATCAATATAACGGTATGTTTTTGCCATCGCATTCATGGTAAATGTCTCACCGGTCGGGGAGATTGAAATATCATGCAATGTAACAATACGGGGCAGTGCCGCCACACCACTGACAAAGTTCCCGAAGCGGTGATAGTTTCCTGTTACACGAATATTGATAGGCAACTCTGCATAGAACTCAGCCGGTTTTTCGCCGCTTGGTTGAAAAAGTTCAAATTCAAGTCCACTGGCCAGACCGGTTTGTGATATATCAACCAGTAGTCCTGCCACTTCTGTCTTACTTGGCAGCTGACGCAACATGGTGCCAAAGGTACTGTTCATTTCAACCATTTGTTGCTTATAAGCTTCCAGATTGACTGCCTTGGCTTGTTTGGTTTCAAATTTCGTTTTCAGCTCACCTTCTTTCTTTTCCGCATTTTCCAGTTCAACCAGTTGGTGCTGGGTATCAAACCAGTAACCGGCACCGAGAACTGCGATACACACAATAATGGTGGCAATGGTTTTGAGCGCAATCGGCCAATTACCAACATTCTGGAAATCAAGATCAAGATTATTTAATTCTGATAAATCCACTTTAGCTTATCCCTTCTTCAGATCTTCTTTTTTCTTTTCCAGTTGTTTTACAACCAGAGTAAAATCACTCGAACGCTGGCGGCCTTTCTTGTTGGTCTGAATAACATTCAGTTTCGGGTCTGTTAACCACTCTGATTTGTCAATGTTGCGCATAAAGGCAGAAACACGCGCATTTGATTGGGCAATACCTTTAAGTGTAATCACGTCGCCTTTCTGGGTAAGATTGGTCAGATAAACACCTTCAGGTAATGTGTTTACAACTTCATCAAGCAAATGAACAACAACGGGTCGACTGCTTTGCAGTTTCTGGATAACATCCATGCGCGCCAGTAGGCGTGCCTTTTCCGCTTCCAGTTGTTCAATTTCCTTAATCTGTTTTTCAACAACCGCAATTTCACCTTCAATAAAAGCGTTACGGTTGTTCTGCTCACTAATCAAACCGTTGATGTGGAGATGAACGTACAGGACAATTGCGCCCATCAGGACAGCACTGCCCGCCAGTATTGAATAAAACTGACGTTCACGTTCCTTACGACGAATTTCGCGCCATGGTAATAAGTTAATCCGTACCATTAGTCGAAGCTCCTTAATGCCAGACCACATGCAATCATCAGTGCCGGAGCATCATTATTCAGGGACTGCGCCTTGATTCTTGAGGCCAGAGACATGTTGGCAAATGGATTGGCAATAGAAGTAGGTGTACCTATCTTGTCATGAATCATTTCATCAATACCCGGGATCGAAGCACTGCCACCGGCCAGTACAATATGATCAACAGAGTTGTATTGACTGGATGAGAAAAAGAATTGCAAGGAACGGCTTACCTGTTGCGCCATAGCTTCTTTAAATGGTTCCAGCACTTCCGGTACATAGTTATCCGGCAGACCACCCTGACGTTTGGCCATGCCTGCTTCTTCATAAGAAAGACCGTAGCGGCGTTGAATTTCTTCGGTTAGCTGTTTACCACCAAAGACCTGTTCACGTGTATAAATGGTCTTGAGGTCATACAAAACGTTCAAGGTTGTCATTGTCGCACCCACGTCAACAACAGCAATCGTCTTGTCGGCACCACTGTCAGGCATTTGTTGTGCAATCAGTGAGAAAGCCGCTTCCATGGCATAGGCTTCTACATCCACAATTTTGGCGGTTAAACCGGCAAGTTCACACGCATCGACACGAACATCCACATTTTCACTGCGGGAGGCGGCCAGTAATACATCCACCTGTTCGGCATTACCTTCTGAAGGGCCGATGACCTGAAAGTCCATATTGACTTCTTCCAGCGGGTAAGGAATGTACTGATCCGCTTCCAGCTGTATCTGACTTTCCATTTCATCATCAGATAATGAGGCCTGCAAAGGGATTACCTTTGTAATGACAGCAGAACCAGCAACAGCCACAGCAATGTTTTTTGTCCGTGTACCTGAGCGATTGACCGCTCTTTTTATAGCTTCACCCACGGCTTCAACATCACTGATTGTCTTTTCTACGACAGAATTAGGCGGTAACGGCTCAACAGCATAACTTTCTACCCGATAACGAGAGCCATGTTCTGATAATTCGAGTAATTTTACGGCTGTTGAACTGATATCCAGTCCAACAAGCGGCTGTTTAGCTGATGCTGTGAAGATTTGTGCCAGCTGTCCAAGTTGTGGGATTTGCACCGTTTTTACTTCCTTGAATTTTCTTTTAAAATCAATAAGTTAATAAACTGTCATTCATTAAAGCATTAAATACCGATTATAACTATAGTAATCAAATACGAAATTTCAAACACATGTATAACGAAAGTATGGCATGATTTATACTTTATTCGACACGAAACAAATTTTGTTTAACTGTTTCTTGAACTGGTTCTCATCATTTTTTTTCTGATAAATGAAACTGTTACTTAATTCACTGCGTTTGGCAGCAAGGGCCCTGTTTGCCGCATTTACTCTCGGTTTGTTACTGACAACCATTGCCTATCTGTATCTGGCACCTGGACTCCCGACAATTGAAAGTATCAAGGACATGCGCCTGCAGGTACCGTTGCGTGTTTATGCTCAGGATGAGCGCTTAATCGCTGAATTTGGTGAAAAACGACGTATTCCACTGGATATTGGTGAAATACCTGAAAAAATGATTAAGGCAGTGCTTGCCGCAGAAGATGATCGTTTTTTTGAACACCCCGGTGTTGATTATCAGGGGCTGTTAAGGGCCGTCATTCATCTGGTAAAAACCGGCGACAAAGGTCAGGGTGGCAGCACCATTACTATGCAGGTGGCACGCAATTTTTTCCTGAGCAGCGAGAAAACCTACTTACGCAAACTTAACGAAGTTTTTCTGGCGCTGAAGATTGAACGGGAACTTACCAAGGAGGATATTCTCGCTCTATATTTAAACAAGATTTATCTTGGTAATCGTGCCTATGGTGTCGCTGCTGCGGCCCGAATTTATTATGGCAGGCCTATTAATGAGCTAACAATTGCAGAGATGGCCATGATTGCCGGTTTACCGAAAGCACCTTCCCGCTATAACCCGATAGTCAATCTGCAACGCGCCATGATTCGACGCGGTTATGTTCTGGGGCGCATGCATCATCTGGCATATATCACTGATGATGAATATGAAGTGGCAGTCAAGGAACCGGACAATTCTTCATTGCATCGCTTAACAACTCAGGTTGACGCTCCCTACATTGCAGAAATGGTGCGTTCCTATATGGTTGAGCACTACGGTAATGAGGCTTATACCGCTGGTTACAAGGTTTACACAACCATCGATACGCGTTTGCAGGCTGCGGCCAATGATGTATTGCGTAATGCATTAATGGATTACGACATGCGCCATGGTTATCGTGGGCGAGAAGGGCGTATTAATCTTGATGAAGTGACCGAGTTTGCGGATCAGGAAAAGGCATTAAGAGATTATCCTGTGGTAGGTCCTTTGTTTCCTGCGCTGGTTCTTGAGGTAAAAGAGAACACAGCCATTGTTTATATTAGTGGTACCGGCAGTGTGGAAATACCATGGGAAGGATTATCCTGGGCCAAACGGTTTATCAATACCAATGCTCAGGGCAGTGACCCTGAAAATGCAAACGCAATTTTAAAGCCGGGTGATATTGTTCGTGTTCAATCTTTAAAAGAGGGTAAGTGGCGGCTGGCACAGATACCGGAAGTAGCCGGTGCGCTGGTATCAATTAATTCGGATACCGGTGCAATCCAGTCATTGCAGGGTGGTTTTGATTTTTATCACAGTAAATTTAATCGTGTTGTACAGGCTGAACGTCAACCAGGCTCCAACTTCAAACCTTTTATCTATTCAGCCGCACTGGAAAAAGGTTTTACAGCAGCAAGCCTGATTAATGATGCCCCGGTTGTATTTGATGATCCAGGTCTTGAAAGTGCATGGCGTCCTGAGAATTACAGCGGGAAGTTTTTTGGACCAACTCGCCTTAGACTGGCGCTAACAAAGTCACGTAATCTGGTATCAATTCGATTACTGCGTTCTATAGGTATTCCTCATGCAATTAATTATGCCAGCAGGTTTGGTTTTGATACTGAAAAATTACCACGCGACCTATCACTTGCTCTGGGCAGTGGCGCGGTTACACCCATTTCAATTGCGCGTGGTTATGCCGCGTTTGCCAATGGTGGCTATTTAATTGAACCCCATTTTATTTCGCGTATTGAAGATATGGAAGGCAATGTTATTTATGAAAGCAACTTTCCCAAGGTATGTCCTGAGTGCGAACAGAAACAAGAGCAAGAGGCAGAAAATAATCAGGCCGACATAACCACAGTTGAAGAAACAACAACAGTATTGACAGATGAAAACGAGAATAAACCGGAAGAAGAGCAAGAAGAAAAAACTGCAATTGTTCCGGCTGTACGGATTGTAAGCCCACAAAACGTTTATATCATGACCAGTATTATGCGTGATGTTGTTTTGTATGGTACAGGGCGCAAGGCATTGACATTAGGGCGCAAGGATCTGGCAGGCAAAACAGGAACGACAAATGACCAGCGGGATGCATGGTTCTCCGGTTTCAATCGGGATGTAGTGACTACTGTCTGGGTTGGTTTTGACAAGTCACAACCACTCGGGAACTATGAAACTGGCGCCAAGGCGGCACTCCCAATGTGGGTTGATTACATGCGTGAGGCACTAAAAGGCATTCCAGAAAAACCTCTCGATAGACCGGAAGGGCTGGTGAGTGTCAGGATTGATCCGGAAACCGGTTTGTTGGCCAGTCCAGGCAGTACTGATGCCATTTTTGAAACTTTTCGTACCGAGAACGTTCCGACTAAAAAGGCAGTATCTGGCTACAAGCCACTCAATGGCGATCAAAACACAACTGATTCTGATAAACCGGTACCGGAAGCAGAACAATTGTTTTGAGTTTAGCTGGATTATTGGGGCATCCTGATCTAAAGGTAATGTTATGACTGTTCGGCAGGCGGCGAAGGACAAACAGATGCGTTATCGCATTGCCATGGAGGCGGCACGTATTATTGCAGAAGGCGGTGTCCGTGATTTTCATGTTGCCAAGCGCAAGGCGGCATCAAAACTGGGTGCACCCAATACCCGCAATATGCCAAGAAATGCTGAAATTGAAGAGGCATTGATTGAGCATCAAAGATTATTCAAATCAGACTCACACTCAAATACTATTAAACAGCTACTTGATTCCGCGCTGGAAGCAATGGAATTCTTTTCGGATTTTCGTCCACGCCTGACCGGCCCGATATTAAATGGAACAGCGAATGCGCATAGTAGTGTTGAGTTACATTTATTTGCCACCACACCGGAAGATGTCGCTGTTTTTCTGATGGATCATCATATCCCCTATCAACAAATTGAAAAACGCCTGCGGCTGGGGCAGGAAAAATATGAATCCTATCCGGGGTTTCGTTTTCTTGCCGGTGAAACAGATGTTGAATTAATTGTATTTACAGAAAACAAATCACGACAGGCACCACTTGATCAGGTCAGTGGCAAGCCAATGCAAAGGGCTTCGATTGAAGAAGTGGAAGTGTTATTGCAAAAAGAAAGCGAAGATTTAAACTAGTTCTTTCTGGCGACACCGGAATCGATCGCCGCTTTTGCAATTGCCGCAGGTATCGTATCAATCAATCTTGGATCCAGAGGTTTTGGAATAATGTAATCTTTACCAAAAGCAAGATGATCCAGATTGTAAGCCTTTAATACCTCTGCCGGTACCGGTTCCTTTGTCAGTTCTTTTAATGCATGTGTTGCAGCCACTTTCATGGCTTCATTGATGCATGTTGCACGCACATCGAGTGCACCGCGGAATATAAATGGAAATCCGAGTACATTATTAACCTGATTGGGATAATCACTACGACCGGTTGCCATAATCAAATCATCACGTGTTGCATGTGCCAGCGCCGGTGAAATTTCCGGATCCGGATTTGACAGGGCAAAAACGACTGGTTTGTTTGCCATACTTTTTAACATATCTGCATTAACCAGATCCGGACCGGATACACCAATAAATACATCTGCATCCTGCATTGCATCTGCCAGTGTGCGTTGAGATGTTTTTACGGCGAATTCCTTTTTGTATTCATTCAGATCGTCACGTTCCGAATGAATTATTCCCTTGCGGTCAATCAGAAACAGATTATTTTTATTGGCACCGAGAGAAACCAGCATACGCATGGAGGCGATCCCGGCTGCACCTGCACCGAGACAAACAATTTTTACTTCACTGATCTTTTTGCCTTGTAGTTCAAGCGCATTTAACAGCCCGGCAGAAATAATAATGGCGGTACCATGCTGGTCATCATGAAACACAGGGATATCCAGTTTTTCAATTAATGCCTTTTCTATTTCAAAACACTTGGGGGCTGCAATGTCTTCCAGATTAATACCGCCAAATCCGCCGGCAATGAGCCGGGTTGTTTCAATAATGACTTCCGGATCCTGACTATCAATTTCAATGTCGAACACATCAATGTCTGCAAACTTCTTGAATAGTACTCCCTTGCCTTCCATGACCGGTTTTCCCGCCAGTGCACCGACATTACCCAATCCAAGAACAGCACTGCCATCGGTTACTACAGCAACCAGATTGCCTTTAGAGGTATAGCGGAAAGCATTTTCAGGATTATCTGCAATGTGGCGAACAGGTTCAGCAACGCCCGGCGTATAGGCCAGACTCAGATCGCGTTGCGTATTGCAAGGTTTGCTGATACTGGTTTCCATTTTTCCCGGTTTCGGGAATTCATGGTAATCAAGTGCTGCTTTTTTTAAATCATCAGACATGGTTATTTCACAATTTTTATCAGGGATCCTGCTTTTGGTTCACCAGCAGGGTAATGGCTATTCAGTAATCGTAGCTGATCTTCAGGATAATTGGCCAGCGCAGAAGAATTGGCCAGTTCTTTGAATGTTATACCGGCACGTGCCTTGATTAATTTCAGTTTGAGCGCACTAGCGAGACCTTGTTCGCTACTTTTTAGTGCTCGAAAACTACGCGTGCTTTTCATAATGGTATGATCATATTTGGCTGGTGCAGCATTATCTTTGGCAACACCTCTGAATATCCAGGCGCTATTTTTAAAATAAATCACGCTAATACGCATCTCCCTGTTGCCAAAAGGTGTTTTTGCTGTTGTCCATGCGGTGTAGCCCTTGTTGCCATTGACCTGGATTGTTTCCCCATCACGCAAGTTATCCATTTTCAAACGCTGGATCATAAATTCCCGGGGAGTGATACGCTTGTTAAGATCCTGCATGGTGATATGTAACAAACCGTCATTGGATTCTGTATGTGCAACAATTGCATCTGGTTGATTCTTGATATTCCAGTTCTCCGGCAAACTGATAACAAAACCAAGATACTTGTGATAGAAGTTGTTTCCTTTAACAATACCCTGTTTCTCACCGTCCCCAAACACCATGCTGTTTGTTTTATTCAAGAATACTTCACGATTGACTGTTTTTGATTTTATAGTTATTTTTTTTGCTGCATCAATGACCTCTTTTAATCGGGTATCATTATCCGGATGTGTGGAAAACACACCGTGATAAATACGAGGTTCACGGTTTTCCTTTTTTGCCAGCTTCTTTTCAAATTCTTCCTGATTTTTTAAAACCCGAATAACATTGAACATGGCCTGCGGGTCATAGCCACTGCGTGCCAGATATTCAGCACCAAGTCTGTCAGATTCCAGTTCATGTTCACGACCATAGCCACGAACAATCGCTGCCCCCAATACACCAAACACATCACCCGCTGCCTGAATACCTGTGGCGGCTGATAATATATTGCCAAGCACATTGGTAGCTGTTGCGGCACTGTGCTGCCGCACGGAATGTCGTGCGGTAACATGCCCTGCTTCATGTCCCAGTACGGCGGCAAGTTCGGCTTCTGAATTCAGATAGGCCATGAGTCCACGTGTGATATAGATGTAACCACCGGGTAACGCGAATGCATTGACTTCCGGACTATCCAGTACGGTAAAACGATAGATTAAATTACTGCGATGACTTTTTTGCGCTACCTTGTCACCAATTTTCTGCACATAAGCCTGCAGTACCTTGTCATCATATACCTCATATTGCTTGAGTATCTGGGCATGATTTTTACGACCAAGCGCAATTTCCTGTTCTTCGGTCATCAAGACAAAATCACTGTCACCAGTAACCGGATTAACCGCACAACCTGTTAACTGATAGGTCATTATCAATACAGCAGTAATTGAAATAATTATTTTTGAAATAACAGTTTTCATTATTGAGAATCTAGTTTTTCAGTTGTTCCATTATCACCATGCTGGCCGGATGCCGTACATGCATAAACAGTTCCTTGCGCTTTTTATTGTAATGTAACCAGCCCCGTGCCTGCACTCTTTTGCCAACAATTTTTTCCGGAAAATGCGGACCGAAGTCCACCAGATTGTCCTTGCTGATGCGTAGTGCAGTTTTTCCTTCCATATTTAGCCAGATGGCTTTTTTGCTTTGCCCGACATGAATGACGTTGCCTTCAATAAAGCGGAACCCTGCATCTGTCGCGCTCAATGAATTTGTATTTTTATATTCATAGTCAGGAATCGACCACATACCTTTCTTTTGCTGGCGCGCCTTTCTTTCAGCGTTTTGATAGCAGCCAATTTTTTCTGTGTTCGGTGGTACGACTATATAGGCAGCAAGCCCCTGTTCGAGCAGATACTGCTGGACGTTGGTTCCATCCGGAAGGAAGACATGTGCCAATAGACGCTGGTAGCGATCGCGTTTGTCTTTTCCAAACTGCAGACCAACCTTGTTATGACTGTGTGCAAGCAGTGCAACCAACGCATTTTTGGCTTCATTAGCCAAAGGCTGGGCTGGATACTCTTTTTTTCCGGTTTCCGGTGTATTAATCCCGATGAGCCGGATTTTTTCACTCGTGTCAGTTCTGACCGTATCGCCATCATAAACATTGGTGATATTGACTATTTGATCAAACTCTCTGGATTGACACTGTAATGACAGATTGTTTGTCTGTGCAGAAACAGACAAACAGGAAAAAAGCGAAGCAATAAAAAAGGCGCTCATTATCAGCGCCTTTTTATAGGTACAACAAACCGGCATTACTGCTTTTTCTTCATACCGTATTTCTTGCGGAACTTGTCAACACGTCCAGCAGTATCAACAATCTTTTGCTTGCCGGTATAGAAAGGATGGCATTGTGAGCAGACATCGATATGAAGCTCTTTGCCCAGAGTTGAACGGGTCTGAAATACATTGCCGCAACTGCAGGTCACGCTGATGTCTTCGTATGCTGGATGAATTTCCGGTTTCATGATTACCTCAAATACTCGTGTTTATTTGTCCTAAATTCAGGACTCAAGGGCGCGCATCATACGGAAAACTACCGATTTCGGCAAGTCCGGTATCCGCTATTTTGTTCTGTTAACGTGCTCTGAATGGGATGATATTGCTGGCTGAAACAGTATCACATACTGCAACCGTCTGTTTTTCAAAAGAAATATTGCCTTGCAATGTATCCAGAAGCCCGCCTTCACCATAAACTGAATCCCACATGAGGCTGGTAATTTTCATACATGCACCCATAGGGGACTTAGAGCGCCTGCGGATACCATCGATTTGCCATTGTAATTGGCGCAGGCGTCTGCGACGGGTTTCTGTTGGGACAGAGCGAATAAAGCTTTCAACAGCCTCTTCACGTTTTTCTTCGAATGCCTCTGGATCAGAGGTGGCAAGTTCAGCCCATTCTGTAAAATCTATATGTAAAGAATCTTTCATAACCTGAAACCCTCTTTAAAAATTTAATGCCGGGGGTGTTCAGGCGCTCCGTGCCTAACATTGATACTCATACCCTACTAGCAATACTTCTTCCTGAATAGTGTCATAAACATCACAAATTTACTGTGATTTAATACGCAACATGTGTGCCACAAATAATTTTTTGTTTAAAAACAATAAATTATATTTTTCAGGATATGCAGAGGTGAAAAAGTGTAAAAATTCCTGACACTTCAAGGTCAGGAATTTTATGGATTTTTACACTTATTGAGGGGTAAGCGTCAGAAAATCAGCGCTTCATGGAGTCAAAAAACTCGGAATTGGTCTTGGTGGTACGCAGTTTCTCATACATGAACTCCATGGCCGCAATTTCATCCATAGGGTGTAGCAATTTGCGCAGGATCCACATTTTCTGTAATTCATCCGGATCGGTGAGTAACTCTTCACGACGTGTACCGGAACGATTGATATTGATAGCAGGGTAAATGCGTTTTTCTGCAATCTTTCTATCCAGATGGATTTCCATGTTACCGGTACCCTTAAATTCTTCATAGATGACTTCGTCCATACGTGAGCCAGTGTCGATAAGAGCGGTCGCAATAATTGTTAGACTGCCACCTTCCTCAATGTTTCGGGCGGCACCAAAGAAACGCTTGGGGCGGTGCAGGGCATTGGCATCGACACCACCAGTCAATACCTTGCCTGAGGATGGAATGACCGTGTTATAGGCACGAGCCAGACGTGTGATGGAGTCGAGCAGGATGACAACATCCTTTTTATGTTCAACCAGGCGCTTGGCCTTTTCGATCACCATTTCTGCGACCTGAACATGGCGACTGGCCGGTTCATCAAAAGTACTGGAAACTACCTCTCCTCGTACCATTCGTTGCATTTCAGTCACTTCTTCCGGACGTTCATCAATCAGCAACACCATGAGGTGACATTCCGGATGCTGGGCAGCAATAGATTGCGCCAGATTCTGGAGTAACATGGTTTTACCCGCTTTGGGTGGTGAGACGATCAGTCCACGTTGTCCCTTGCCTATCGGGGCGCTCAAATCAATAACACGAGCAGTAATGTCTTCGGTACTGCCATTACCGATTTCCATGGTCATGCGCTCATTGGCATGAAGTGGTGTCAGATTCTCAAACAGGATTTTATTTTTGGCGACATCCGGTTTTTCAAAGTTGATCTGATCGACTTTCAGCATCGCAAAATAGCGTTCACTGTCCTTGGGAGGGCGTATTTTCCCGGATACCGTATCACCGGTTCTCAGACCAAAGCGTCTTATTTGGCTGGGTGATACATAGATGTCGTCCAGTCCGGCCAGATAGGAGCTGTCGGCCGATCGCAGGAAGCCGAAGCCGTCCTGCAGGATTTCCAGTACACCGGTACCGAATATATCTTCGCCATTTTTGGCGTGTGCTTTCAGAATCGCGAAGATAATGTCTTGTTTACGTGCCCGAGCCATGTTTTCGATTTTCATCTGCTGGGCCATTTCAACTAGTTCAGAAGCGGTTTTTTCTTTGAGGTCAGTTAGATTCATGCATTTTGATCCGTACAGCAGGTTTCCAGAAGAGTCAGAGTATGAAATTCAGATTGAACTCAGACCCGAAACATCCTGGGTGGCCTGTGTGATTTTAGGTTTATGGAAGGTTGCCGATTAAGGCGAAATTGTTAATTATTCAGTTGTTAATAAAAGCTACGTTTTCTACATTAGCACCTAATTTTCAAAACGTCCAGTCAGAAGTCCTCGGCTTACCCATGAATACATATAATCCTGTTAATAGGGCAATTCGGAATTTCTTAAATATTGCTATCAATAAACGCTGTTAACTGGGATTTTGATAACGCCCCCACTTTCGTGGCTTCAACATTACCGTTTTTAAATAACATCAATGTTGGTATTCCCCTAATGCCATATTTAGGCGGTGTTTCAGGGTTTTCGTCGATATTGAGTTTGGCAACCTTGATCTTGCCATCATATTCCTGTGCAATTTCTTCCAGAATAGGCGCGATCATTTTGCAAGGTCCGCACCAGTCTGCCCAGTAATCTACCAGTACAGAAACATCTGACTTAAGAATTTCTTCATCAAAGGTTGTGTCAGTAACGTATACAACTGCACCGCTCAATGTTATCGCCTCTCTGGTTATTAATGAAATTTGAACCGCTTTGAAATGTTGAAATGGGTATTTCTAATTTCTGGTGCTCATTTGAGCCTAAACTGATTACGATTTCAAGTCCAAAAGATGCGTGGTTTTGTTATGCTACGACACTATGAGTGAAAAACATTTAACGGATACACCGTTCAGCAGTTTCCCCCTGAACCCAAAACTTCTACAAGGTATTGAGAAATCAGGCTTTTCTAACTGTACACCAATTCAGGCGCAGACATTACCTTTGATTATGCAGGGGCAGGATGTGGCTGGTCAGGCACAAACCGGCACGGGTAAAACCGCCGCATTCCTGTTGGGTGTGATGCAAAAACTGGTTTCAACTGAATCCAGTGGTCAACCCAGAGCGCTTATTTTGGCACCAACCCGTGAGCTGGCTGTACAAATACACAAGGATGCATTGGCGTTGGGAGAATTTACGGATCTTAAGTTCGGTGTTGTCTATGGTGGTGCCGGTTATGACACACAACGCAAGATGCTGGAAGAAGGTGTTGATATCCTGATAGGGACACCTGGTCGGCTGATTGATTACCTGAAACAAAAAGTCTATAGCCTGAAATATATTCAGGCAGTAGTGCTTGATGAAGCTGATCGCATGTTTGATCTGGGTTTTATTAAAGACATTCGTTTTATGTTGCGCCGAATGCCCAAACCGGAACAGCGTTTAAGTTTGCTGTTTTCCGCTACGTTGTCACATCGTGTCACCGAGCTTGCCTACGAGCACATGAATAATCCCAAACAGGTCAAGATCGAAAGCGAAACGATGACGGCAGACAAGGTACAGCAATCGGTCTATTTCCCGGCACAGGAAGAAAAGATCCCGTTGTTATTGGGATTGTTGAAACAAATTGATCCAAAACGCACACTGGTGTTTGTTAATACCAAGGCGGTAGCTGATCGGGTTTGGGGATATCTGGAAGGTAATGGAATCAAAACTGCCATTCTTTCCGGTGATGTACCACAGAACAAACGTTTGCGTTTATTAAGTGAGTTTCAATCGGGTGAACTACCGGTACTGGTAGCAACCGATGTTGCTGCACGTGGATTGCATATACCGGATGTAAGCCATGTCTTTAATTATGATTTACCGCAAGACTCGGAAGATTATGTACATCGTATTGGTCGTACTGCGCGTGCCGGTGCTACCGGTGATGCAATCAGTTTTGCATGTGAGGAATATGCATTTTCATTGCATGAAATTGAGGAATATATCGGGCACAAGATTCCGGTAGAGTCAATTAACACGGATATTCTGGTTGACCCCAAGCCACGGGTGAAATCAGAACGCAAGCGTCCACCAATGAGAAAAGGTGGTCAACAAAACCGTGGTGGAAAAAGATCAGGCAGGAAACCGGCACGTAGCCACAACTAGATAATAAACAGATCCTTGAAGTTTTTGACGGCATCAAACTCTTCAACATCTTTTGGGGGTTGTTGTGTATCCGGTTTATGCACAGCCAGCAAGTGTTTAATACCATAAGTACGTGCTGAACGCAGGACCGGCAGACTATCATCAATCAATAAAGTTGATGTGTTTTCAAACGGGACATCAATCTTTAATTTATCCCAGAAGTCCGGTTGTTCTTTCGGTAGCCCATAGTCATGTGCACAGATCACCTTGTCGAAGTGTCCGGCAAGTTGCGTCTTTTCCATTTTGAGGGAAAGGCTTTTCATATGTGCGTTGGTAACAAGTGCCAGTTGTTTACCGGCACCGCGAATGGATTCCAGAAACTCGGGCACATGAGGATGAATATCAATTAGATGATTGATTTCTTCTTTAAGCAGGGCAATGTCCAGTCCCAGTTCCTGTGACCAGTAATCAATACAATACCAGTCCATGGTTCCTTCGACCGATTTAAATTTGGGAAACAGGGCTTCCTTGGCAGACGCCTTGTCCAGCCCATGTTTTTCGGCATAACGTTGAGGCACATGTTCACGCCAGAAATGATTATCAAAGTTCAAATCCAGCAAGGTACCATCCATATCCAGCAGAACGGTTTCTATTCTTTGCCAATC
>JAOUJV010000042.1 GCA_029882995.1 Gammaproteobacteria bacterium | reverse complement strand
TCCTTGCGGCGCAGGCATGAGCTGCCGGTGGCAGCAATGTTTTTCGGGATATAGGCAGTATTGTTTACCGTATCCTGAATTCGATGTTCAAAAAGAGACAGTTTGGTGGACTGAGCAATGACATGACAGATTGCAACCTTTGTAATGACTTCGTTATCAGGCAGGCAGATATGATCATCTTTTATAGATCTGGATTCAGCCCCTGTTTCATAGGTAAATTCATCATCAATTGTGTCGGTCTGCAGAACAATGGCATATTCTGAAATGTATTCAAGAAATTCAATTCGGTTAGCAATATTCAGATTCCAGAACACAACGACTCCATAATCCAGAATAAAGATATCACCCTGACGCCAGTTGATATGTATGGCGTTTCGAAAAATGGCATGACGCCAGTCCTTGAGAAATCTGGCCTGAAGGGCAGGAAAATCAAATTGCTCGCAATAACAAAGGGCGTAAATATCAGAGTGAGTTTTCATCCCGGTTTCTCTTTATTGAATGTTTTTTCGGCCACGCGCTTCCATACGGCGGAGAAATTCATTCATGATTTCAGTATAGAGTTGTTCTCCAAGATAGCCGTCTTCTACGCCGGATTCAATACTTGGATTATCATTAATTTCAATAACAACAACCCGATCCCCACTTTGTTTTATATCAACACCGTAAAATCCACTGCCAATTAACTGGCTGGCTCTGGTTGCAATATCAAGTACCGCTTTTGGTGCTTCAAAGGTTGGCAAGGTATCAAAACCACCGGACTTGGTTGTTGACCCGTGCTTGTATATTTGCCAGTGGTTACGCACCATATAATAACGGCAGGCATAGATCGGTTTGTTATTAAGAATACCAATGCGCCAGTCATAATCGGTATACAGGAATTCCTGTGCAAGCAAGAGAGAGGATTCTTTTAAAAGTAATTTCACTCCGTCTTCCAGTTCGGCAAATGTTTCAGCCTTGATAATGCCTCTGGAAAAGGAGCCGTCCGGTATTTTCAGTACTATAGGTAAACCGATTTCATTGACCAGCTCTTGCAGTTCTTCCGAATCCGGCTGGTTTAATACAACTGTTTTTGGTGTTGAAATACTATGGTTCTTGAGCAGATCGGCAAGGTAGATTTTGTTTGTACAGCGCAGAATCGAAACCGGATCATCAATAACAACCATATCTTCTGCTTCGGCCTTTTTGGCAAAACGGTAGGTGTGATTATCAACAGCTGTTGTTTCGCGGATAAACAATGCATCATATTCAGGCAAACGCATATAGTCCTTGCGTGTAATGTATTCAGTCGAAATTCCCAGCTCATTTGCTGCTTTCTCAAACAGCTTTAATGCCTTTTTGTCACTGGGTGGCATATCCTCTTTCGGGTCAACCAGTATGGCAAGATCATAACGATAGCTCTTGCGTGCCTTTGGCTTACGCCACATTTTACGGCTGAATTTTTCAAAGGTATTGGCAAAGGCTTCCTGCTCATCCGGATCAGTAAGTGACTTGAGTGAAACCGGGTTCACCTGTTTTATTTGCCATCCTGATTTGTATTGCAGTTGCACTTCCAGTAGTGGAGCAGGGAAGTGTTCAAAGATGACTTGTGCAATACGGGAGTAATTATCATTGAGTACTTCCCCAAACCAGCAATTAAAGCTCAGGGTATCGCCGTTGTTGGCTGATGGCAGTTTTTGCAAAATCTTGTCGGCATTTTCCAGATAAAGCGAGGCTTTGGAATTTTTGCCCAGTTCATTGATGGTTGCGGCTGATGGAAATACGTGATGTCCGCGTGCCTCTGCCAGTAATGAACAATAGTAGCCGGTACCAAGGTAACGGTAGCTTCGACACAGATTAATGATGCGTATTCTGCTTTTGCGGTTTACGCCAACCTTGTTCAGGTAATCATCAAAAGTAATCACGTCCTGGCTGGGATAGTAGGGTTGCCAGTCACCGGGTTTATCAACAACAACGTAAAAGGTGGTCATTTAGCCTCGTAGGCACGGAGTCAAGGTGGCGTATTGTTAATCGATATTTTAAAAAGTACAACAAAAATTTACTTGGTGTAGAGGAGGGATAGGCGGTATGATTTTTCCTTTTAGGGTTGTGTATGACAACGCTTGCCTCCGGGATTGAAACCAATAGTTTTTCCGACAGTTATGCTGTTGCCAGACCCCTGTTTTTGTCTGCCTGTGATCGCCTGCCGAAAGAGATGCACACAGTCCATAAGGTATATCGCCATCCTTTGTCCGGACCTGCCGGAGAAGAGCTGGCCTGTGATGTATTGTTTGCCAGCTATAGTCAGGCACCCCGTCAGGTACTGGTTGTTATGTCGGCGACCCACGGAGTAGAGGGATTTGCCGGCTCGGCTATTCAGGTGGATTGCCTGCCGTTGCTAGTGCCAGTACTACGTCAAAACCCAAATCTGGGTATTGTTTTTATACATGCCATGAACCCCTGGGGCTTTGCCTGGCATCGTCGTTGTGATCACGAAGGGATAGACATTAATCGTAACTTTGTTGATTTTGCCGCACTGCCCGCTGAGGAGCCTGATTTTTCAGAACTGTACACAGCTCTGACTACTCAAGTCTGGACTGAGGGATCTGATATGAGTCAGCTATGGCAGGGAAACGGGTTTGAGTGGTTTACCAATACAATCACCCGTGGACATTATAAAGCAGCGGAAGCTCCGTTTTTTGGTGGTCACCATTCAAGCTGGTCACGCACAACGCTGGAGCAAATTACAGCCGAGCCCTTTATCACACATGCTGATCGGGTTGCGGTAATTGATATTCATACAGGCTTGGGGCCATATGGTTATGGTGAGTTGATTAACGATCACATACCGGCAACAGCGGGTTTTGCCAGAGTAGAGCAATGGTACGGTAATAATGCGGCATCGGCGGTGATGGGTGAATCCTGCTCTGGCTTAAAGTCCGGGCTGGTGGATTATCATTGGCATGAGGTGATTGGTGAACGCGGCTGTTTTGTCACACTGGAATTTGGTACTTTTTCTGTCCTGCAGTTGCTGACAAGTCTGATTAATGAGCAGCTATATCATAATGATTGTGTGCGGCAAGGTGTTGAACGTGATCCCGCAAGCTTGGCCGTGCAGGCGCTCAAACGGTTTTTTAATCCTGCAGAAAAATCATGGCAGCAACAGGTTTTATTTCGAGGTAGACAGGTACTCGATATGGCCTTGAGTGGGATTCAATCATGACAGAAACCCGGAACATTCGACCAGCCGTACAAAATGATGTCGATCAATTAATGGAGATTGAGACTGCCTGTTTTGAAACAGATCGGTTATCACGCCGTAGTTTCATGAATTTTGTGCGCCAGGGCCCACATGATTTACTGGTACTGGCAGAAGAAGACAAGGTGTTGGGCTATGTGCTGAACCTTTATCGATCAGGAACCAATCTGGCACGTATGTATTCCATTGCCATTGCACCTGATGAACAGGGCAAGGGGTTATCACAGTATTTGCTGGATGCTGCCGAGCAGGCAGCTATTGCACGCAACTGTGTTTTTATTCGTCTTGAAGTCAATATTGATAACAAGGCGGCACGTAATCTGTATGAGAAAAGCCATTATAAAACCATAGATCGTATCAGCGAATATTATGAAGACGGCACCGATGCCTTGCGCATGGAAAAACGTATTCATAGAGAGATTGATGGAATGGAGTCGCCACAACCTTATTATCAGCAAACAACAGATTTCACCTGTGGACCGGCATCATTAATGATGGCCATGAAATCCATGACTCCCGATTACGAATTATCACGTACCGAGGAATTGCAAATATGGCGTGAGGCAACAACCATCTTTATGACATCCGGTCATGGCGGTTGTTCACCGCATGGGATGGCTTTAAGTGCATGGAAGCGGGGATATGATGTCGATTTGTATATTAATTACAATGAGGCACCTTTTATCGATAGTGTACGCAATGAAGAGAAAAAGGCAGTTATCCAGCTTGTGCATGATGATTTTCTGGATCACATTCGTCAAACATCCATTAAACTCAATGTGCAGGATATTGATAATGCACAACTGGATAAAATTATTAATACCGGTTTGCCGGTAATTGCACTGATCAGCACATGGCAATTAAACCGCAACAAGGCGCCGCACTGGGTTTTTATTACCGGTAGTGATAAAGAGTTTGTCTATATTAATGATCCGGATGTTGATACCGATGCAGGTTTGCATCTTACCCAGACCGATTATAAACATGTACCTGTGCTACGCAGTCTTTTTTACAGTATGGCGCAATTTGGCCAAAAACGATTGCGTTGTCTTTTAGTGTTGTCAAAGCGTTAAACCATCACACAAAAAATATTAAGATAATCATTGTAATGCAATGATATTAAAAGGATAAATTCCGGATAGAGACAAAGAGCCGGAGACTGGGTAGTATTTACAACTTCTATTTAATGGTTATGTGTTGAGGAGTAAGTAATATTGGTACGTAAATCACCTGACAATAAGAAATTACAATCTATTAAAGTGGCTGATATCGATATTGCACTCCATATGCTGAACAAATATCTGAATGCGCAGGATATCAACTCGTTACTATCTTCTCTCAAAACACTAAAAACCGACCCAAAAAATGAAGCCTATCAGGAACAGGTGATGACTGCGTTCAATAATCTGGGACACCTGCAAGGTGCTGCATTAACGTATGCTCCCTATCTCAATATTTTTGTTTCTGACGATCCGTTTGGTGATTAGTATTAGCTGAGTGTTTAATGAAATTTGTATGTTACTCCAACTGGGATCAACTACCAGAGAGTGCTAATGCACTCTTTGAGCAGAGTGAGAAAGACAGCATATTTTTCTCGCGTCCGTGGTTTGAGTGCATGACCGTCACTGCACTGGAAGATAAACACACTTTGGTATTGGCCTGTGTTGTAGACGGGGATAACGTGATGGCAATACTTCCCCTGATGGAGAGTACCGGAAATAAAACATGGTACGCTCTGCGGCACGGATTCACACCACTTTATAGTCTGTTGCTTGCTGACGATGATCAAGAGCGGGTTCTCGACCGCCTGTCACAGGGTTTGGATCAGTTACCGGTTCATGGATTGCTGCTGGAGCCAGTTTCCACAGATGACAGGGAAATAAATGGCTTGCAGAAAAAACTTGAAATAGCAGGGTTTAGCTGTGAACATATTTTTCGGCACTATAACTGGATTTATCGTCTGCAGGGGAAGTCATATGTGGAGTATATGGCAGAGCGTCCTGCTCAACTGCGGAATACTATCTCACGTAAAAAGCGTAAACTTGAACGTGAATACGGTTACGAAATTCGTCTTTATACCGGTGATGAAGTATTGGCCCACATGTCTGATTACTATGTGGTTTACAATGCCAGCTGGAAGCAGAATGAAATCAGAAATGTCGGCTTTCAGGATTGTTTCATAGAGGATTTTTCGAAGGCGGGTTGGTCCAGATTGGCGATACTCTATGTTAAGGGGCAGCCTGTTGCCGCACAGCTCTGGTTTGTGCGCCACGGAAAAGCGAGTATATTTAGACTGGCGTATGATAAGGCGTGGAAGAAGTATTCAACAGGTTCAATACTGACCAGCTACTTGATGGAATATGTGATCGATACCGACAAGGTAAATGAAATCGATTTTCTGACAGGTAATGATGCCTACAAGCAGGAGTGGATGTCAGAACGCAGAGAACGTTTTCTGCTGAGCTGTGTAAAAAACAGAAGTCCTGTAAACAGATATGAACAGTTTGTCGGATCACTAAAGTGTATAATGAAAAAACGATAAGGAATTAGAATGAAACAATTTGTATTAGTCTATCTGGGCGGTAATCAGCCATCCAGTGAAGCAGAAGCACAAAAACATTTTGAAAAATACATGGGGTGGTTATCATCGCTCGGCGACGCTGTTGTTATTCCCACCATTCCATTGAAAGATACAAGCACAGTCAGTTCTGACGGGACGATTAGGGAAGGCGGCAGTAGCGCCATGTCCGGGTTCTCGATTATTAAAGCAGATTCGATAGAGTCCGCACTATCGATAGCACAGAATTGCCCTTTTCTTGAAATTGGTGGATCACTTGAAGTATCTGAAATGATGCAAATGCCTGCTCAGTAATAAATTAAATTCAAAAGGGGTAGCACCTGAAAAAAATTAATTCAAAGATATATAACGAATCGCTCAAGAAGTGCGATGCCAGAATGCAGCGTCCCTTGGTTCATCGTTAAAATATAATATCTTAAGCCTAATATGAGCATGAAAAATATTCATAACTGGCATAACAAAACCTCTGATCAGACATTATCTGAACTTGAGACAACGCACTTGGGTTTGAGCGAGGTTGATGCAAACCAAAGGCTAACTACCTTTGGTTCCAATAAGCTGCCAGAGCCGAAGCGTCGCAATATACTGATACGATTTTTTCACCACTTTCATAATGTCCTTATATATGTTCTTCTGGGTGCGGCTGCTATTACTGCACTACTCGATCATATGGTAGATACATTTGTGATCATTGCTGTGGTAGTTATCAATGCTGTTATTGGCTTTTTACAGGAGGGTAAGGCAGAAAAAGCAATGGATGCTATCCGGCACATGCTTGCATTGCGTGCCTCTGTCATTCGTGAAGGTAAGCGCCAAACCGTAAAAGGCGAAGAACTGGTACCCGGCGACATTGTATTGCTGGATGCAGGCGACAAGTTGCCGGCTGATTTACGTTTATTAAAAACCCATGGTTTGCAGATTCAGGAATCAATATTGACCGGCGAGTCTATGGCTGTTGATAAACATTCCAAACCGGTCGTCACTGATGCACCACTTGGCGATCGTTTCTGTATGGGATATAGCGGTACCACAGTCACCAGTGGACAGGGCATGGGGGTGGTGGTTGCCACTGGTTTACAGACAGAAATCGGACGAATAAGTGGTTTGCTTTCAGAAGTGCAGACCCTGAATACACCATTAGTGGAGCAAATGGCTATTTTCGCCCGATGGCTTACCTTGTTTATTCTTGGTGTAGCGCTATTGATCTTGTTCTTTGGTTATTTTGTACTGCATCATGATTTTGCTAATCTGTTTATGGCGGTTGTCGGTATCGCGGTTGCTGCCATTCCTGAAGGACTGCCTGCGGTCTTGACCATCACATTGGCTGTGGGTGTTCAGGTCATGGCACGACGAAATGCAATCGTTCGACGATTACCTGCTATTGAAACGCTTGGCTCAGTCTCGGTAATCTGTTCCGACAAGACGGGTACTCTCACACGAAATGAAATGATTGTAACCACGATTGTCACACGCCTTGAGCAGTTTAATATTCATGGGAATGGTTACGAACCCTTGGGCGATATAACAATCAATAATCACGCAGTCTCCGTGACAGAATATCCTGTGTTAAAGGAATTAGGGCGTGTAGCATCCCTTTGCAATGATTCTGAGCTAATAAAGAAAGAAGGAGTATGGACAGGACTCGGTGATCCAATGGAAACCGCTTTATTGGCTTTTTCCAACAAAGCTGGAATTGATAGTGCCGGGATTCGTAGTCAATGGGCGCGCACCGATATTATTCCTTTTGACACCAAACATAAATACATGGCGACACTTAACCATGATCATGAAAATCATGCTTTTATTTTTATAAAGGGTGCGCCAGAGACGATATTTGCCATGTGCCAGAAACAATATACTGGCAGTAATGAAGGTCAACCGCTGGATATTACTTACTGGAATGAACAAGCCAATATAATTGCAGCACAAGGTCAGCGTGTTCTTGCCTTTGCAGTTAAAGAAGTGAAACCTGAACATACTGTGCTCAATCAGTCTGATACAAAAGACTCAATGGTATTGCTGGGTCTGGCTGGTTTTATTGATCCGCCACGGCAGGAAGCGATTGAGGCAATCACAAAATGCCATCATGCCAGCATTGATGTCAAAATGATCACCGGCGATCATGCTATCACTGCAGTTGCTATTGGTAAAAAACTTGGATTGAAAAATACTGACACTGTATTAACCGGTATAGAGATGGATAAACTGGACGATACCGAGCTCGAATCTATTGTGCGTGATACAGGAATCTTTGCCCGCACAAGCCCCGAGCATAAATTACGTCTTGTTATGGCATTACAAGCGAACGGAATGATTGTAGCCATGACTGGTGATGGTGTTAATGATGCCCCTGCACTTAAACGTGCCAGTGTCGGAATTGCCATGGGGAAAAGCGGTAGTGAAGCAGCGAAAGAGGCATCTGAAATCGTATTGGCTGACGATAATTTTGCTTCAATTGTTGCCGCTGTACGTGAGGGTCGGACTGTATACGACAATATAAAAAAGGTAATCAGCTGGACATTACCAACCAATGCCGGTGAGGCGATGACTATTATCCTTGCAATAATACTTGGATTGAGCCTGCCAATCACACCCATCCAGATATTGTGGATTAATATGATAACAGCGGTGACGCTTGGTATTGCTTTGGCATTTGAGCCAACAGAAGAAAACACCATGCAGCGGCCACCCCGGTCCCAGAAAGAAGCACTGCTAAGTGGAGCTCTCATGTGGCATATTGTTCTTGTCGCTGGACTGTTTTTGGCGGGTGTCTTTAGTATTTATGAATATGCTATTTTTCAGGGGTACTCAGAAAATCTTGCGCGTACAATGTCATTAAATACACTGGTTGTACTGGAAATATTTCATCTTTTCTTTATCCGTAATATGTATGGATCATCATTAACCTGGAAAGCAATATGTGGTACCCGTGTTATATGGATATCGGTCATTGCTGTTACCATCGGGCAGTTCGCTATTACTTATCTACCATGGCTTCAAAGTGTATTTGAAACAGAAGCAATTGGTTTATTTGATGGATTATTGATAATGGCGGTTGGAATAATCATGTTTTCAGTAATTGAATTTGAAAAACAAATACGGTTAAGATTATTGAAAAAAGTATTTTAAACGTTAGACAAGATAATATCCTGGTGACAGATAATAGAGAATACTATTTTTTGTTTCCCATATAACCTCATATCAGTAAACACAAGAGAGCCAAGAACGGAATGGCAGAAATAACTGATTAGGAACTTAATCAGGCCGGATAAAAAGCTGTGGTTTTTACTACCCTTTAGTTTTATTATAATCTTTATCGAGGAATGCAGAGATGAAATATAAAGGAAGCTGTCATTGTGGGGCAGTACAATTTGAAGTTGAAGCACCTGAAGAGGTCGAGTGTCAGGAGTGCAATTGTAGTATTTGTTCGAAATCCGGTTATCTGCATTTAATTGTTCCGGAATCCAGATTTAAATTGCTGCAGGGTGAAAATAATATAACCACATACACGTTTGATACCGGTGAGGCCAAGCACAAATTTTGTAAAACTTGCGGCATCAAGTCATTTTACATACCACGCTCTAATCCTGATGGTTATGATATTAATGTGCGTTGTTTAGACCCGCAACCAGAGAAAATAAATATTGAGCTTTTCGACGGTAAAAACTGGGAACAGCATGCACATAAGCTTTCACACCTTAGTAAAGAACAATAAAAAATAATTTAAGTTGTAAGCCAACTTACGACCAGCCAAATATAGTTTCTCTCGCTAAAAACGGTGCTAAGATTGTAATAGTATTTTAACGGTAAATGCACATGACAGACACTATTAGCCAGATTTCCAGAAAGACGGGTATGTCACCCGGATCGCTTGTTTATGTCGGAGAAATGACCGGAGAAGGTACACATATTTCAGTTATTGACTATGACAAGCAGAAAATAGAGGAGAGAGCTGTTCACTCTGTAGAGGAAATACTTCCTTATCGTGAACGGGATACAATTACCTGGGTCAATGTCTCAGGACTTGAGAATACAGGACTCATTGAGTCTTTTGGACAGGCCTTTAATATTCACCCGCTGGTGCTTGAAGATATATTAAACACACACCAACGGCCCAAGTTTGAGGAATACGATGATTACCTGTTTATAGTCCTGAAGAGCCTGTCACAGAATAAGGGCGGGGCTTCTGTTGCCGCTGAGCAGATCTGTATTCTTTTGCTGAATAATTTTGTTTTCACATTTAAGGAACAGAAAGATGATTTGTTCCAGCCTGTGCGGTCACGCATAGATAATAGTAAAGGCAGGATTAGGAATCTGGGTGCTGATTATCTTGTTTACACACTTGTTGACACCATTGTGGACCGGAATTTCGTGATTCTTGAATCCATAAGCGATGTAATAGAACAGGTTGAAGATGAGTTGTTAGATAATCCTGAAAAGGAAACTTTGGCTACGATTCAACAAACAAAGCGCTCATTAATCAGTATCCGAAGAATGGTGTCACCTTTAAGAGATTTAATCAGTTCTTTGCTAAGGAGTGACAGCAGGCTGATTGATGAGAAAACACATATTTATTTTCGTGATGTTCAGGATCATGTGCTCAGGATAACGGAAACACTGGAATCCTATCGTGACATGCTGTCCGGCTTGCTTGATATTTATATTTCCAGTGTGAGCAATAAAATGAATGAGGTCATGAAGGTGCTGACGGTTTTTGCCTCTATTTTTATACCATTAACCTTTATTGCCGGTATTTACGGCATGAACTTTGAATACATGCCTGAACTGAAATGGAAATGGGCATACCCGGTGTTGTTGGGTCTTTTCCTTGTAATACCGGTTGTTTTGCTTATCTATTTTAAAAAGAAAAAGTGGTTGTAGTGATACGGGTTCTAAAATCCGCATTTAAATTTATTTTCCAGCCAGTGATCCACGCTAAAATATTTACCGCTCCCGATAAAAAATAATACCAGTAGCATTATGAAATAGGTGGCGGCGAATTCAATCCCGTTATTTGATACAACAAAATTACCGCTTTCCGTTAACCATTCGTAATTACCGTGTTCCTGCAGAATCTCTTTGGCTTTTGCCAGTCGTTCAGCTGCACCTTGTGTGCGTTCGGTAGAGAATAACCAGAATGTATTATCCGCAATCGCAGACCAGCCATTTTGCCAATGGGCTGTGACGGCCGCGACGATCATGGTGACCATGAGAGGAATAGAAATCCAGCGGACACCAAGTCCAATGACCAGCAGGACGGCACCAACCAGTTCAGTAGATGTTGCCAGAAAGGCCATCACTTCCGGAAAGGGCAGGCCCAGCCCCCAGTCAGGATTGCCAAACCATTGTGCCGTACTTTCAAAATGTGAAAACTTGTTATAGCCCGCCATGAAAAAGATGGGAGCCAGATAGAGTCGTAATGCCAATGGTGCAAGAAAATCCACAGCGCGAGTGCCATTGAGCATTTTTTGCATGGTGCAGAGTAATTTCATCATGATCCCCTGTGTCGAAAAGTATCGTTATTCTTCAGACGTTAAAGTAAAAGCCTAGTTCAAATCATTATGTAAAGATTGGGTAAAGAAAGGGGATTTGTGCGGTTTTTTCGTACCACACGGGATGTGGTATCTATTTTATGGTTCTAAGTTCCGGTTTGGCCGTATATTCGTCGCCATCACCATAATCGGGATAGATCTTGTTCAATGGGATAGAGTTGCCGTTTTCAACAACAATACGTGCATGGAAGCGGCGCAGGTTGCGTGGTTCATTGACACCACAGGCGTGGGCAATAACACCGACTTCATGCACCATGTTATTGACATAGTTCATGACACGAATGGCTTTGAGTTTGGGATCCAGCCCTTTTTGCAGACGGGTGTTGTGCGTTGTAATACCGGTAGGGCAGGTGTCCTTGTTGCATTGCAATGCCTGAATACAGCCGAGTGCAAACATAAACCCGCGTGCCGAGTTAACAAAATCAGCACCAATACAAAGTGCGCGCGCCACATCGGATGGAGTAATAAGTTTACCGGAGGCAATGACCTTAACTCGATCACGCAACTTGAATTTATTCAGTTTATCAATCACAAGCGGCAGAGATTCACGTAATGGCAGCCCCATGTTATCCATTAAACTCATTGGGGCAGCGCCACTGCCACCTTCAGCACCATCGACAGTAATAAAATCAGGTGCACTTTTAATGCCGCGTTCGTTAATGGTATTAAACAGCTCATCCAGCCACCACGAAATACCCACCACCATTTTTATCCCTACCGGCTTGCCTGTCACTTTTCGAACATGATTGATCACGTCCAGTAAATCATCGACAGTTTTAATATCGGTGTGACGGTTGGGACTGATAGAGGCTTGATAGGGCGGGATACCGCGAATCTCTGCAATCTCGGGTGTGACTTTGGCAGCGGGTAGAATACCGCCTTCGCCGGGTTTTGCACCCTGACTCAGTTTTAACTCAAACATTTTGACTTCAGGATGCGCGGCCACCTTGCGCAGTTTCTCATCACTGAGATTACCTTCTGAATCGCGGACACCATATTTGGCAGTTCCGATTTGGCAAATAATATCTGCACCACCTTGCAGATGATAAGGTGACAAACCACCCTCACCGGTATTTAGCCAGCAACCGGCCATGCGTGCTCCATTGGAAAGTGCAAGTACAGCAGGTTTTGAGATTGCACCATAACTCATTCCCGATATGTTAAATAGTGAATCAGTTTCATAAGGTTTGTCACAATAAGGGCCAATCGTCAGTGACTGGGTTGTTGTCGCTTCTTTTTCCAGTTCAGGGAAAGGACAGTTTACAAAAAAGATGGAACCGGCCGGTCTCAGATCTTTGGTAGAACCAAAGGCAATGGTTTTTTCCAGTCCCTTGGCAGCACGATAAACCCAGGAGCGTTCAGCACGATTGAAAGGAAGTTCTTCCCGATCCATCGCAAAGAAATACTGACGGAAAAACATACCCAGTGTTTCAAAAAAATAACGGAAGCGTCCAAGCACCGGATAATTGCGGCGAATAGCGTGTGTGGACTGGGTGATATCAATGATATAGGTAATAAATAATGCCAGCAGGGCGAGACCAAGCAGAAAGATAAATGACAATGCCATGACTTCAAGAGCCACAGAAACCATTTCAGAAAGATGTATGCCTTGTATTTCCATATAGTGTCAAAGGATGCCCATTTTAGTGATAGAACCGGCTTTTTATTGCCCGTCTGTCCAGATTAGCGGCAGAACCGGAATATTCCTTTATATATAAGGAGAGTATGAGCAGGACTTATTTACGTAAGGTACCAACAAGAATAGTGCGTTTTTGCATGTCTTTCAGAATGGTTTTACCTGCGTCAATCAGGCTATCCGGGTCAGGATATTGCATCTCATCTGAAATTTGAGCCAGTAGTTGTTTACCGGTAAATTCCGTATTTTCCTTGATAAGCGCGAGCAAACGGGCTGTTACAGTGTTAATTTCCATGAAGTGGATCTCGTCCTGATCATCTCGATAAACGACAAGTAGAGACGGGTGCTCAGGTAATGTTTCCGGCTGGTTTTCAGCACTGAGCTGATGTACCGGCCAGTGATAACTCAGCGGCCAGGCGGCGGGTGACAAAACCGGGATATCACTGAACAAATCACCATTAATATTAATTTTATTCAGATCCGGCTTTTCATCCAGAATGGCGAGTGCCAGTTCAACCCATTCATAGTGTGCCAGCTCCAGCAGGAATGGCGGGTCATTATCATTATTACGCTCATGTTCGAGGTAGCTGATAAATTCCTGCGGAATTTCTGAAAATAGTGGCGTATGAGATTCATGAACATGGTAAAAATCACGCACAATTTCATCCCAGTGTTGTTCACTCAAAATGGATTTGATGACCGGAAAGGCATTGCCCAGTTGATCATCAATATTGTTATAAAAAAGTTCGCGATAGGCAGCCATGCGTTTTTCATCAACATCCGCAGGTGCCGGATTCACATCCGGATTACGGATGTGGGCCGCAAATTCCAGTTGGCGTTTAATAAATTCCGGCTGTGAATTTTGACTAGACATGGGCAATAACCTTACCGGATTTTGTCCACTTGTTTTGCAGTGAGGCGATAATACCTACCTCTCGTTTCAATTCTGAAAGTGCAGGGAGATTAAAATCACGCTCCAGCAGTGTTGGTATATTGCCGCCAAAACGTTGATAGGTTTTATCCAGCAGGTTCCAGACCGGATCAATGACTTCCGCACCATGTGTGTCGATCAACAGATCTTCTGCTTCCTGGTAATGCCCGGCGACATGAATATAGACAATACGCTCACCCGGCATGGCATATAAAAATTCTTCTGCATCGTATTTGTGATTAACGCTGTTGACATAAATATTATTAACGTCGAGGTGCAGATAGCAGTCAGCTTCTTCCAGTACAGCGTTAACAAAATCCACTTCACTCATTTCCTGCCCGGGGGCGGCATAGTAGGAAACGTTTTCTATTGCAATCTTGCGCTCAAGAATTTCCTGTGTGCGTTGAATGCGTCCGGCAACATAATGCACGGCTTCTTCAGTGAAGGGGATAGGCATCAAATCATAAAGGTGGCCATTGTCAGTGCAATAGCTTAGGTGTTCTGTGTACAAAGGTATGTTGTGGGAGTCGAGAAATTTTTTGACACGTCCCAGAAAATCTTCATCCAGCGGAGCAGGGCCGCCCAGTGACAATGACAGGCCATGCGCCAGAAATGGATAACGTTCAGTAAAAGTCCTGAATTTTTTACCCAGATGGCCGCCAATATTCAGCCAGTTTTCCGGAGCGATTTCAAAAAAATCAATTGGCTCGATTGACTCTTCGGCAAGCGGACCCATCAGGGCCCGCTTGAATCCGAGTCCGGCGCCTTGAACAGGAAATTTGTTCATACGCTGTGTTCTCCAAAAATCATGGAGTTATTGCATACCACCACAATTACCTTCTTTTGACTTCTTACCGCCGCAGTTGCCTTCTTTTTCAGCTTTCTCGGATTTCATGTTGCCACCACACTTGGCTTCACCACACTGGCCTTCCTTCACAGCTTTTTTCTTGGCACCACACTTGCCTTCGCCTTCTTCCATTTTCTTGCCGCCGCAGTTGCCTTCTTTCTCTTTCTTGCCACCGCAGTTACCTTCTCTTTCCTTCTTACCGCCACACTTGCCTTCCATGTCTGCAACCTGATAGCCAGAAGAAAGCTCATTCATTGAGAATGGATTTTGTTCAGCATTAACAATTGGTGATGCTACAAGGGTTGCAGCAAATGCACTGCCAATTGCCGCAGCCAAAGGTTTTTTTGATTTACTCATTTCTTGTCTCCTAGAGATAGTGTTTTATTACAAGCCCGACCGAATAACCGGCCAAATACATATTTTTCAAAATACGGAGGTTCCGTAATTTCGTTTTAAGACCGTATCCTACTGTGAAAGGTTCATCGGAATGCCGTATGAAAAAAGGAAGCTTTACCGAATCTTTACAATAATGTTAAAAAATTGTTTCCTACCAAGGAGTTAGGTCGTTTTTTTGTTATATTCACACAAATCCCGAATAATACAGTCATGGCACTCGGGTTTGCGTGCCTTGCACACATAGCGTCCATGCAGGATAAGCCAGTGATGAGCATCCTTTTTAAAGTGATCCGGTACAAACTTCAACAGTTTTTTCTCCACATCCAGTACGGTTTTTCCGGGTGCAATACCGGTGCGGTTGGATACACGGAAGATATGGGTATCAACCGCAATAGTGGGGTGGCCAAAGGCAGTATTTAAAATAACATTGGCAGTTTTTCGACCAACACCGGGCAGTGCTTCGAGTGCCGCACGGTCTTCCGGTACCCTGTTATTGTGTTGTTCCATCAGAATCTGGCATGTCTTGATAATATTTTTGGCTTTGCTGTTATAGAGGCCAATGGTCTTTATGTATTGGATCAGTCCTTTTTCACCCAGATTGAATATGGCTTCCGGTGTGTTTGCAACCGGATAGAGTTTACTGGTGGCCTTGTTGACAGAAACATCCGTTGCCTGTGCTGACAGAATAACGGCAATGAGTAATTCAAAAGGATTTTTATAAACCAGTTCTGTGGTAGGAGCGGGGTTGGCTTTTTGTAAGCGTGAGAAAATTTCCGTACGTTTTTCTTTATTCATGCTTGAATTTTATATTATTTAAATGAAACACAAAGACATCAGGTGTATAAAAGGTCGAGAACACCTCGGTGATTTTTTTAAATTAAAGTTAATTGGCAGTAACGGCAGAAGTTTCGGCAACGATGACCTTGCTTGTTTTTTGTGCCAGCCTGTTATCAATAATATTTTTAAGCGCTATCAAAAGACCCAGCGCCAGAAATGCACCCGGCGGTAATATGGCAAGCAGGAAGCCGCGATAGTCTTCGATCAGGGTAATGCTCAACTGCCGGGCTTCCGGCCCAAACATAAGATGAGCACCCTGAAACAGAGTACCATGGCCCAGTATTTCGCGCAGACTGCCAACGGCAAGTAGCACAAGTAAGAAACCAAGCCCCATCATAAAGCCGTCTGTTAGTGCATAACTGACCTTGTTACGTGAAGCAAATGCCTCGGCACGCGCCAGTATGGAACAGTTGGTAACAATCAAGGGAATAAAGATGCCCAATATTTTATAGAGATCGTGCATGAAGGCATTCATGAGTAATTCAATGGCTGTTACAAAACAGGCAATGATCATCATAAAGGCAGGGATACGGATTTCAGGTCGTACAAGGTTACGAATTAACGAAACAGTGACATTGGAAGATACCAGCACCATCAGAGTAGCCAACCCTAGTCCAAGCCCGTTAATGGCCGTACCGGTAACCGCAAGTAACGGGCACAGTCCCAATAACTGTACTAATCCGGGGTTATTATCCCAGAGGCCGTCCTTGATAATGGTGTTGTAGCTGGTTGTCATAAACAGATTTTACCCGAATATGTCCTGTTGATGTTGTCTGAAGTACTGCAAACAATGATAGACGGCCTTCACGACAGCACGTGGTGTAATAGTTGCACCGGTAAATTGATCAAAATTTCCACCATCACGTTTTACACGCCAGCCTCTTTCGTCCGGCTGGATTAGTGAGAGCCCAGTAAATTTTGTGATCCAGTCAGAGCGTTCTGCTTCAATATAATCACCCAGCCCCGGTGTTTCACGATGACCAATGACACGTACACCGGATAACGTTCCATCTGCTTTAATTGCGACAAGCAGTTTGATATTGCCATTATAACCATCGGGTGCAATAGCGGAAAAAATAGCGGCAACCGGTTTCCCGTTTAAACGTGCCCGGTACACAGTCACCGGTTTTTTGGATCCAAGCAGTTTGGCATCGGTGACTTCTATGGTGTCTGTAAACAGTTCATTATCATGACTATCAGGGGTGACAACGGCATGGAGATTACGAAGCAGTACATTACGCTCGTTTTCTGCAATACGTTCTTTTGTCTGCTCATGTGTGATCGCAAGAATGGCAGTACCGATAATGGCAAACACACCCAATAGTATTCCCATTTGTGTCATGCGTTTGATAATCACGAATCTTCTCCGTTATGACCAAACACACGAGTCTGGGTGTAATAATCTATCAGAGGCGTTGTCATATTCATGAGTAATACGGCAAACGCAATACCATCCGGATAACCACCCCAGGTACGGATGATGTAGGTCAGTACACCAATACCGGCACCAAACAACAGGCGGCCTTTCACCGTTGTCGATGCTGTGACCGGATCAGTTGCAATATAAAACGCACCAAGCATGGCGGCACCGCTGAACAGGTGAATAAACGGGGAGACATAGGTTTGCGGATCGATAATATAGAAAATACCAGACATGATGAGTAGACTGCCAAGCAATGCAACCGGGATATGCCAGGTAATAATTTTTTTAAACATTAAAAACAGTCCACCTGCCAGAATCGCAACATTGATCCATTCCCAGCCTTT
>JAOUJV010000130.1 GCA_029882995.1 Gammaproteobacteria bacterium | reverse complement strand
ATCCTCACTAGGGATGAATCATGGCAGATAAACTTTTAATTGTGATGATGAATGCTGATCCGGAAGATGGACCGGCACTGGTACCACCACTGAATCAGGCATGTATTGCAGCGGCGATGGAATTTGAGGTGGAGATTGTTTTTACCGGTCGTGCCGGACGGGTAATCCAGAAAGGAGTAGCAGCTAGAACAAAAGCATCTGAACATTCCGATAAAACCGTTTATGATGTTTTAAAAGAAGCTCACAATGCCGGAGTAAAAATAAAGGCCTGCGCCCCGGTGATAGAAGAAATCGGCGATGATACAATTGAAGAACTGGATGAAATAGTAGGAGGCGCTTATATCATCAGTGAAGCAATGGATACTGATACTGTGACATTTACGTACTAATAAAAATAATAACTATGTCTGTTACCCCTGAACATATAAAAAAAGTCCTCGCCAATGCTGATCAGCTTTATTCTGCCGACGAAGTACAAAAGGCGGTTGATAAAATGGCGGCAGAAATTTCGGACAAACTGAAAGATTCCAATCCACTGGTGTTATGCGTCATGGTGGGGGGATTAATTCCTGCCGGCTGGCTGTTACCACGCCTCCATTTTCCGATGAATATGGACTATATTCATGCAACCCGCTATCGGGGTAATACCAGTGGCGGTACATTACACTGGATTGCAAAACCCTCAATGTCATTAGATGATCGAGTTGTCCTTATTATTGATGACATTCTTGATGAAGGTATTACATTAACGGAAATTGTAAAGGACTGTCGAGCGCAAGGTGCGAGGGAAGTGTATACGGCGGCACTGGTTGAGAAAAAACATAACCGGAATATGGGTGATAAAGCGACATTTATTGGTCTTGAAGTTGAAGATCGTTATGTGTTTGGGTGTGGAATGGATTACAAGGGATACCTGCGCAATTTGCCAGGCATTTATGCGGTGAAAGAGAATGAGTGAAATAGCAATAATTGGTGGTACCGGATTAACATCATTAAAACATCTTGAAATTACAAGACGTGAAATGGTCAGAACTCCGTTTGGTGAGCCTTCAGGCCCGCTTACATTCGGTACCTTTTCCGGGCATGAAGTTGTTTTTCTGGCACGTCATGGTTACGGGCATACTATCCCGCCCCACAAGGTAAATTATCGTGCCAACATGTGGGCATTGCGTGAAACCGGCGTGAAACATATTATCGCTGTTGCAGCTGTTGGCGGAATTGCAGAAAATCTGCAACCGGCAAGTCTAGCAATTCCGGATCAGATTATTGATTATACCTGGTCGCGGGTGAATACCTTTTTTGAAGAAGGGCTCTCGAGTGTTGTGCATATTGATTTCACGGAACCTTACTGCAGTGAATTAAGAAATAAACTGATTGATGCATCACGCAAGGCGAATCTTGATGCAGTTGAATCGGGTACATATGGTGCCACTCAGGGACCAAGGCTGGAAACAGCAGCTGAAATAAACCGACTTGAACAGGATGGCTGTACCATGGTCGGAATGACAGGCATGCCTGAAGCGGCGCTCGCGCGTGAACTGGATATCTGTTATGCAACCTGTGCTGTTATCGCCAACAAGGCAGCAGGCAGATCGGGTGGCAAAATCACCATGGAAGAGATCGAAGCCTGTCTCACAGATGGCATGGAAAAGGTGCGTACTCTTCTGGAAACAGTTATCCCCGAGTTATAACGAAATTGCTTTAGTTTGTTTTAACGGGCAGATCTTTTTCCGGTATTGATTCGGGTTTTGGTGCCGGCGGTGGTTCATACGGCGTAATCAGAGCCAGCATGCCAAATTTCGGGTGATCAAAGTAGTGTATTTCCTTGCTGCGCATTCTGCGTGATTCTGTCATCCGGAAGACAACCGGCATTTCTTCACCAGAGGAAAAAAAACTGTTTCCATCAGTATTGATGTAGGCAAGGTCGGCATTGAGATGCAGGTATCTTTTCAGGCTGACAGTAATAGTACCGTCAACAGTTGAAGTGGATGTCTTTTCCGGAGGAGGAAGAGTGTTATCGACTGCAACGGGTTCAAAACGATCTGTTGTAATACGAATGGCATGTGCACCTTCAGGCGACGATACATTCTGGCGCCATGCAACATGAAATAACGGGTTGTAGTATTCGGAGTTCATCAACTTTTCCATCTCATCACTCATTTGATAGCTCTTTGAATCAAGTACTAACAGGTTGAGCGGAATTTCGGAAGAAACCCTGTTAAGTGAACTGGAATAAACAGCATGTTCAGACCGAAACAGGTCTGTAGCAGTATCGGTATTGGGCATTTCAGGGGATAGCGGCCATACCTCAGAATCAATACTGGTATTGTTTTTGTGTTCAAACAGAATTATTTCGATATCGTATTGAGGTATTTCCTCGGCAGATACGAGGTTAAAACAGATCGAAAAAATGAAAACAAGTGATATTATTTTATTCATTATTTCTTTGATAACAGGCTGATGAATTAATTCCATAATATTATGACTGAAATTATACATGAAAGCGAGATGGAGGTAAGTGTGGCAGAAAGGAAAGTATTGCGCATGGGCGAGCCTGGTCTGTTACAGGTATCGGAAGAAATAACGGACTTTAATACGGACGAGCTGAAACAGCTGATTGCCGACATGCTCGATACCATGGCGGCCAAAAATGGTGCCGGGCTTGCTGCCCCACAGATTGGTGTTAATAAACGAGTGGTTATTTTTGGCATTGAGAAAAACCCGCGTTACCCGGATGTTGAACCGGTCCCGTTAACAATTCTGATTAACCCGGTTATTGAGCGTCTGGATGACAGGATGGAAGACGGCTGGGAAGGGTGTCTGAGCATCCCCGGGATGCGTGGCGTTGTATCCCGCTATTCGAATATTCGTTATCGTGGTTTCGACCAGAACGGGGAACGCATTGACCGCAAGGCGAGCGGTTTTCATGCCCGTGTTGTACAACATGAATGCGATCATCTTGACGGAATCCTTTACCCGCAGCGCATACGTGATATGAAACTGTTTGGTTTTGAAAATGAGCTGGGGATCGTTACCACAACAAATCAGGGTTAATGTAAATCTTGAAACCTGTTCCTGACGGAATCCAGTGAATCACAATAAGTGTTTGCATCTCCATAATCTATAAAATACTGATAACGGTCATGCATGGTTTTCAGGGCATGCGCATGTTTAATAGGGCACCAGTGTTGTTCAGTACGGGCGGCTATCTCACGTACATAGGCGATCAGTCCGTTAAAGTAGCCGCAAAACACACAGTTTAATTTTTCGACCAGATTAAGATAAGCCAGATATTGGCGATCAATAATAAGATAGTCACTCCGTTTTACTTTTGGAATACCATAGATAGGGAAACAAACCATTTGATAGAGAGTGACAATGAAATCAAGAAGTACAGCAGGGAAAAGACATAGCCAGATAAAGGGAAAAGTCAGAATATTGAGCAGATTGGCATCCAGAATATAACGTAGCAGTGGTTTGGCCAGATAACGGTGTTGTTGTTTTATTCCCGGTTCGAATCTGATTTTTTTCTTTTGAATGTAGTAGTAAAATTGCTGTTGCTTGTTTTGTATCTCATTGAGCAATTCTGTATGAGTATTTCTGATGCGCTCAAGCAGTTCATTGATCCTGTCATTCATATAAACTCTCCAGAAAAATAGGGAAGGTGATAAAAAGGTGATAAATCAGTAACCTGATTCAGTCACGGAAATTATCGAACTGAAGAGGAAGACCAAGCTTGCTTTCTTTTAATAAGGAGATAACAGATTGCAGATCATCTCTTTTTTTTCCGGTTACACGCACCTTTTCACCCTGAATCGCTGCCTGTACCTTTAGTTTTTTATCCTTGATAATTTTGACGATCTTTTTTGACAGAAGGGCATCTATTCCCTGACGTAAGGTGAGATTTTGTCTGGCTTCCCTGCCAATCATTTCAGGATCTGCCTGCTCAATGCAGGTTATGTCCACACCACGACGGTGCAGTTTTGTTTGCAGGATGTCCAGCATTTGTGTCAGCTGGAACTCCGATTGTGCCTTCATTGTAATGATGTTGTCATTGCGTTCAAAGGTTGCATTCGACCCCTTGAAATCAAATCGGGTATTTACTTCACGACTGGCCTGATCAACAGCATTGGTGACTTCATGCATGTTGACTTCAGAAACAACGTCGAATGAGGGCATTATTCTTCTTTTATTTTTGCGCCGGTAATAACCACTACTTCAACAGGTACGTTCTGATGCATACCATGATTACCGGTATCGACCTGTGCAATCTTGTCAACGATATCCATTCCATCAACAACCTTGCCGAATACGGCATAGCCAAAGTCACGTGATCCATGATTCAGAAAATCATTGTCCTTCAGGTTAATAAAGAACTGGGAAGTGGCGCTGTCGACCACATTGGTACGAGCCATGGATAATGTACCACGATCATTTTTAAGACCATTATCGGCCTCGTTCTTGATAGGATCATTAGGTGCCTTCTGGTTCATGTCCTTGTCAAAACCACCGCCCTGAATCATAAATCCGGGTATGACACGATGAAAAATGGTGCCGTCAAAAAATCCGCTTTTTACATAAGACAGAAAATTTTCTGATGATATCGGGGCTTTATCCGAAAACAGCTCAATGGTGATATCACCGAAATTTGTAGACATGACGACCATGGGTTTTGCTCCTGTGGATTGCTTGGTTTTTTCTGCGTACAGA
>JAOUJV010000041.1 GCA_029882995.1 Gammaproteobacteria bacterium | reverse complement strand
ACCCAGCGCGATTCAACATGCAGTTCCGCCACACGACGATAATCACGATTAAAGAAGGCAAGAAAGTTTTCAGCCAGATAACGCTGATCTTCATGTGTAAGTGTACCCATAATGCCGAAATCAACAGCAATATATTGGCCATTATCAGCAACAAAGATATTGCCGGGGTGCATGTCGGCATGAAAAAAGTTATGACGAAACACCTGGGTAAAAAAGATTTCTACTCCGTTTTCAGACAGTCTTTTTAGATCAATATTTTTTTCACGTAGTTTTTCGATATTACTGACGGGGGTGCCAGAAATGCGTTCCATCACCAGTACATTACGCTTTGTTAATGGCCAGTGTGTCTCCGGCACATACAGCAGATCAGAGTTAACAAAGTTACGCCTTAACTGGCTGGCGTTGGCCGCCTCGCGCATCAGGTCGAGTTCATCAAAAATGGTTTTTTCAAATTCAGCGACAACTTCGCGCGGTCGCAGACGTTTGCCATCAGCCCAGTATTTCTCGGCCAGACTGGCGATGGTAGCAAGCAGATCAACATCACGCTGAATGACTTTTTCTATTCCGGGGCGAAGCACCTTAACGATAACAGGCTTGCCATCAAAAGTTTCTGCGCTGTGAACTTGTGCAATAGAGGCTGATGCCAGTGGTTTTTCATTAAAATAATTAAGCACCTGTTCAATCGAATGGCCATAGCTTTTTTCAATAATGGCGCGTGCCTGATCGCCGGGGAAAGGTGTTACCTGATCCTGTAACAGGGCAAGTTCTTCGGCAATGTCATCCGGCAGTAAATCACGACGAGTAGAGAGTATCTGACCGAACTTAACAAAAATGGGTCCCAGTTCTTCCAGTGCAAGACGAATACGCTTGCCACGCGGTTGTTTTTGGTGACCAAACCAGCGCCAGGGCATGGTTACATGAATAAGCAATCGAACCGGACGGAACAGGTGCGCGGCCAGAATGATGTTATCCAGTTCATATTTGACCAGTACATGGTTTATTTTTATCAGGCGCAGTATTTGTTTAACTGGAATCAAGATGCAGCCCCTGTTTTTAGCAGACGGGTAATGCGTTGTTCCAGTCGATCGGTATCATTGCGCAGTTGATCGATTTCAGCCAGAAAGCCGTTAATTTCCTCGCGTGCTGGTAGCAAACGTATTTCTTCATGCAGGTATTCAGAGACATTCATCTGTGATGATGCCATGACATCCTTGCCCCAGTCAGACAAGGCACGAACGGTACGACCAATCTGGTGTGCAACCGGATCACCGGTGAGATGAGAGAGTTCTTCCTCCCAGTCAAAATCCACCTGTTTCAGGATATTGCTGAATTCCTGACCCACCACAGTATCACCATGCAGACTGGCGTGCTGGGAAAACATCACATCGGATTTTTTAGTACTGGTCATGAGTGCGGTCAGAGACACCGGATTGCCGCGAATAATCGCATCCGGTTCTGCATTGTAATCGGTGCTGATTTGAATACCGTTAATGGAAGGAAATAAAAAAAGGGTAAATGGCGGCAGGGTATTTTCAATACTGATTACCTTGCCTTCCAGTTTGGCAAGCTTACCGGCAATGGATTCATCGTGTTGAAGGTATTTTTTAAGTGCCTTTTCAAATGAGGAGGCAATGATTTGATCCAGCACCTGGCACCCCTGTTAATTAATATTTTCTGGCTTTATGTAAAGCCACAATCCCACCCGTCATATTGTGATACTCACACTTATCAAAACCGGCATCCAGAATCATTTGTTTTAACTTATCCTGATCCGGGTGCATGCGAATGGATTCGGCAAGATAGCGATAACTTTTTTCATCATTGGCAACAATCTTGCCCATGACAGGTAAAATGTTAAATGAATAAAAATCATACGCCTGTTTCAATAATGGTACTTTGGGTTGTGAAAACTCCAGTACAAGTAATTGTCCACCGGGTTTTAAAACACGAAACATTTCCTTCAAGGCGACATCAATACGGGTAACATTACGCAGACCGAAGGAAATGGTGACAGCATCAAAATAATTATCTGGAAAAGGCAGGACTTCGGCATTGGCCTGTACGTAACGAATGTTACCGGCATAGCCCTTGTCCATAAGGCGACCGCGACCATTTAACAGCATGGCATCATTAATATCTGCAATGACGACTTCACCCGTGTCACCAACCCGATCTGACAGTTTCATTGCGATGTCGCCGGTGCCGCCAGCCAGATCCAGAATATATTGACCGGGGCGAATACCACTGGTCTCACAGGCAAACCATTTCCAGACACGGTGAATGCCGAATGACATCAAATCATTCATGATGTCGTAGCGAGATGCCACTGATTGAAAGACACCAAAGACCTTGTCGGTTTTTTCGTTTACCGAAACCTTTTCATATCCGAAGTGGGTAGTCTGGTCTTGTGGGTCAGAATTGTTCATGGCAATCAAGCTTTACGTTTGTGACCGGCCGCTTCAAGCCGTTGCAGGTAAGTGTCCCATTTTTTGTCCTTGTTCGCACCCAGATCATGCAGAAAATCCCAGGAATAAATACCCGTTTCATGACCATCGTCAAAACGCAAACAGACAGCATAGTTGCCTACCGGTTCGATGCCCTGAATATTGACCTTTTCCTTACCCACTTGCAGTGTTTCCTGACCGGGGCCGTGACCCTGTACTTCAGCAGAGGGCGAATAGACACGCAACAGCTCACAAGGCAGTTCATATTTATCACCATTATCAAATGCGACTTCCAGTACGCGTGATTCCTGATGCAATTTCAGTTCAGTGGGCTTCAATTTTGTTTCGGACATACTGTTTCTCCAGACGATTAATTGCGATGACTACAAGATGTAACGGCTGAGGTCTTCATTCTCAACCAGTTTGCCCAAATGTGTGTCCACATAATCCATGTCGATTTTACGGTTCTCTCCACGGAGATCAGAGGCTTCAAAAGACAGGGTTTCCAGCAGTCTTTCCATGACTGTGTGCAGGCGACGTGCGCCTATATTTTCAGTAGTTTCATTAACCTTGAAGGCAACTTCTGCAATACGGGTAATACCATCATCGGCAAATTCAAGGGTAACGCCCTCGGTTTGCATCAATGCAGAATACTGTTCGGTTAATGATGCATCCGGCTCAACCAGAATGCGTTTGAACTCTTCTGTACCTAGCGCATTTAATTCCACTCGTATTGGCAGGCGACCCTGTAATTCCGGAATCAAATCCGAAGGCTTGGATAAATGAAATGCTCCCGAAGCGATAAACAGGATGTGATCGGTTTTGATCATGCCATATTTGGTTGAAACAGTAGAGCCTTCCACCAGCGGCAACAAATCACGCTGCACACCTTCGCGTGATACATCAGGGCCGCCACGATCTGAACGGCTGGCAATCTTGTCCATTTCGTCGAGAAAGACAATGCCATTCTGCTCAACATTTTCAAGCGCACTCATTTTGACGTCGTCGTCATTAATCAGCTTGCCGGCTTCTTCATCTGTTAACAGTTTCATTGCATCCTTGATGCGCAGCTTTCTGGTTTTGGTTTTACTGCCACCCAGATTCTGAAACATGCCCTGCAACTGGCTGGTCATTTCTTCCATGCCGGGTGGTGCCATGATTTCAACACCCACAGCAGAGACACTGATTTCAATTTCAATTTCCTTGTCATCCAGTTTGCCTTCACGCAATTGTTTGCGAAACATCTGGCGGGTACCGGACTCACCTTCTTTCGGTTTTTCTTCCGGCTCAAAGCCGATTGTGCGTGCCGGTGGTAACAGAATATCAAGAATGCGTTCTTCCGCTGCTTCTTCTGCCCGGAAACGTACTTTTTCCATTTCCTTTTCGCGCATCATCTTGACTGCAATGTCAGTTAAATCACGGACAATGGATTCAACATCACGACCGACATAACCAACTTCAGTGAATTTGGTAGCCTCTACCTTAATAAACGGCGCATTAGCCAGCTTGGCCAGTCGACGTGCAATTTCTGTTTTGCCCACACCGGTAGGTCCAATCATTAAAATATTCTTGGGTGTAATTTCATTACGCAGTGATTCATCCACTTGCGAACGCCGCCACCGATTACGCAGTGCAATGGCAACAGCGCGTTTTGCTTCATCCTGTCCAATAATATGTTTGTCCAGTTCCTGAACAATTTCTCTAGGGGTCATTTCCGACATGATTTTTCTTAACTCAAATATCCAGTTCTTCAATAGAAAGGTTGTGGTTGGTATAAACGCAAATATCACCTGCAATACCCAGTGCCTTCTCGACAATGGCGCGGGCATCCAGCTCGGTGTTATCCAGCAAGGCGCGCGCGGCTGCTTGTGCAAATGGTCCACCGGAACCGATTGCCATCAGGCTTTCTTCCGGTTCAATGACATCGCCGTTACCGGAAATAATCAGCGAGGCTTCCTTGTCAGCAACAACCAGCAATGCCTCAAGACGACGCAGTGCCTTGTCAGTACGCCAGTCTTTGGCCAGCTCAACGGCGGCACGAGTCAGGTTGCCGGAGTATTTTTCCAGTTTGCCTTCAAAACGTTCAAAAAGTGTAAAGGCATCGGCAGTACCGCCGGCAAAACCGGCCAGCACCTTGTCATTATAAAGACGACGTACCTTGCGTGCATTGCCTTTCATAATCGTATTGCCCAGAGAAACCTGGCCGTCACCGCCAACTACGACCTTGCCGTTGCGGCGGACTGAAAGAATAGTTGTACCTCTGTATTGTTCCAATGGAAGATCTCCGAATTCAGAATAAAAACTCCCTTGCAGGGCGAAGCATTGTACACGATCCTGCGAAAACAGGTAATTATTTAATTAAATCAATGGGTAAGGCTATGATTTTTGTTTTCGGGCACGTGGATGTGCCTTGTCATAAACCTTTGCCAGATGCTGGAAATCAAGGTGGGTATAAATCTGGGTGGTGCGGATGTCGGCGTGACCAAGCATTTCCTGTACGGCACGTAAATCACCGCTGGATTCAAGCATATGGCTGGCAAAGGAATGGCGCAGCATATGCGGGTGGACGTGGCCATCAATTCCCTGCTTGATCGCCCAGTCGCGCAGGCGTTTTTGAAAGGTACGTTGCGACAACCGCTTACCGGTTTTGCCGACAAACAAGGCGGTTTCTTCATCTTGCGCCAAGCCGGTTCGATGCCTCAGCCATTGTCTTACTGCCTTGCATGCCTGATTACCAACCGGCACGATGCGGGTCTTGGCACCTTTACCGGTAATACGTGCCGTGCCATCTCCAAGATCGATGTCTATTACATCAAGTGACACCAGTTCAGACACACGCAGCCCGGAAGAATACATCAGTTCCATCATGGCCAAATCGCGTATTGTCAGCGGGTCATCATTTTTAATATCGAGCAACCTGTTTATCTGATCAACGTCGAGGGTGTGTGGCAGTTTCTTTTCTGTTTTGGGAGCGCTGATGCCGGTAACAGGATTGTTTTCAATCACTGCTTCGCGTTGCAGGTATTTAAAAAAACTGCGCAGTGCAGAAAGCGATCTCTGCAGACTGCTTCCTTTTAGTCCACGTCGATGTTCTGAAGCAATATATTGTCTTATATGAAATGTGTTCAGCTCTTTCCAGTCATTGACTGAATTGCGATCACAGTAACCGGAAAATCTTTCCAGTTCACTTTGGTAATGTTGACAGGTATGTTTTGAATAACGCTTTTCGTTTTGCAGATAGAGTTGAAATTGATCTATCCATATTACAGCGTCTTTATTCATGCTCTTTTTCTTCAATAAAAGGGCGTAAGGTACAACTCAGCAAATCACCTATATATTGCAGGAACAGGGTTCCCATACCGGCGTGATAGCGATCCTTGTCATGACTGGCAATCGCGAGAATACCTGTATATGTAGTACCTGAAACAGGTATGAGTGCAGCAGACTTGATTTCTTCATGTTGCTCACTGAACAGGTATTCCATTTGAGATTGTCTGAACTTGCCGCAAACTGGTTTTGTATCGTTCAGTATTTTTTCAAATTCAGATACAGAAGGATGGTTGCGTTCTGTAACGATATTTTCCGGTAAGGAAGAGGCATCATCCAGATTGTCGATAAACAGGCGTAAGGCAACCGCATCAGCATTAAAATCATTACGCAGCGATTCCTGTACAACCTGAACAATTTCATTCAGAGTTGCTGTTTCCATTAATGCCACCGTCAGACGGTGCATGTATTTACTTAGCTGATCATTATCACGTGCAACGGAAATCAGGGTTTTTAATTCACGTTCAAGTCGTTTTTTTTGTTCGCGTAATGCAGAGACCTGATATTCAACAAGAGAAATAGCATCACCTGCATGGTGTGGAATTTTTAAAGTGCTGAGTAACTGGGTATGGCGTGAAAAAAAATCAGGATGGGTTCGTAAATAGTCGGCAATGGTTTTTTCCTGATCAAGTTCGTTATTATCAAGCCCTTGCTGTGCTGTCATAATTCAATCACCCCTTCAAAAACATATGTGGTTGGTCCGGTCAGCCAGACATTATTATTATTATTTCTACTATCCCAGTTTATCAGAAGATCACCGCCTTGCAGGCTGACTTGTACATTATTTTCCAATAAACCCCTGCGTATTCCTGTAACAACGGCGGCACAGGCCCCGGTACCACAGGCCTGTGTTTCACCGGCACCGCGTTCAAAAACACGCAACCTGATATGAGAGTTATCAATAACCTGCATAAACCCGACATTAACACGTTGTGGAAAACGTGCATGATGCTCAATTTCTGGACCAAGCGTATTTACGGGTGCAGCATCGACATTATCAACAACCAGTACGGCATGAGGATTACCCATGGAAACAGCACTGATATTCCAGCTGTTGCCGAGCGCTTCAAGCTCATAGGTTTCAGCTTCTGCTTCGGCAGAAAAAGGGATTTGTCCTGGTTCAAATACCGGTGTGCCCATGTCGACGCGTACCTGATTGTCCTGTTCTATATGTCCGGTAATCACACCACCGAGTGTTTCCATGGAAATGGCCTTTTTATCAGTCAGCCCGCGATCATAGACATAACGCGTAAAACAACGGGCACCGTTACCACATTGCTCGACCTCACCGCCGTCAGCATTAAATATCCGGTAACTGAAGTCATTTTCCGGGTTACGGGCAGGTTCAATGAGCAATAACTGATCACAACCGACCCCCAGATGGCGATCAGCGATAAACCGGATGTTTTCTCCGGACAGGGAAATGGCGCGGGACAGATTGTTTATGACAACAAAATCATTCCCGAGGCCATGCATTTTGGTGAATTCGATTCTCATGAGGGTATAGAGTACTGCCTGTCAGCAGACTTGCAAGTGTTGTCCAGCTATTTTCAGTCCGAAAGGATTGTTTCACCCTTCAGCAAATCGTCCAGTCTTTCCCTTTCACGGATCACATGGGTTCTGTCCCCATCAATCAGGATTTCGGCACAGCGTGGTCGGGTGTTGTAGTTGGAACTCATGGTAAAACCGTAGGCTCCGACATTTTCAATTGCAAGCACGTCCCCTTCTTCGAGGTTTAATTGCCGGTTTTTGCCCAGCCAGTCACCGGTTTCACAAACGGGGCCTACAATGTCATAGGTTTGCGTTTTAGATTTTCGTGTCGTGACCGGCGTAATGGCATGCCATGCGTCATAGAGCGTGGGGCGCATCAGATCATTCATGGCTGCATCCACAATCGCAAAATTCTTGTCTTCATTGTGTTTGAGATATTCAACTCTGGTTAGTAATACGCCGGCATTACCGACAATGGCGCGGCCAGGTTCAATCAGAATTTCCTTGTTGGTTGCACCCAGTTTGTCCAGCAGGGCCTGTGCATAATCAGATGGAGATGGTGGTGTTTCATTTTCATAGCAAATACCAAGTCCGCCACCCATATCAATATGATGAATAGTGATACCTTGTGATTCAAGTTCATTAATTAATCGCAAAACACGGTTGAGTGCATCAACAAAAGGCTGGGTACTGGTCAGTTGTGAACCGATGTGTGCATCAATGCCCTCAATGCGGACACCTTTCATTGACGATGCTTTCAGGTACACTTCTTTTGCACGTTCAAACGCGATCCCGAATTTGTTTTCTTTCAAACCGGTTGCAATATAGGGATGGGTTTTGGCATCCACATCCGGATTAATGCGTAATGAAACCGGAGCAACCTTGCCAACACCAAGTGCAATATCATTTATATGTTCCAGTTCGGATTCAGATTCGACATTAAAACAGCGAATACCTTTTTCAAGAGCGAGCCGGATTTCATCTGCAGTTTTGCCAACACCGGAAAAGACAACATTTTCGGGTTTGCCACCGGCACGTAAAACACGTTCCAGCTCACCGCCGGAAACAATATCAAAACCGGAACCTTTCTTAGCCAGTAAATTTAATATGGACAAACTACTATTGGCCTTGACTGCATAACAGACAAGATGTGGGTGATTAGCAAATGCCTTGTCAAAGGCATCCCAGTTATCCTCAATTGTATTACGTGAATAGACATAGCAGGGCGTACCGTATTGCTGTGCAACCTGAGCAAGATTGGTCGACTCCAGATGGAGAGCCCCTTCACGTTCTGAAAGATTTTTCATCATGGATCAGTTAACTGGATTTTTTTTCTTTCTTTTGATCATCAGGCAGGTAGAGTGCACCCTTTTGGCCACAGCCGGAGACAGCCAGCATGCCTGCTAAAAGTATCATCGCCATCATTGTCATTAAAGATCGACTTTTCATTTTTAACTCCCGAGTTTCAGTTTCATGAGTATAAACCTTTGGCCAGCCATTTCACATACTCTGGAAAAGAAGGTGTTACAATAAGCGGGGCTGAACTTGAATATATTCGGAAACAGGTATGAACGAAACAGAATTTAACCGGCTGGTAGATGAAATACTGATAAAAATAGAGGATGCAGTGGAAGACTGTTCTGTCGACATTGATTATGAAACGGCAAATGGTATTTTGACCCTTGAATTTGAAAATGGCACACAGGTCATCATTAATCGCCAGACACCCGCCAGACAAATATGGGTGGCTGCAAAATCAGGAGGTTATCATCTTGATATGAATGAGGAAGGCAGTCTGTGGCATACCGGTGACAAGGAAGAACTGCATGATTTACTCAACCGGGTTTGCTCGGAGCAAGCCGGCGTAGCAGTGGAGCTTGCCTTTGAATAATACAAAATTGCCGGCTGTTGAAATCAATCCAGTGGGTAAGATCAAAAGCAGTATTATCTGGTTGCATGGTCTGGGTGCCAGCGGACATGATTTCGAGGCGATTGTGCCGGAGCTGAATTTACCTGCGTCATTGGGTCTGCGTTTTGTTTTTCCGCATGCACCTGAAATACCGGTGACAATTAATGGCGGCTATGTCATGCCAGCCTGGTATGACATTACCAGTACCGAGTTTATTCAGGAAGAAGATGAAGCCGGGATTTGCTCATCAGCGCAATTACTGGAAAACCTGATTGCCAGCGAAATTGAACAAGGTGTTTCCGAGGACAGGATTATTCTGGCCGGCTTCTCGCAGGGTGGCGCAATTGTACTGCATACCGGTTTACGCTATGCGGGAAGGCTGGCAGGTATCATGGCACTTTCAACCTATTTGCCGCTACGTGAAAAACTGGAACAGGAACAATCTCCTTCAAGCATGACAGTTCCGGTAGTGATGATGCATGGAACACAGGACACGGTTGTCCCGATTACGCTAGCGGAAAAATCATTTCATCATATGAAAAAACTGGGACATGAGGTCGGTTGGTATAGTTATGATATGCCACATACGGTATGCGCAGAACAGATCGATGATATTGCTGACTGGATAAGAAAGATATTAGAGTGAACGCATCGCGTTGAATAGTTTGTCTTCAATCTCTTTCTTGTGTTTCAGGAAGTGCACAGTCTGGATTGTTTCAGCAGATTCAGCATCCAGCACAGCAGGCGATAAGTCCAGATCCGTAATATAAATAGGATAGTGTTCAGCGCCCTTGCGTTTCTGCATTACAAATTGTGCAACCTGATTATAGATATCCTCACCATGCTCCAGAATGGAGAATTCTTTTTCATTGCAATATATTGTATAGGAAGGTTTCCCGTCTTCAGACAGATCGCCAATTACCTGTACTGGTAAATAATTAAATGCAGCACTGACAGTCTGGCATGTCTTCTGGTTGAGTGAGTATTTGCCATGCTGGTTGTCATGGTTAATCTGAAAAAATTCTATTGCAATATTTTCTTCTTCCTCACCCGAGTTAACCATAATATTTTTTCTGTTGATTATTGAGTTGAAGAAGAGATTATACTGATTAAGTAAAGCATCATCGGTAAAGAAGGAAGTATTATGATGAAACAGCGATCCTTTTTCATCCAGAATATAAATATCAACATTGGAACCGGCAACTCGATAAAACAGCTGCACAGTATTATCTTTGTTCTTTTTATAAATGAGGGGCAATATCGTATTGGCCAGTGAATATGGGTCAATAATGACCTGGCCATAATCCCGCTGGGTGCCAGACAGATAATTAATTAATGCAGGATAATTATTTATACGTTCGTAGCGTGGTGTGCCATCAATAAAATCAATTACAAAGTAGTCAGTACCAACGGTCAGCACATAGCGATCGTATTTTATTGAGTCAGTTGTTTTATAGCTCTGAATAAGGCTCTCAAACAGTTCTTTTATCCGGTTTGCAATAGGGATCGCACGATAGGATGTAAAACAGAACGAACTGACACTGGATGTACTGTCTGCCGGATTACCGGACATCATACGTAGCTGGTTGCATAAAGCGTCAACTGGCCCGGTATCACCGGCAAACCGGGATGTCAGTATTTCACCCCAGGTAGTAACAATGACCTGGTCGATGGTCAGTGCAAGATTTTTAGATCCTCCGCCGTAGGCAAGAGAGTCACTCTTGTTACTAATAAGATGCTTACCCTGTTCCATATTACCGGTAATTGGGTCAATGCCGATATTGACGAACTGTAATGATTTTTTAACAGATGCACCCTTGGCAAAATCAGCTGTTTTCGGTTTTGATATTTTTCCGTCCGGGAAATGCTGTGAAAACACATCAATAATCTGATGCAGATCCCGTGTTGTAACCAGAGTGGTTGTCGCACTGAGTCCGATCACCGTTCCCTTGTCAATCAGTTTGTTAAAATGACACCACGCAATCAGTTCGACCAGACTGCGTGCGCGTTTCAATGGCGTTAGCTGGCGTACCTTGTCCTTCTTTACTGTGCCACTGTAAATTAACCAGTTATCCTTTCCGGCACCGGAAGGCTGATTAATAATGGTAACGTGGTTTTCAACAAGACTGGAAGAAATGTCATTATTGATAATTTCAATTTTACCGGCCTTGCGCTCAAAAGAGGCATACAGTTTACGACCAAGAATATTCAGATCCTGCTGGCTTATCATCGCGCTGACACCGGATTCACGCGCAAATCTGGACAGCATCCGGTAACTGTTGGTCAGTTCCTCAATAAGTGTTTTTCTTTCTTCACTGACACGATGAAATTTCCATGTGGGTCTGTAATCAAGCATCAACAAATGAGTCTGATCCCAGCCCCACCGCTGCACAACTTTTTCCATGACTTCACGCCGCCATGGCTTTTCGATCGATTTATCTTCATTACTCAGTTTCTGGTTGATCTTGAAATAGAAACATTGTCTTGCCAGTTCCAGACGATTTTCTTCATGCCGGTTTCTGAGGTATTCCTCTACCTTGTTCACCATCATGATGTAGGGATCCAGTTCTTCCAGATTTTTTTCACCACGATGAACTGCGCGCTTGAATCGATGACTCAGTAAATCCATGCCGGGGTATTCAGACGAATAAGCCTCCATTAACAGGATCTTTAAAACAGACTTGTAAGGAGATTCAATACCTTTTGATATTTGCCAGATGGCAGCGCCGAAAAATTCTTCTGCCGGGATGGTAGGCAGTGCACCAAAATCAATATATTCACGTTCGGCAACCGCGCCACAATCAATCAATGCCTGGATATAACCTGAGTAATTTGTTTCATGCTCCGGCGGCACAAGCCACCATATTGGATAGCGTCCTGCAATTAAAAGACTGGAACGATAAAATTCTTCAAGCAACAAATGGTGCTGTGCAGTACCACTACTTTCACTTGATAGATCGGTAACAATACCACTGCGGAAAGTATCTGCATTCATTAAAAAGAAATGCACTTCCAGTCCGATTTCATCTGCCCATTTTTCAATAGCGGAACATTTCCGTTGTAGCAGTTCAAGCTGTTCTTCATCCAGGCTGGGGTCATGACATAACCAGATGTCAAAGTCACTTTTTTCTGAATAGGCGATGGTGCCGCTACTGCCCATCATGAACATGGATTGCACAGCAAGATTGAACAAGGCACGTTTTTTGAATTCAAACTTCTTGTTCATTGATTTGGCTATCTTGATAGCCGCATGACTGGGAGAATAGTCACAGACACCACATGGCACATCTTCTGATATATATCCTGGCAGTAAATAATTATTGGTATGGAACAGGAATGGCAACAAATTCAGAAAATCACGCTGACGTTTTATGCGTAATGTCTGCTCGGTGCGAAATATACGTTGCCGATTTACGTTAATAAAACGGCGTTTGATCGACAGGATCTCCTGCCGGTCAAGTGATGGAACTGCCTGATTTTGTTTTACTTCCTGCATAAAGTGTCTATCGGCAGAATTATGAAAATCTGCATATAGCAGTAAGGATTCTGTGAAGGAAATAACAAGGAAAATTAAATTATTTTTTGTTTCAACTGCTTAGGATAAAACCGTATTTTATTGACTGGAATCAGTAGCAGACGACAACCTACAGGATAAGATAGCGAAACAAATCCTTAAAATTTCCCTAAAGGTTTCTCACAGGATTCCGCTTTAAAAGGTATGAATCTGGGGATTTAGTTTCACAAAATATAAAAAATTATTGTAACTTATTGTTATTAGGGGGAAAAATGGCAAAACATCCGGATCTGATGTTATCTTCACAGGCGCTTCAATCAGCACCACTGGCGATGCTTATGCTGGATGGTTCAGGTCGTGTTACCTGGGCAAATGATGAATTGGCCTGTATTCTAGGTGTGCCTATTGAATCCCTGATTGGGAATGGTGACGATAAGCTGGTACAGATGTGTCTGAAGCGATTGCTATCCGATGATGAAATCATTGCCCTGCCATCCATCAATAATAATCCCGAATGTTGGCTCAAATGCTGGATTCAGGATATGCCGGAACAGTCTGGCAAGGGTCAGTTACGCTATTTTGCCGATGTCTCTGAATATATTCGTACCAAGGACCCGGTTACCGGTCTGCTGAACGAACGTTCACTGGTACAGGGCCTGGATCCACAGGTTTCACGTAGTCGCCGTTATAACAACCCACTGTCCGTTGTTGCCATGTATCTGGAAGGGCTTGAGGATATGGATGATCGCTATGGTGTTTCAACTCGCGAGAGGGTATTGGTGACGGTTGGTCAGTTGTTGAAAGATCAAATGCGCTGGGCAGATTTGATAGCACACACTGAAGAGGACGAATTCATTTTTGTTTTACCGGAAACCAGAAAAGATGATGCATCCAAACTGGTTGCCAAGGTTAATGAATATCTCCTGAAAATGGATGTGGTCGCAGATAACGGTGATCCTATTGAACTGATTCCGCACTTTGGTGTGGCGGAATGGCAGAAAGGGGATGATGTAACCTTGCTGTTATCCCGCGTGAGTGAAGCGTTGAAGGCGGGTCATGGTGCTGAAGTTATTCAGATGAACTAGTTTCAGTATTCGTCGGCTCGGCGTGCATCACCTTTTACCTGTTCTGCAGGATAACGCTGTTCATTTATGGCAATTTTATCTTTTGCCGCACTGACAAGGTCAATATCCAGTTTGTCAGCAATCCGGATCAAATAAATAAGAATATCCGCCATTTCGAGGCGGACTTCTTTTTGTTTTTCGTCATCAAGCTGTTTGCTTTGTTCTTCGGTTAACCACTGAAAATGCTCGACCAGTTCTGCCGCTTCACCAATCAATGCCATCGAAAGATTTTTGGGAGAATGGAACTGATCCCAGTCACGTGCGGCGGCGAATTCAGCAAGTTGCTGGCGGAGTTGTTCGAGAGAATCAACAGCCATGATCAAGCAAGATCAGCCAAACGCTTTTCTGCACGTTGAATTGCTGCCTTGACCTGCGCTGGTGCGGTACCGCCAATATGATTACGTGCCGCTACTGAACCTTCCAGTGTCAACACATCATGCACATCATCAACAATTAAATCAGAAAACTGTTTTAATTCATCTGTTGTCATTTCAGACAAATCCTTGCCCTGATCAATACCATAACGCACTGCCTTGCCAACAATTTCATGCGCATCACGAAACGCAGCACCCTTAACTACAAGGTAATCTGCAAGATCAGTTGCGGTTGAAAAGCCCTGTAATGCAGCCGCTTTCATGTTGTCACGCTTGAATTCAATCTCCGGCATCATACCTGCAAACAAATGCAGTGAGCCTTTCAGGGTATCAATCGTATCAAACAAGGGTTCCTTGTCTTCCTGATTGTCCTTGTTATATGCAAGCGGTTGTGATTTCATTAACACAAGCAAACCATTTAACGCCCCCATGACACGACCGGTCTTACCACGCACGAGCTCCGGCACATCCGGATTTTTCTTTTGCGGCATAATGGAAGAGCCGGTGCAATAACTGTCACTGATCTCGATAAAATCAAATTGTGCCGATGACCACAAGATCAATTCTTCCGACATACGGGATAAATGCATCATCGTTATAGATGCTGCAGAGACAAATTCAATCGCAAAGTCACGATCACTCACTGCATCAAGTGAGTTTTCTGTCACGCTGTCAAAGCCCAACAGCTTTGCCGTGTATTCACGATCAATAGGATAGGTTGTACCTGCCAATGCGGCCGAACCTAACGGCATCACGTTCACACGCTTTTTACAATCCTGCATGCGTTGCAAATCACGTACCAGCATTTCAAACCATGCCAGTACATGATGGCCGAGCGTGACCGGCTGGGCGACCTGCAAATGTGTGAAGCCCGGCATAATGGTACCGGATTCCTTTTTGGCAATATCGATCAGTGCATTGGCCAGCGCCATGTATTCCTTGCAAATGGCATTGATCTCGTCACGCAGATACAAACGAATGTCTGTCGCCACCTGATCATTACGCGAACGCCCGGTATGCAGTTTTTTACCCACATCACCCACGCGTTCTGTCAGGCGTGCCTCGATATTCATATGTACATCTTCAAGTGCAACCGACCATGCAAAATCACCACGCTCAATCTCGCCGCGAATATCATTCAGACCATCAACAATGGTTTTGCACTCGGCATCGGTAATCACCCCGACATGCGCCAGCATGGAGGCATGCGCAATCGAGCCTTCTATATCATGGTGATACAGACGCTGGTCAAAACCGACCGAAGCGGTAAATGCCTCGACTGAGGCATCAGTGGCTGCGGTAAAACGCCCTTGCCAGGGTTTGTTGTTGTCACTGTTTTTCATAATGACAGCAATTGTACAGCCTATTTTTATGATCGCCAGTCGGATATAGAAAAACGCGACATTTTTTGCAATATTAAGGTGTAATTCCGTCTATCCTTATCAGATGTCAGAAAACCCAGCACAAACCAGCAATCATGAATTGTTCCTGCCGGACTTTTGCGCCATCCCGGTCGTATTTGTCATCGTATTGGTGGCCGAGCTACTCGCCTTTGTGCTGGCCATTGCGCCAATTACCGGGCAACGCTTTCAATGGGAAGATCTGGGCTTGATTTCACTTTTTATACAATGGATTGCGCTTACCGGTACCGCCGTTCTGTGTGTGGCACGCAAGTGGCTCTGCCGCTTCAGTGATAAAATCGCCGGTCTGCTGAGCTATGCCCTGCTGATATTGGTCACCCTTTTGTTGAGTGAGGCCGCATTCTGGATAACACGCTATACCGGCCTGTTTACCGTATTGCCGGATAACTGGCATATGGATTTTCTCGCACGCAATCTGGCCATTAGTATGATTGTCTCGGCCATTGCCCTGCGCTATCTCTATATTCAGCATCAGTGGAAACTGAAAGTACAATCTGAATCCCGCGCACGGCTGGATGCGTTACAGGCACGTATCCGTCCGCACTTTCTATTTAATAGTATGAATGTCATTGCCAGTCTCACACGTGATAAACCTGCAGTGGCTGAAGAAGCGATAGAAGATTTGTCTGATCTGTTTCGTGTCACGCTCAAGGAAGGTAGCGGTCAAACCACCTTGCAGGAAGAATTTGATTTAGGTAAACGTTACCTGCGACTTGAAAAATTGCGACTTGGTGATCGACTGAATATAGAATGGAATATTGCAGATGCACCAGCTGATATAAAAATTCCGTCGCTCACTATTCAGCCTCTGCTTGAAAATGCCATCTATCATGGTATTGAAACCTTGCCCGAAGGTGGAACAATCTGCGTTAATGCCAGCACGAGAGACGATACACTGATGCTGGAAATCAGTAATCCATTGAGTACATCACAAACCGGTAAAATGAATAACAAGGGAAATGAAATTGCGGTAGCTAATGTACGTGAACGTTTGCAGGTATTTTATCATGGCAGAGCTGATCTGGATGCAGAAGACAAGGGACAAATCTATGTGGTTACATTACATATTCCTCTTAATAGTTAACAACAGGAACATGATGTGAGAATCTTGATTGCCGATGATGAAAGCCTGGCGCGTGATCGCCTACGTTCCATGGTTAATGAACTGGGTGAAGAAGTTTGTGGTGAAGCCGGTAACGGTTCGGAAGCGCTAAGTGTATGTGCTGAACAAATGCCCGACGTGGTGTTACTTGATATTCGCATGCCGGGCATGGATGGCCTTGAAGCGGCACAACACCTGGCACAACTCGATGATCCACCTGCTGTGATTTTTACTACCGCATATGATGAACATGCATTGTCGGCTTTTGAGACCAACGCCATTGATTACTTGCTCAAACCGGTGCGTAAGGAACGTCTGCAACAGGCACTTGAAAAGGCCATTAAACTAAACCGTGTTCAGATCAATGCCATCCGCAATACTGAAGATAATCATGGTCGTACTCATATCAGTATTAACGCTCAGGGCAAACTGCAACTCATACCAGTGGATGACATTATTTATTTTCTGGCCGACCAAAAATATGTCACTGTGCGTTATAAAGACGGGGAACAGATTATTACAGATACGTTAAAGGCGCTTGAAGAGGAATTTAAGGATCGGTTTATCCGTATACACCGTAATGCTCTGGTTGCCAGTGCCCATATCAATGGTATGGAAAAAAACAATGAAGGACACGTACATGTATTACTAAAAGGAATTGATGATAAACTGGAAGTCAGCAAACGCCATGTGGCGGATGTGAAGGAATTTATAAAGGGTAAATAGGTAACAAGCAATAGTAAAGCGATGAAAACATTATTATTAATTTTTTAGGTTTAAAAAACACAGGATAGTAGGTAGCATTAGCCCATCTGTTAAATAGTCAGGTATTAAAAAAATGGTAGAAAATCAAGATCAAAAACACGCCTATTATACGAAAGTTGCATGGTCTATCTATGCACTAATAAGCATTGTTCTCATGCTTATTCTGGTTCTGGTTGTTGCCAGCGATAATGAAGAAATGTTTTTCTATGGCATCATGACGCCATCTGCATTTTATGTTTTTCGCCCAACCAATAGATATATTAACAAGCTTATCTATAAATTTACGGGCGTTACCAATGAAAAAGAGCAGGAATGAGTCTCCGTAGTACTGCTTGTCCTGATTAATTCCAATGCGCTGGATTCAATTTTTTCTTCTTCAATGCCTACTGATTGCGATAGTTGGCGTTGTGGTTTACACCCATGAAGACAAGGCGGCGCTGGTCAGAACGCCACCGGCTTCATTAGCACAGTGGTATCAACCGGAAAACAAGCGTCAGGTGTGGCTGCATAATATGTTTAATCTGCGGCGTGAAATGCAGGCAGTAAAGTATTATGCCGACAACAAGGATGCAGAACATCTTGAAAAATGGGCAACAAGGTTAAATGAGCATTATCTTGAAATTGCCGAGATGGTACCGGAGTGGGATAAAAAACTGGATAAGGAAACAATGT